>JANYDG010000043.1 GCA_025359885.1 Acidobacteriota bacterium
TCACCGTGACGCCGCTCAGCTACGAGGTGGAGATTAATGTGCGCTTTGTTGTCACCGATGCGACGCATGTGGCGCACTGGGGTGTTTTTGTGACGACGCCCAAGGTTTCTGAGGCGTCAGCGACGGTAGCGATTCAGACGAAGGTGGCAAACGAGTCAACGGATTCGAGCGAAGTTACGGTTGAAACGACGTTGTATGACGGTGCGGGACATGAAGCGGGCAAAGCTGAATCTCCGCTGACGATCGCTGCCGGTCAAGAGCAGGACGCGTCACAGACCGTCGATGTCAAGAGCCCCGCGCTGTGGTCTGGCGCGACTCCGACGCTGTATCGGGCGGTTTCGCGGATTCGGAAGGGCGGTGAGGTTGTCGATGAGGTTACGACGAAGTTCGGCATCCGCTCATTGTCGTGGTCGGCGGAGACGGGTCTGCTGCTGAATGGAAAGCCCATCAAGCTGACGGGCGGTAGTGTGCATCACGACAACGGGCCACTCGGAGCGATGGCCTTTGACCGCGCTGAAGAGCGCCGCGTCGAGATCATGAAGGCTGCAGGATACAACGCCGTGCGCACAGCGCATAACCCTCCTTCGCCAGCATTTTTGGATGCGTGCGACCGGTTGGGGATGCTGGTGCTGGATGAGCCATTTGATACGTGGAAGGCGACCAAAGTGAAGTACGACTACGGCCTGGACTTTGACGCGTGGTGGAAGCGGGATATTTCGTCGATGATGCTGCGCGACCGCAATCACCCGGCGATTGTGATCTGGGGCATCGGCAATGAGATTCCCGAGTTGGAGGTGGACCGAGGCCCTGCAATGGGCAAGGCGTTAGCCGACGAGGTTCGTTCTCTGGATACGACGCGGCCACTGACGCTGGCGTTCCCTGGCACGACGACGAAGCCAAACGCGGCGGCGGTGTTTTCGCAACTGGACATTACGGGGTACAACTACAACCTGATTGCGAACTATGCGGCGGACCATGCGGCGCTGCCGAAGCGGATGATGCTGACGACGGAGTCGTATCCGGCGAAGGTGTTTCCGCTGTGGGAGATTTCGCATGACAACGCGTATGTGCTTGGGGATCTGACCTGGACGGCGATGGACTACCTGGGCGAGTCGGGTATTGGCGCGTGGTCGTATGGCACGCCGGAAGATGCGAAGATTGCCGACCAGATGATGGGCGGGTTTGTAAATCCGGCGGTCATCGACCAGATGTTCACCGGCATGGCCAACGGCGTGGATGTGATGGCAGAGATGGCCAAGGGTGCAGGTGGAAATGACCCGGCGATGAAGGCTGCAATGGCAGTGATGTTTCACGGTTTTCCGTGGCATGCGGCGGCGTGCGGCGATCTGGATTTGACGGGATTCCGGAAGCCGCAATCCTACTACCGCGATATCATCTGGAACGGAGGCGACCGGGTGTATGCGACAGTGCGTCTGCCCGAGCCGGAGGGGAAGAAGATTATCGCGGTGGGCTGGGCGACGTATCCGACACTGCCCTCGTGGAACTGGGCTGGACAGGAGGGCAAGACGCTGCAGGTGGAGGTTTATTCAGGTGCCGAGAGTGTCAGGCTCTTTTTGAATGGCAAGCTGATCGGCGAAAAGCCGACGACGCGGACGGAGCAGTTCAAGGCGACGTTTGATGTGCCGTATGCTCCGGGAACGCTGAAGGCAGCAGGGGTGCGGGGCGGTAAGGAAGTGACCTGGAGCGTGTTGACCACGGCGGGAGCTGCGGCGGGTCTTCGGCTGACACCGGATCGGAAGAGCATTCACGCGGATGGGCAGGACCTCTCGTTCGTGACCGTGGAAGCGGTCGATGCAAAGGGGCGGGTGGTGCAGGATGCGGATCAGGACGTCACCTTTTCGATCAGTGGCGCGGGAAGCATCGCGGCCGTTGGTAACGGGGACGGAATGAGCGCTGAGGCGTACCAGGGGAATCATCGGCATCTTTTCCAGGGGCGGGCGCAGGTGATTGTTCGCGCCGGAAGCGGTGCGGGGGCGATTCAGCTCGGGGCATCGACGGCTGGATTGAAAAACGCCGCTGTGACAATTGAGAGCAAGGCTGCTGCCGCAGTGGCGACGATCCAGTAATTCTGATTGTTGTGGGAAGATGTTTTGGGAGCCCGCATCTTGAGTTTGAGATGCGGGCTTTTCTGTGTGCAGATCTTCGGGAGCCGCCCGGATTTATTCATCTGGAACCCTTTACCCGGTGTCTGACGTGTCGCAAATACAAGGAGGCTCCCAGTGGGAGCCTCCTTTTTGCCTGCATCCTGAGGCGTCGGGTTAGAAGGTTACGTGGAGAGCCATGGTGACGGCGCGGGAGCCGCCGATGGTGCCGATGACGGAACCAAAGTTGGCAGCGTTGTTGGGGCAGCCGCCGGTGATGGCATAGGCATCAACGCAGGTGCCAGTATTGAGCGGGATAAGGGTTGGAAGGATGGTGCCTTTGCCCGTGCCGGTTGAGTACGGCAGTTGGTCAAGGCGTGATAGAGCAGACTGCTGATCAACTGGATCGGGGCTGGTTGCGATCTGCCCGTAGTTGATGTAGACGGAGCCAGGAGTGCAGTTGAGGTAGTTTGCAATTGAAGCGATCACTGCCGAGTTTGAGCAGGCGTTGCTCTGACGAATCTGCGCCTGATCCTGGGGTACGTCAAGGCTGGTGGTGTTGGTGATGTTAAAGATGTTGAGTTCGTACTGCAACGTGACCTTTTCGCCGACATGGATCATCTTGCGGATGGAGATGTCTGCGCGCTTTTGCATTGCCTGACGGAAGATGTTGCGCTGGCCCTTGTTGAAGGCAGTTTCGTAGATGTCCTGAGGGTCGTTTCCGGTGGAGATGGGCACGCCGAGGTCGCCGGGCTTTACGTAGTTGATGGCGATCTGGGTGGGATCAATTTGAGGGATGTAGCTACCGCCAGGCCCGCGCAAGGCACCTTTATTGCCCGTGAATGCGCGCTTTGGATGTCTGGGGTCTTTGATGCCGAGAACAGGATTCATCAGTGTTGGGTAGTTACCGAAGTTGACACTGCCGACGGCGCCGTAGAACTCATAGAGCGAATAGGGTTCGCCGCTCTGGAGGATGCCGGTGCCGGTCAGGTGCCAGTCGTTGGCAACGTAGGAGAGCGCGGAGTGAGCCTTGGCAGCGTTGGGCAGCTGGACCTGGAAGTTGGCGCTGAAGACGTGAGTGCGATCGAAATCCGATGAGGACCATGAATCGCGAAGGTGATTTGGATCGTTGCCGGTGAAGAAGAGGCCGATGTCGCTTTGTTCGTCGAGGGAGTGGCTCCAGGTGTAGCTTGCGCCGGCCTGGAAGTGGTGCGAAAGCCGCTTTTCGACGTGGGCTTCGAGGGCATCATAGGCCGAGATACCGACAGCCTTGAAGTTGGCGGCGTTGGGGCTGTAGCCGACATAAGGAGCGCGGAAGTCTGTGTTGCCGCCGTCGAGAGTGTTCCACTGCTCACCGGCAATGGGGTTGTAATCCTGATAGCCATAGGAGTCGGTGAAGAGTGAGTTCTGATTGAGAACGCTGAAACCATAGGTGGCGGTTTCACCCCAGATTGGATGACTTGGGGTTGCGATGCCCGGCTCATTGAGCGGGAGCGGAATCACCGAGTGACGACCTCGATTGCCGGAGTAGCCAAGGGTGATGGCAATGGAGTTGGTGGGCTGCCATTGAAGACTGAGGTTGTAGTTCATGGTGTAGGGCAGAGTGTTGTTCTTGTCATAGGTGCCGAAGTTCAGCGTGCCGGTGCAATCAAGGTAACCGGGGTAGGTCTGGCTGTCGACCGCTCCGCAGGCTTTGCCGTACTGCGGGTCGGCTGCTGGACCGGTCATGATGTTTAGCTGATTTTGCAGTGCGGCTTTGACTGTACCGGGGTTGGCTGTTGGCGGAACGTAGGTGCCGGAGGGCGTTGAATTCATGGTGTGGAAGCCGGAGCCCCAGGGATCGGCGAGTGAACCGCCGTTGCCATTGGCATAGCTGACGAGAGGGGCCGATTCGGTGACGCCGAAGGGTCCGCCGATGGAGCCGCCCGCTGGCTGCGAAAGGTAGCTGAAGAGCTCTCCGCGGTCATAGTAGATGCCGGCGCCGCCGCTGATAACGAGATTTCCGTGGCCTGCCTTGGGCGACCAGGCAAAACCGACGCGGGGAGAGATGCCCCACTGGCGGCCTTTTAACGTGGAGTCGCTGACACCCGCGGTGGGGTTCTGCTTGTTGTTGCCTGCCACGACAAATCCTGCGTCGACGACGTTGAACCCGAGCGTGGTGTCGCCGGTGACGTTGTAGCGGGAGGGGTCAAAGTTGAACATGTTGCCGTATTTTTCGGTGAGGCCGCCGTGAAGATCGTAACGGAGACCAGCAGTGATGCTCAGGTTTGAAGCGGCTTGCCACTTGTCCTGGAAGTAGGCGGAGATTTCATTGGAGCGATAGTAGCGGTCTGAGTTGTTGCGATGGCTGACGGGGTCAATACTCTCCACGATGCTTGCGCCGTGCACCTTGCCTTTCAGGAGGTCATCGAAACCGTTGACCTTGATCTGGCCGATGCCGCTGCGATCGTTGGTGATATTAAGCTGGGTATAGCTGTAGCCGCCACCCGCTACGATGGTATGTTTGCCCGCAGTGAAGATAACGTTGGTCGAGGGATTGAGGCGATTTTGATAGTAGCCCATGTTGGGGAAGGCGCTATAAGGGCCGACCTGAACGCTGGGCGAAAACTGGTTGCTGTCGCCGAAGTTATTGATGACCAGGCCGGGCAATCCGGGCGCAAAGTAAGCGGGATCGTTTGGGTTGTCGGCGCTGTAACCGGAGTTGACACCGAAGTTGCCGCCGTCAACGGTCTGCTTAAAGCCGCTGTAGGAGCCCATCCGAACGAAACCGAGGCGCTGCTCCCAGTTGAGATGTGAGCCAAGGGAGATGGTGTTGTCGATCGCTGCGACCTGCGATCCGTTCTTCTGCGTGACAGGAAAACCGCCCGTCTGCGAGAAGCCGTAGGGCTTGGAAACCGGTGCGTCCTGGTAGAAGTACTTGGCAGAGAGGCGGTCAACCTTGTTGACATCGTAGTCAAGAGAAAGCGTCGACTGATTGGATGTGAGCACCGAGGTGCCGATGAGATTGACGTTGGGCACGCCGTATTGATACTGAGCATTGGTCTGAGCCGACGGAATCAGGTACTGGCCGTTGGGCAGCTTTGCATTGAGCAGGGCGGCGGCGATGGGGTTGATTTGATCTGCAGTCGTTGAACCACCCCAGACGGCATCTGCGGCGGCAAGACCGGCATTGGATCGGTCATCGGTGAGCGCCGAGGGAACGGTCAGCTGCGACAGGCCTGTGCCTTGATCGGAGTTTGAGCGGCGCTGATAGGCAAAGAAGAAGTACATCTTGTCTTTAATGACGGGTCCGCCAACCGTCACGCCTGCTGTCCAGCGGCGTACGAAGGGGTTCACCATCGACTGCGGAAAGACACCGCTTCCCTGCTGAGCGAGCCGGTAGGACTGGTTGTAGAAGAAGGGTGAAGCATTGAGGGCGTTGTTGGCGTAGCTTGCATAGCCGGAACCGTGCCAGTGATTTGAGCCGGTGGCGGTGTTGGCGTCAATCTGTGCGCCGCTGGTGGCGCCCTGCTGGGCGTCGTACATAGAGGCGTTTACGCGCAACTCCTGAAGGAACTCAGGCGGAGGCGAGGGCAGGCTGTTGCCGTTTGATCCGTACACTGAGGTACCGACTGAGAATGATCCGCCTGCGGTCGGTGAGCTGCCGATATTGAAGTTGTAGCGTTGCGAGGTTGAACCGGAGGAGCTTTTGCCGTTGAAGAGATTGGTGGAATCGACGCCGTTGACCTGGAACGTATTCGACGTATCGCGCTGGCCGTTGGCCCAGATCGGCTGATTGCCCAGGCCGGAGTTGGAGTCGAGATTGGAGAGCAGTTCGGCATTGACGCCAGGCGAAAGCACGGCGAGCTGAGTAAAGCTGCCGGTGGCCAGGGGTGTGAGCTCAATCTGAGAAGTATCAAGTGTATAGCCGTTGGTGGAGTCGGTGGCGTTGAGCAGGGGATTTGCCACAACTTCAACTGATTCCGACACCTGGCCTACCTTGAGGCTGCCGTTGACAGTGGTCGTGCGCGCTTCCTGAACGGAGATTCCGGTGAGGACCGTCGATTCAAAGCCGTCGCGGCTGAACTTGACCTTGTATTCACCGATGGGGAGGTTGAATACCTGGAAGAAGCCGTTGTCCTGCGATTTGGTGACCCGGGTCAGGTCAATGCGGCTGTTGGTCAAGGTGACGGTCGCATCAGGAATTGCTGCTCCGGAGGTATCGAGGACGGTGCCGTTAATCGAGCCCAGGGTCTGCTGGGCCATGGCCGATAAGGAACTTGCCACGACCACTGCCAACGCCAGAAGGGCGCGAGCGTAGATGCGACTGCAACGATTGCTGATCATAGTCTCCCCAAAAATGCCGTAAATGTATCAATTGAAATGAATGCAGCTGGCAGGCGAAATCCTGCACTTCTTCTTTAACCCGGACCAACTGAACCCGACGTTGATGAAGCTAAAACAAGGAGCTGTTGAGTATCTATTAACACACGCATCTGCTCAATATTTCAAGAATTACGAGTTAAATCTTTTATTTTGTAGAAAATCTGCCCCCATAGCACGCCAGGTCGCCCTTGATTTCGGGCGCACTGACGTGGTCATGAGAGATGAATACCGACTCCTTTTTGCAACTACTCTCCGGCAGATTTGCTCAGCTTGATGCGAAGGCCAGCGCGGAAGTTGAAGGGCAGGCTGAGGTAGCCGATGGGGGCGAGGTGCTGGTCGCTGAGGAGGTTTTCAGTCTGGGCGTAGACGGCGAGGCGCTTGTAGAACTGGTAGCTGGCGCCGATATCGAGTTTGGCAAAGCCGTGGTCAAGGTTGCGGTTGGGCAGCAGGAGGGAGTTGCCGCCGGAGAGGTCTTCGCCTGCAAGATAGGTTGAGTCGTCGCTGCGGCTGGCAAAGGCGGTCGTCAAGAGCCCCGTCCATTTGTGTCCGGCATAGCTGGCCGAGATGAAGCCGGTGTGGGGCGGGCGGCGGAAGGGGCGCGCGCCTTTGAGCGGTGAGTAGGGGCCGAGAGGGATTCCGTTGAAGGTGGGGACGGGGCCGAGCAAAGCGGCATCGTCGTTGGTGAAAGAGCGCTGGACGACGGCGTCTAGGTAGGTGTAGCCGCCGCGCAGGAAGAGGCTGCGGCCGATGCCGCCTTCGACGGTGGTTTCGATACCCTGGGCGCGATAGGCCTCGGAGTTAAGGGTCAATTCATAGGCGTAGTTGTTTTGGAGGAATGTCTCTAGCTGCTGCTGCTGGGTGGGGGTGAGGTTGGGCAGCAACGCAGGGACCAGGTTGAGGCCGACATATTCGATCTGGCGGCCAAACTGGTTGTGGAAGTAGGTAGCGCGGAACAGGATGTGGTCGCCGAGAAAAGCCTGTTCGAGGCCGCCCTCGTAGCTGCGTGTGGCCGGTGCGCCGATGGGTGCGATGTGGAGTTGATCGACCGAGGACTGGCCGCCGTTGTTTTTGAGGAAAGTGTAGAGGGAGTCGTCCTGGTCAGTGAGGGTGGGTTCGCGGACGGCGTCGCCGAAATTGAAAGTGAGTCGGGTGCCGTTGAAAACACCGGGTTTAGGGCGCAGAAGGTAGTAGGAAATGCCTGCGTGGGGCGAGGTCTGGGTGCCGAAGAGCGAGTAATGGGCCAGGTTGCCGCCAAGGGTATAGAAGAATCGGTTTTTGAAGTCCCCGTGGACGGCGGCGTGGTAGTCGTAGTTGTTGCGCTGGACGGGCGGGTAGTAGGTGCTGCCGGGTTCTGAGCCGCGCTCGTCTTGATATTGGAAGCCGACCAGGCCGGTGATGTGCGGGGTAAAGCGGTAGTCGCCCTGGTAGACGAGCTGGTCGCGATTTGAGACCAGCTGGGTGTGCGAAGGGTAATTGCCGGGGAAGCTAAGCATCGCGCGACCGCTGGCGGTATAGCCGTTGGCCCCGGTGAAGGTGACGGCATTGCCGAAATATGCTGAGAGGCCAAAGTCGGTGTTGTATTCAATGAGCTGGCCGGCTGGGGCAAAGGTGGTGAGTTGTTCGCGCTTGCGGGTGGCTCCGTAGCGGAGGCTGTTGTGCCAGTCGAGCGTGGTCTGGTGGTCGATGGAGCCGCTGAGGAAAAGGTCCTGATCGCCTTCTTTTTCATTGGCCGCCACGTGGTAAAACTGCCAGGCGTTGGGAACTCCGGTGGCATCGACGCCGTAGTGAACCGTGCCGCGGATCTGGGTGCTGGTGCGGGGTTGCCAGCCGAAGTTGCCGGTGGCGGTGGCGGCGTGAAACTGGCTGTTGGGCAGCGAGTTGGAGGTCTGAAGCCAGGAGAAGCCGCCAAAGTAATCGAGCTTGTTGCGGGCTCCTGCCAACTCGGCACGCTCCTGGGAGGTGAAGAAGTTGCCATAGTCCCCGGCGAGGCGCAAAGTGGGAAAGCTCGAAGTGCCGCGCTCGGTGCGGAAGGCAACGACGCCGCTGTCGGCGTCTGCCCCATAGAGGCTGGAGTTAGGGCCTCGATAGACTTCAGTGCTTTGGACGCCGAGAGTGGAGACGGGGCCGAGGTCGAAGCGGCCGCCGAGATCGCCGGCGCTGACGCCGTCGATGAGCACCTTGTTCGCGTCGGACGGGCCACCTCGCACGAAGAGCGAGGTCTGGGCTCCGCGCTGGCCGGCCTGCACGACAGCTGTGCCGGGCATCATCTGCAAGGCGCTGGTGAAGTCGTTGAGTTGGCCGAGGTCAAGGGTAGCGAGGACGTTTGTGGATTCGCTGGTCTGGGGCTGAGGGGTGGGGCTGCCGGTGGCGGTGACGACGATGGCCTGGTGGACCCATTCAGGTTCAAGAACCAGGGTGCGCTCGACATTGGCGGTGGCGTCGGCGTAGAAGGCGGGCGGCTCAAGCTGGCGAAAGGTCTGGGCAGTGATGAGCAGCGCAAAGCGACCGCTCTGGCCGGTGACGAATTGAAAGCTGCCATCGGCTCCGGAGACGGTTGTTCCGACGTATTTTGCGTCGTTGGTGAGAACAATCGTTGCGCCCCTGACAGTGGCGCCGGATGGATCAGTCACCGTGCCGCGAATGATGCCGGCGTGGGCCAGAGTGGTGATGAGCAGAATCAGCGCGGTGCAGAACGCTCGCGCACATAGGCGAAACAGGCCTGAACGGCCAGAATAGAAAGGCATATATCTCCTCCGTCCCCCTCGGGACTGGAAGCTGGGGATTGGCACCTTAGGACCGGTCTCCTGACTTGCGCCTTTCCGAACCGCCTTCCCGGAGAGATTCTCCAGTGGCTTCTGGCCGGATTCCTGCGGCGGTTCCCTGTGTAACGGACGGGAAACGCTGCAGGTGCGCTCACAGTTGCGGGGCAGCGACGGATTCACACCGTCTTCCCGAACATCCTGGTGAGTCTCGGTGATGGGTTGGGGCGGCGCAGCGGGTGCGGGGCCAGAACGCAGTGAGGGCGAGCCGGGGAAAACTTCCGTCTCATCAACGTTTATAGCCGGGGTGGTTCAGGAAGTCAAAAGCGCCGGAGTGCCGAGGGCGGTGATTTGAGAGGTTGGTGACCCTGGGAAGATTCGAACTTCCGACCTCCGGTTTAGGAAACCGCTGCTCTATCCAGCTGAGCTACAGGGCCATCGTTTGGTGCGTCGCAGCGGTTTCTGGAAACCGCTGGGCTCTTTCCTTGCTGCCCTTTACAGGGCAGTGGCCAGCTGAGCTACAGGGCCATCGTTTGCTGCGTCGCAGCGGTTTCTGGAAACCGCTGGGCTCTTTCCTTGCTGCCCTTGCAGGGCAGTGGCCAGCTGGGCTACTGGGCCATCGTTTGGTGCGTCGCAGCGG
>JANYDG010000066.1 GCA_025359885.1 Acidobacteriota bacterium
CAGCCTCCGCCCTCGCCCCAGTTCCGACCCCACCGTCCGGTTCCGCGACAGCGAACCCGTACACGTCAGCACCAGGTCCCCAATCCCGCTCAATCCCGCCAGGGTCTGCGGCTGCCCTCCCGCCGCCACAGCCAGCCGCGTCATCTCGGCTATCCCCCGTGTAATCAGCGCCGCCGCCGAATTCTGCCCCAGCCCGAGCCCCGCCAGTACGCCCGCCGCAATCGCGATCACGTTCTTCAGTGCCCCGCCAATCTCCACGCCAATCACGTCTGTATTGGTGTAGAGCCGCAGCGATCCTTTAGAAAACTCGCTTTGCACCTGCGCCGCCACAGTCCCGTCGGTAAACGCAATCGTCACCGCCGTCGGCATTCCAGCGGCAGATTCCTGCGCAAACGACGGCCCGCTCAACACACCCACGGGCAAATCCAGGTCTGCCTCTGCCAGGCAACCCTCAATCACTTCGCTCATGCGCAGATAGGTGTTGCTTTCAATTCCTTTCGTCGTGCTCACCACGATCTGGCCGCCGTGCATGTGCGGCACCAGCCGGGCCAGCGTGGGTCGCAAAAATTCCGACGGCACCGCAATCACCAGAATGTCGGCCTTCGCTACCGCCTGCTCATCATCCCCTGTGACTTCCAGATCGCCGGGAAAGAAATAGCCCGGCAAAAAGCGACGGTTTTCACGGTCGCTGTTCATCTCGTCCGATGCCTCAGTCCGATGCGACCACAGCGTCACTTCGTTTTCGCCACTGCGCGCCAGCACCAGTGCCAGCGCTGTACCCCAGGCACCCGCTCCAAGAATCGATATGCGGCTCATACCGCGTCCTCAGCCTTCGATTCCATCTTTACCGCTGCCTTTTTCGCGCCAAAACGGTACTCTGTGCCGTCCAGTAGCCGCCGCATGTTCGGCCCATGTTTCCACAAAATCAGCGCAGCCACACCACTCATAATCCCAAAAATCAGCGGCGTCCGCAGCCAGGGCTCACCGACCCGGTCCGCAAATATCCAGCCAAGAAGCGGGAAAGTTGCCGAAGACAGAATCGAGGCCAGCGAAACGATCCGGCTCAGAAACATGACCGCGATGAAGACCGCCAGGCAGCCCAGTGCCGGCAGCGGTGCCAGCACCAGAAAGACGCCAAACGCAGTCGCCACTCCCTTGCCGCCTTTAAGGCTGAGCCAGACCGGGTACATGTGCCCAAGCACCGCGCAGAGCGCGGCCAACGCTTCGGCATTGTGCACCGGAATGGGCGGAAAACCCGCCGCAGCCAGCCGCGCCCCCACCAGCACCGCCAGCGCACCCTTCAGCACGTCAAACAAAAAAGTCGCAGCACCCAGGCCCTTGGCCCCCGAACGCAGCACGTTCGTCGCGCCAATATTACCGCTGCCCAGGCTGCGAATATCCTGCTTGCGCACAAAGCGCACCAGCAAATAGCCCGTAGGGATTGAGCCAAGCAGGTACGCGACGACTACGATACTGAGTGAATGCAACCAGACGATGAGTTCGACAGGCATCACTCAAAACTCTATCAGGTAGGGGCCGATGAAGGTTGCGATTGAGGATTGCTCCTTGTTCGTTGCAGTTCAGCCCTTGCCCCCGGCCAGTCGCAACGCTTCACTTACCGCTCTTTGC
Organism: Acidobacteriota bacterium; assembly: GCA_025359885.1. Taxonomy (GTDB): domain Bacteria; phylum Acidobacteriota; class Terriglobia; order Terriglobales; family Acidobacteriaceae; genus Acidicapsa. Next base: position 1,630 of record JANYDG010000066.1, read on the forward strand.
GCGCGGCGAGTGCGAGAGTCCGGGCTCTGGCAACTGAAGATCGCAAGAAGATGGCTACGCCTTTGAATCGGAGTAAGGGTTTCCCAGGCCGCCCCTGCCCGTGGCTGCTCGCGAAACGCAAGCTGCAATATCGGCGGCGGCTCAATCTCACCCTCTTGCGTCAGCATCAGGCACTCCACCCATTGCTCTGCGCGGCGCTCCCGCGTCTCGGCGTTGCTTGATTCGCGGATGGAGTCAGCAATGTATTTCCTCTGCGAAAAGGGCAGCCCCTCAAACCACTTCTTCAAACTGCGCTCCGGGCGCAAAAGTCGCGCCAGTTCTGCAGGCGGCACGGCAGACTTGCCATCAAGTTCCGGCTCCAGGGCAATCTCGACCTCCCAGCCGACAGAAACATGCGCCGCCCTCTGCATCTTTTGTGTCACCAGCAGAAAATATCCGCGCTCCTGCGTCACCGGGTCGCGCGAAGGCAGCAGAGACGTACAGAAAGCAAAAGGTAGACGCGTACTTTGAGCCGCGTCTGCATGCAAGCTTGTTCCTTGAATCGTTCCCTTGACCCGCAGTTTGATCAGGCCAGGCCACTCGGCCACCGGGTCAAACGGGATGCGCGCAATCACCGTGCACCCCAGCCCGGAATCAAGCCTCTCCAACCGCATCTGGAAGATCTTCTGCACGTCCATACCCCTATCATGAGCAGAAAGCGGGTTGCACAACTCCTGACCATCATATGCCCGCCAGAAATCCGCTTCTTCCCTTGCCCTTTCCAACCCCAAAACAAATGCGGGTGCCCTACCCTTGCGGCGCCTCTGTTTTTTGCCGCATGGGTGGGAATAACCAATCTCAGCCCGCCCTGGCCTTTGCCCCCGCCCTTTCCAACCCCAAAACAAATGCGGGTGCCCTACCCTTGCGGCGCCTCTGTTTTTGCCGCATGGGTGGGAATAACCAATCTCAGCCCGCCCTGGCCTTTGCCCCCGCCCGTTCCAACCCCAAACAAATGCGGGTGCCCTACCCTTGCGGCGCCTCTGTTTTTTGCCGCATGGGTGGGAACGACCAATCTCAGCCCACCCTGGCCTTTGCCCCTGCCTTTTTGGGTTGTCATTCCCGCAGGGAATCTGCTTTTGCCTTTGCCGTTCCATCCGCAATAGGGCGCGCTCTTCACTCTACAGAGGCGCAAATACGCTCTTCAAGCAGCAAATCGTATTTCTATTGAATTTGTTCTTGATGAGGAACCAGCCACGATCCCTCGGCGCGCTTGCCCCTCTGGCCCAACTGGCTTGGATGCAGGGCCTTTCAATGGAAACAGATTGTTCGAGGCGGTATAGTTGGTTGTATCTCACCCCGATCGTTCTTTACGTTGGATTTCGGTTGCATTCGGACCTGGGGGCATTCAGCGGCCGGTGATGAGGCGCTGGAGATGCGAGGGTAAAGCCGAATTCTGGAGAAGTATTGATGTTAAGCATTGAGTTTGCCGAGGCCTCCGATACTGGCCGGGTTCGAGATCACAACGAAGACTTCCTGGGTCACGTCGTGCCAGAGACACCCGCCAAGGTCCAGTCGCAGGGATGGCTGTTTGCGCTCGCCGATGGGTTGGGTGGGCAGGATCGCGGCGAGGTTGCCTCGCGGCTGGCGATTGAGACGGTTTTGAACGGATTCAAAAAGATTCCCAAGGGCGTAATGCATGTGTCCCTGCTGCCAAAACTAGTCCAGGAAGCAAATATGGCGGTGTACGACGGGGGCCAGGGCCGGGCAAGTCTGGGCGGGGCAGTCAGCGGCGGCCGCATGGCCACGACGCTTGTAGCCTGCGCGCTGCGCTTTGATTCAGCCGTGATTTCGCATGTGGGCGATTCGCGCTGTTACCTCTACCGGCACGGAGCCGGGGCGCAACTCACGCGGGATCACACAGTTGTGGCCGAGCAGATGCGGCTCGGAATCCTATCCCAGGCCGAGGCCGATGTGGCCGAAAATCGTCACATTCTCACCCGCAGCCTCGGCAACGACATGTTCGTTGCAGCCGATACCATTACGGTGAATATCATGCCTGGCGACCTGCTGCTGCTGTGTTCCGACGGGCTCCACGGGTATGTGCCTGAAGAAAGGCTGCAGGCCTTGTTGCACTCAACCAGCGACTTGCCAACTGCCGCGGCGCGGCTGGTCGACGCGGCAAATGAAGCTGGCGGTCACGATAACATCAGCGCACAGGTGATTCGTGTGAAGGGTGTGGAGAGGATGGGGCTGTATCGCGGACGCCCATATCGCCTGCTGTGACCCTGATTTCAAACCTGACCATTGAGCCTGGAGACAAACTCGATCACTTTGAGATCGAAGGCATTGCTGCGACCAGCGGCATGGCGACGGTGCTGCGCGCGCGCGATCTAAACTCTGGCCAGCGGGTGGCGATCAAGCTGCCGCATCCCGAGATTGAGAGCGATTCGGCGCTGGTCGAGCGCTTTGAGCGCGAAGAAGAGATTGGCCGCACCATCGACCATCCGGGAGTGATGAAGGTGTATCCCAATCCTGACCGGTCACGCGTGTACATGGTGATGGAGTGGATTGACGGGCGGTTGCTGCGGAGCATTCTGAATGAAGAGAAGAAACTGCCGGTAGAGCGGGCAGTGAAGTTGACGGCGGCGATTTGCGTTGCGCTGGAGCATCTGCATGCGCACGGTGTGGTGCATCGCGATCTGAAGCCGGAAAACATCATGGTGGACGAGCAGGACCAAATCCGACTGATTGATTTTGGCATTGCGGCGAACGCGGGTTCGCGGCGGCTTACGTTTGCGAAATTTTCGCCGAGCATGGGGACGCCGGACTATATTTCGCCCGAGCAGGTGCGGGGCAAGCGCGGGGATGCGCGTAGCGATATTTATTCAACGGGTGTGATGCTTTACGAGATGTTGACGGGACGGGTGCCGTTTTCCGGGCCGAATCCGTTTGCGGTGATGAATGAGCGGCTGATGAATGCGCCGCCCGCGCCGCGGAGCCTGGAAAAGTCGATTTCAAAGCAACTGCAAGAGGTGATTTACCGGGCGCTTGAGCGGGAACCGAAGAATCGCTATCCGCATGCACGGGAGTTTGCTCACGACCTGGAACATCTGGCGGAAGTGGGGGTGATGGAGCGCGGTTTGGGGGATGGCGAGGAATCCGAGGAGGGGCCGGGGCGTCGGCGGCTGGTTTTGTATGGGGTGCTGGCGCTGCTGCCTATCTTGATTTTTGGGCTTTTGTACCTGGTGGCGCGGGGGCGGTAGCGGATTGTTACACGTGGAACATTTTTGTCTTTGATTAAGGGGCGGGACTTGTCAAGGGACTTTGTTGGAACTGCTTTGGATTGAGGCAGATGGGTTTGCGGTCAATTCAGGGGTTTTGTGCATTCGCGGCAGGTGGATTTTGTCCATCATAAATTTGTGATATTTCGCGCGGTTTGTTCCACGGTTGGACAGGGGTTCCCAGGTCCCAAGGGCGGGACCTGGGGCACCCGGTAGCTGGCCGCCTATCGCTGCCCCGAATACCAAAGTTTGACGGTGTGGGTCTGCAAGGCTGAGAACCTTTCCGAGGCCTAGGGTGGTGGCTCTGGCGGAATTTGTGCTGTGGAAAGAAGCCGAGCCGAGCCGGTGACGCTGGCGGGGCTGGATGGGGTGATGCCGCCCGTAAATTCGGGAGTTGGCAGGAAGGATGATCGGGGCCGACGGCTGCCTGATTGTTTCATTCAACATTTTGGAGCGAGTTCCAGGCCCCTGGCTGCGGATTGATGGGTCGGGAGCCTTTGCGGATAGAATTGCGGCGGTGCTGAGGCGGGGTGACTTCTGCATCAGAATTCTTGCCTTGAGGGAGTGCGCGTGAAATTTGGCGTGAATCTGTTGATCTGGACGGCGAACTTTGATGCCTCGCATCTGCCGCTTTTTCCGCGACTGCGCGCTGCGGGCTTTGACGGGGTCGAGGTGCTGATGTACGCGGGGCGGGACTTTGCGGTGAAGGCACTGCGCCAGGGGCTGGCGGATACGGGGATGGAGTGTACGATTTGTTCGGTGATGCCGGATGGGCTGAGCCTGATTGCGGGGGATGCGGCGGCGCGGGCGCGGGCTGTGGAGCAGCTTCGCGAGAATATTGCGGTGACGGCGGAGGTGGGGGCGAAGGTGATTGCGGGGCCGATGTATGCTCCGGTGGGGTATCTGCCGGGGCGGCGCAGGACGGCGGACGAGTGGAAGTGGGCGGTGGAGGGGTGGCAGCAACTGGGGCCGTGGCTGGCACAGCATGGCGTGGAGGCTGCGGTAGAGCCGCTGAACCGGTTTGAGACATTCTTTTTGAATACGGCAGAGGATGCGGCGCGGCTTTGCGATGAGGTGGGGCACGCGAGTGTGGGGGTCTTGTTTGATACGTTTCACGCCAATATTGAAGAGAAGAACATCGCGGATGGATTGCGAACGGTGGCGCGGCATTTGAAGCATGTGCATACGTGCGAGAACGACCGCGGGACGCCGGGAAGCGGGCATGTGGAGTGGGGGCCGGTGTTTGCGGCGATTCGCGAAATTGGGTACGACGGCTGGCTGACGATTGAGAGCTTTGGCGCGAATGTGCCGGAGATTGCGGCGGCAGCGGCGATCTGGCGGGATCTGGCGGTGACTCCGGAGACGGTGGCGTTTGAGGGGATTGGATTTCTGCGGGCGATGGCGGCGAGTGGGCTTCGTTGACAGAGATGGGCAGAGCGGTTATTCGTTGTGCGCTTGAGTTTGCGTCAATTCTGGGCAGCGGACTTTGGCGGGTACCTGGGCGTGTGATTTCTGGAGGGTTGCTATGCGTTGGACGTTGGTGGTGAGGTTGCTGGTGGTGGGTATGGCGGTGGTTGGCGGGATGGGTTTGGCTGCGGAGGCGAAGGCTTTGAAGGCGGCTTCGGATTGCGCGCAGGCTTCCGCAGCACTACGCGTGGACAGGCTTGACGCTGGGCTGGACCGGATCGTGCCGGCGGGTGGTGCACTGGAGTGCATTGCCACGGGATATACGTGGACGGAGGGGCCGGTGTGGGCGGATGGCGGGTTGTTTTTTGCTGATATTCCGGCGAACCGCATTTTGAAGTGGACGCCGGGGAAGGGCGCGGCTAACTTCCTGCAGCCGAGCGGGTACAAGGGGGCTGCGGCGTATGGCGGGCCAGAGCCTGGTTCGAATGGGATGACGCTCGATGCGCGGGGGCGACTGACGGTGGCCGGGCATGCGCAGCGGAACGTGTACCGGTTTGAGGGGCTGGCGGCGGGTGGGCCGATTACGGTGCTGGCGGACTCGTACAAGGGCAAGAAGCTGAACAGTCCGAATGACCTGGTTTACCGGTCGGATGGGTCACTGTATTTCACTGATCCGCCGTATGGATTTCGCACGCAGAAGGACAATGACCCAGACAAGGAGCAGGCGGTGAATGGAGTTTACCGGGCGGCGCATGCGCTGCGGCAGAAGGCTGGCGCGGAGCCTGCGCGGGCGGAGCTGCAACTGCTGGTGGGGGATCTGCCGCGGCCGAATGGGTTGGCGTTTTCTCCTGATGAGAAGACGATGTATGTCTCAAATTCCGAGCCGAAGAAATTCTGGATGAAGTACCGGGTGCAGGCGGATGGAAGCCTGACGGATGGGAAGCTGTTTTATGACGCTTCGGCGGATCCGCGGCCGGGGAATCCGGATGGTGTGAAGGTGGATGTTGAGGGCAATGTGTATGGCGCGGGGCCGGGCGGGGTGTGGATCTTTACCGCGGAGGGCAAGCCGCTGGGGACGATTGTGATTGGGGAGAAGGTGGCCAACCTGACCTGGGCGGGGGCGGATCGCAAGACGCTGTACATTACGGCGAGCACGAGCGTTTACCGGGTGAACCTGAAGATTGCTGGCTTGCCGCTGGTGCTGGGGCATTGAGCCAGGCGCTGGATGAGCCGTTGATGCAGGGGCCGCTGAAGAGGGAGAAGCCGCGGCGAATTGCGCGCATTCAGGTGATTGCGGTCGCGATTCTGGCCGTAGGCGGGGTGATCAACTATGTAGACCGGGGTTCGCTGGCGATTGCGAATACGACGATTCGCGGCGAGCTGGGGATGTCTGCGACGCGGATGGGTGTGCTGCTGTCGGTGTTTTCGATGGCGTATGCGGTTTCGCAGCTGCCGGTGGGCATTTTGCTGGATAAATTTGGCGAGCGTCTGGTGATGGGCGCGGGGATGCTGTTGTGGTCTGTGACGCAGGCGCTGACGGGTTCGGTGCGGGGCTTTGCTTCGTTTTTTGCAGCGCGGGTGGGGCTGGCGGTGGGCGAGGCACCGTTTGTGATTTCGTCGGTGAAGGTGGTGCACGACTGGTTTGATGTGCGGGAGCGGGCGACGCCGATGGCGGTGATCAATGCTTCGACGACGCTGGGGCAGGCGGTAGCGCCGCCGATTTTGACGGGGATCATGCTGGCGTTTGGGTGGCGGGGCATGTTCATGGCGATTGGGGCGCCGGGAGTGTTGCTGGCGCTGGTGTGGTTTGGGTGCTACCGGGATCGCACTGCTGCGGTGCTGAGCGAGGGGGAGCGGGGGTACCTGGCGGGGTCGAGCGAGAGCCGAAAGGGGCCGGGTGTTTCGCTGAGGCAGTGGCTGGGGCTGTTCCGGCAGCGGTCGATGTGGGGGATGATGCTGGGCTTTGGCGGGATCAACTACACGGTGTGGCTTTACATGTCGTGGATGCCGAATTACCTGCAGGCTGAGCATCATCTGACGCTGGCGGCGACGGGGATGTTTGCGGTGATCCCCTTCAGCTGCGGCGCGGTGGGGATGATGGCTAGCGGGGTGATTGCCGATTGGCTGGTGCGGCGGGGTGTGGCTCCGGTGGGGAGCTACCGCACGCTGCTGGTGACGGGGCTGACGTGTTCGGGACTGTGCACGCTGCTGGTGCCGTATCTTACGGGTGCGACGGGGGCGGCGCTGGGGATGGGGATGGCGCTGTTTTTCACGTACCTGGCGGGGAACGCGGGGTGGTGCCTGGTGCAGGCGCTGGCTCCGGCGGGGGTGGTGGGTTCGGTGGCGGCGATTCAGAACTTTGGGAGCTTTGTGTGCGCTTCGTTTGCGCCGGTGGTGACAGGCTGGCTGCTGGACCGGACACACTCGTTTCATCTGGCGCTGGTGATCTGCGCGATGGTTTCTGTGCTGGGGGCGGTTTCGTATCTGGTGGTGGTGCGGGAGCCTATTCGGGTGGGGTGAGGGTGGCGCGTCTTCTCACCAGGTCACAACGGTTACGGCGAAGGGTTGCAGGGTGATGCTGCCGTCGATCGGACTGACACTGCGGGCGGGTCCTTCTCCAGATTCGGGATCGACCGTGGTTGCCGTGGCGTTCGCCGCATCGGGTATGGGGAGGTTGATGGCCCTGTTTCTCTTGTTTATCAGCAATAGCTTGTGACCAGAGGGGGTAACAAAAGCCTGCGCCTCCAGATCAACGGCGTTGGGAATGAGCAGGTCGGTTTCCACCAGCTGGTCGCCGGGATGGAAATTGTCCTTGAGCAGTTTGAGGACCCAGAAGCGGGCGTTGGGCTGGTTGTTCTGCCAGTCCATCATGCTCACGCTGGGAAACTGCGATGGGAATCCGACGAGTTGCGATTCGCCGACCACATCAATCTGCATTTTTGCCAGTTCCACGTACATGTAAGCGAACATTGCGCCGGAGAGATTCCAGTAAGCGGCCGGTGGTGGCACAGAGTCTGTCGAGGTGTTATCGGTGGGTAGAATCGTGCCCAACTCATCGATGTCAGTCCTGGTCTGCGGAGACAGTCCTTTGCGAATTGTCTCGATGGAACGAACAGAATTCAAAAACGACTCAGCCTGCGCGAAGAAGGTGTATTGCCAGGTGTCGACAGTTTCGGTGGTAGCCGGGATTGCGTAGAAGTGGTACGAGATGTAATCGATCGGAATGCCCGGTTTGTGATTGGCGGGATTGAGGAAGTATTGAATGAAGTCCAGATGGCTGGAGGGGGACGCGAGGGCCATTCCCATGAATTTGGTGTCAGGGCTGGCGCTGTGAACGCCCTCTACGACAGCATCGTAGCGGGTCGTGTAGTCCTCTTTTGAGGTGCTGTGTTCAAAATCGACCTCGTTGAATACCTCCCAGATGGGGAGGTGGTAGTGGTGTCCTGAGGTATGCCACTCGCCGTTTTCATCGGAGAATCCGCCGTCCACGTACCAGCTTGCCAGCCGGTGGTAGTAGTCGCCGAGTTCCTGGCAGGTTGGGTCGCGCAATGCGGTCCCCTGCTCGTAGTTCCACGCGACCTGACCTGGGTCGTCAGGATAGGTGACGGGCGCATCGGTGATGAACATCCATTGCGGAATGGTGCTCAAACTCATCACCGTCGGGTGCCCCTGGGTGGCGGTTAGAAACTCATTCACCATGGGATCGATGAGGGTGAAGTCCCATGAAGTGCCGAGCGAGGTTGGCGGTTGCAATTCGGCCACGGACAGCCTGGGGTAGGGGAACCAACCTGCATAGCGCATGTAGTCGGGGCCGAGCTGGCTCACGAACTTGTAGGCGCTGTCGCCGAGGGGTTTGCCGGGCTGCAAGGGCGGGTTCACGACCACCTGTAGTGAGGGAGTGGTCTTTGAGGTAACGGTGACGTTGTTCCAGTTGATGACTAATGACTGCTGAGCGGAAGTAGCGCTCTGACTGCCACCGCAGCCGGCAAGCCCGAGAATGCATCCGAGGCCAGCAAAGATTATCAGAGGACCGCTGGGACGCTTCCATGGCCACGATGATGAAGCAGGAGACGAATTCACAAGTCCACCCCAGGACCGCAAACCGTGGAGAGTGCGCTCTCCGAGCAACATTTGCAGTTCATGCGGAGCATACCACGAGAGCCCTGGCTTGCCGCCTCAGAGTCCAATGGGGGCGTGGGCAAACCGGTCGCACCCACGGTGGTGATCGATTCGGATGGGGGTGGGGGTTAGCGGGGGATGAATTCGTCGGCGTGGATTACGAATTCCGGGTAGGCGCCGGCGCCTAGTTCGCGGATGTCCATGCCTTGCCAGTCTCCGTCGCGGTCGACTCGGTAGGGGAGGAAGCGGTTGAGGAAGAGGTTGCAGATGTGGATGAAGGGGAGCATGAGTCCGAGGAGAGTGGCGATGCCGATGGACTGGGCGAGGATGTGGCTGCCAAAGGTGCCGGGGTGCTGGCCGAAGAGGCCTACGGAGACTAATCCCCAGAGGCCTGCGCCGGCGTGGACGGAGATGGCGCCGCCGGGGTCGTCGACGAGGAGGTGTAGCTCGAACATTTCGACCATATAGGTGACGAGGAGTCCGGCGATGGCTCCGGTGAAGGTGGCGGCGAGGGGTGAGACGAAGGCGCAGGCTGCAGAGCCGGCGACGAGTCCGGCGATCCATCCGTTGGCGGAGAGGGATGCGTCTGGCTTGCGGTAGCGAATCTGGGTGGTGAGGACGGCGGCGAGGAGTCCGGCGGAGGCTGACAGGACGCAGTTGAGGATGACGCCGACGATTTGTTCGGGCTGGACTTTGTAGAAGAGGAGGGAGGCGGCGGAGTTGAGGCCGATCCAGCCGACGAGGGCGAGGATGCATCCGAAGAGGACGAGGACGATGTTGTGCCCGGGGATGGCGGTGGCCATTTTGTCTTCAGAGTATTTGCCGCGGCGGGGGCCGAGGATCCAGGCGACGGAGAGTGCCATGAGTCCTCCGACGACGTGGATGAGGCTGGCGCCGCCTGAATCAAAGAAGGGTGCGATGGCGTTGATGCCGCCGAAGTTCTGCGAGAGCTGGGAGAGCCAGCCGCCGGCCCAGACCCAGTGGGCGAAGAAGGGGTAGGTAAACGCCGAATAGAGGGCGGTGGCGACGCAGATGGGGGCGAGCCGCCAGCGGTCGGTGCCGGCGCTGAGAGGGATCATGGCGGCGATGCCGACGGCGAACATGTGGAGGCAGAGTTCGAGGGCGGCGTGGAGCTGGGTGGGGTTGTCGAAGCGGATGTTCTGGGCGAAGAGGGTTTCGCGGCCGAGCCAGTCCCAGGTGGCTCCTGCGGCGTGGAAGGATTGGGAAGCGCCTCCGACGAAGCCGGTCCATGCGGAGCCGACGAGGACGAAGACGATGGCGGCGATGGCGAGGACGCAGAGGGTGGCGAGCATGGCCTGGGCAGCGCTGCGGGAACGTCCGAGGCCCTGGTGGATGAGGGCGAGGCCGGCAGCGGCGAGGGGGGTGAGGAGGAGGCAGACGAGGCAGAGGATGAGGGTGGTGGGAGTGAGGGTGGCGGGGTTCATTTGGCCCTCCGCTGCTCGGCTGTGTAGTTGTGAGTGAGGAGGCCGAGGCCGAGGATTTCGAGGCCCATGCCGGCGGTGACAAAGGCAGCGCGCTGCACAAATGTGGTGAGCATGACCAGTGCGGCGATGACGATGAGCCAGCCGGAGAGGAGCAGCAAGCATCCAATCAACTTCAAAGAAGCTCCTTGAGAGCAGACGCGGTGAGCGCATGCGTGGCAGAGATGAATGTTAATAAAAGACTAGTCTATCGGGAACCGGGGCGAATTTGAGATTTGATTTTTGAGGGATAAGGCCTGCGGCACGGGCGGGATGGGGTTGCAGTGCGAAGGGAAGGGAATCCCGCATTGGAGTGAGTGAAGCTGCACTAAAGTACCAGTGCCGGGTACACCGTTGGTGCTTGATGGGAGGTTACTGAGAGCTATTCTTAAGGCATTCTCATGGGAAGAGAGCCCGCGATGAATTGATTGTGGACGGGTTTTCATGGGAACGGAAGCGGGTACGATTGTCGCGAGAAAAGGGCTTCTGACCCGTAATTTGCGAGGCAGTTGGTTGACCGGCTGCAGCAGGTCGGGAGCAGGACGCCGGCATGGTGGCGCGCGGCTGCCGGAAAATCATGGGTTGGTTGAATCGATATGAGCGATGCCTTAAGGATTGTGACTCCCGAGGATGCAGCGTTGGCGAAGAAGCCGCCGGCGCGTGTGGCTGAGGTGGAGGAATGGAAGGACGCCGATTCCACGAAGCTGGTTGATTTGCTGGAAGAGATTGACGGTCTCAAGTACGAAATTCATGAGCGGATGCGACGGATTGAGGCGGTGAAGCAGGCACGGTCTGTTTTGCTGGAGGATGCGGTGCGTACGGAAGCTCTGAACCGGAAACTGCATGAGTTGGGGCGAGCCATGGGCGGGGTGCAGGCTGGCTACGGGCAGGAGCGAGTATCTCTTGCAGGCGCTGAACCGATGCATGTTTTGCAGCGGGAAGTATCGCGCGAGAGTGAGTTGCGGGGCGGAACGGGCCGGGGGATTGTCGAGGAGTCGGTTGCGTCATGGCATCCTCTGGATGCGGCGACAGTGAATGAGCTGGTGATGGCGCCGCAGGCTGCGCAGGGAACAATGCGGTCAGCCGTATCGGCGGTGAGCGATGCATCGAAACTGGCTGCGGCCTATGCGGAGGAGTTGCTCCACGAGGAAGCGCAGGCTGTGATGGCGGCGGAAGCTGCGCCTGAGGAGATGGCTTTGACCATGGGAGCGATGGAAGCAGAGGCATTGACGGGAAGTTCGACTGGTCTTGCGAGCATGGAGCCGTGGCGTCCGGAGGAGGGAATGGCGGCAGGGTCAACTCGTGAGGAAGTGAATTTGGAGCCGATGACGGTTGCCTATCAACTTTCACAGGAGGCATTTGAGGCGGCCAGTCTCGCCGCGCGGGAGCTGCTGGAAGAGGCGGAGCGCGTCTGGAAGCAGGCGTCAGAGGCGACCGAGGAGTCGAAGAGGCTTTTGGATGAAGCGACGCTGCAACTGAAAGACGCGATCGGCAAAGAGGAAAAGTACAGCGCGGATTTTGAGTACGCGCAGCAGGCGTTGTCGGCCGGTTACAGGACGGCGGGACAGCGACTGGAGGAAGCTGAACGGCTTTTGAGAGAGGCGGAACAGGCTGCCCAGGAGACGCACAAGCTGCTGGATCAATCGATGTTTGAACTGGTGCAGTCACGGGTGAAGGAAGAGACGGCGACGACGGAACTCTTGTCAGCGCGACAGGAATTGACGACGGCCTACCAGTTTGCAGCGGTGGCTGCGCAGAGGCGGCTGGATGCAGAGGAACTTTTTCTGAAGACGGCGCGGTGGGCGGTGATTGCAACGGCGCTTTCGTGGGTCGCGATGATCTGGGCCTGCTGGTTTTCTCTGCGTCAGTGGGTGCCGATCTGGGGACCGGGGGTTGGAACGGCGATTGTGGTGCTGGTGGCAGGGCTGTCAGCGAAGCGGCCTGCTGCGGGGTCTTGAGGCCTTGGGTCAGGAAATCGATGAAGTCGCTGAACTTGATTGCTTGATTGCTTGATTGGCTGAGGGGCTGATGAGGCTGCGGAAGGCTCGATTTTTGCGGGGAAGTGGGAGCAAAGCATACCTCCGGGGCTGAACCCCCGCGGGTATGCTTTGCTTTTTATGCCGAGGATGAATCTCCGGCATTCCTTAAAAACCAATTTTTTTGGCAAGCAGTAAAGCCCCGTTCTTTCGCATGGCAAATGAACGGGCTGAAGCCCGCACCCTTCCTCGAAATCTACTCAAAAAAGGTTGCTTCGAGCGGACTCTCTTACTGGTTTCTGAGGGTTTCGCTGGGGTCAAGCATGGCTGCGCGAACGGCTGGAATGAGGCTGGCGGCGCAAGAGACGGACAGCAGGATCAGGGTGACGACGGCAAAGGTGAGCGCATCAAAGGGCTTGATGCCAAAGAGCAGATTGGCGACGAAGCGGGTGAGCAGGATGGAGACTGCGATGCCCAGGGCCAATCCAACGGCAGACAGGCGCAGGCCGCGGAAGAGCATGAGTTGGAGAATGTTGCTGCGTTGCGCGCCCAGCGCGATGCGAAGGCCGAGCTCGGTGGTACGTTGCGCGACCATGTAGCTGAGGATCGAGTAAAGCCCGAGAGCGGCGAGCAGGAGCGAGCCGGCTGCGAAAGCGGTGAGCAGTAAGGTCTGGAATTTCTGCTGAGCGGTGGTGCGGCGGAGTTCATCGGAGTAGGCCTGGAAGCGGTAGATGGGGATGCCGCTGTCGATTCGTGCGACTTCTGACTGGACGAGGGGCGCGAAGCTGGAGGGGTCGCCGGTGACGCGGAGAGCGATGGCGGGTGCAGCAATCGGGCCTTGTTCGTAGGGAATGTAGTACTGGGGCCGGTCGGGTTCGGTGAGGGTATGTCGCTTGACGTTGCCGACGACGCCGACGATTTCGCGCATGGGCGGGGTATCGCCAATGCCGACACCGGAGCGCATGTGCTGGCCGATCGCGGCGGCGATGGGGTTTGAGCCGGGAAAGAAGCGGCGGGCGAATGCCTCGCTGACGATAACGACGGGGGGGCCTTTTTCGTTGTGCTCGGTGGGGAGGAAGAAGCGGCCCTGCTTGAGAGGGATGCGGAGGGTTTCAAAGTAGCTGCTGGTGATGAGGCTGACGGGAGCGCTGGGTTCTTCTGAGGGCCTGGTAGGGCGGCCGCCGATGGAAAAGGAGATGTTGATATCGGCCCCTGTCATGGGCAGGGGATAGGCCGCAGTCGCAGACTGGACGCCGGGGAGAGCGCGGAGGGCGGGCAGGAGCTGGTGATAGAGCTGGACTTGTTGCTGGTGAGAGTATCGGGCGTCGGGGATGCCGATGCGGAAAGTGACGGCCTTTTGGAGATCGAAGCCGGGGTCAACGTTGAGGATGCGGTCAAAACTGCGGATGAGCAGGCCTGCGGCGACGAGGAGGACGAGGCTGATGGCGGTCTGGGCGATGACGAGGGTGCTTTGCAGGCGGTAGTGCCGGCGTCCGGTGGAGGCGCTGCGTGTGGATTCAGCGAGGGCGAGGGCGGGATCTTGTTTGGAGGCGAGCCAGGCGGGAAGAACGCCAAAGAGCAGGCCGGTGAGCAGGGAGAGGCCGACGGCGAAGGCGAGCACGGGGGTGTTGAGCGCCACGTCGTGGACGCGGGGCAGGTCTGCGGGGAGGATGCCGGGCAGAATCTGGAGCAACAGGCTGGTCGCCGCGATGCCGACGAGACCGCCGGCGAGGGAGAGCAGGGTAGATTCGAGGAGCAACTGGCGGAGGAGCTGAAGGCGGGAGGCACCGAGGGCGGAGCGAATGGCGAGCTCTCCGCGGCGCTGGCTGGCGCGGGTGAGCAGGAGGCCGGCGACGTTGGCGCAGACGATGAGGAGCAGAGAGCAGACGGCGGCGAAGAGGATTCGGAGTGGGGTCTCTTCTTCCGATACGAGGTCCTGGAGGACGGGGATGGCGCTGACGTTGGTTTCGTTTTGATCTTCGTCTGGGTAGCGGGCGGCGAGGGATTGCTGGAGGGAATCCATCTCAGCTTTTGCGTGGGGGAGGGAGACTCCGGGGCGGAGGCGGGCGACGACGGAGAGCTGGTTCCATCCGCGCTGCTGGGTGGAGGGGCTTTTGCCCTCGGCCTCGATGGCGAATGTGGTCCAGAGGGCGATGTCGGTGTTCAAGATGGGGAAGGCAAAGCCGGGGGGCATGACGTCGATGACGGTGTAGATGTTATCGCTGAGGGTAATGGTTTTTCCGAGGATGGTTGGGTCAGCGGCGAATTCCGTTTGCCAGGTCGAGTGGCTGAGGACAACGGAGCGAGAGCCGGGTAGCTCCTCGGAGCGGGTGAAACCGCGGCCAAGAGCGGGGGCAACGCCGAGGCTGGAGAAGAAGTCTGAGGAGACTTCGGCACCGCTGATGCGCCGCGCGGGGGTGCCGCGCTGGCCGCCGAGGGTGAGGCCATTGGTGGTGTAGGAGGCCATGGAGGAGAAGCTTTTGTTTTCGCTGCGCCAATCGAAGAAGTTGGGGTAAGAGGTTTCGTTGGGCGAAGTGGAGGGGCCGGTGCTGCCGTGGATGCGTTCGAGAGTGTCGAGGGCGATGAGACGGTCTGGTTCGGGTAGAGGCAGGGGGCGGAGGAGAACCGCGTCAACGACACTGAAGAGGACGGTAGCGGCGGTGATGCCGAGAGCGAGCGTGCCGACAACGGTAGCGGCGAAGCCTGGGGACTTGCGCAGCTGGCGGAGTGCGAAGCGGAGTTCGAAGGCGAGTTCGTTGACGATCTGGAGCATGCGGATTTCCTCTTGAATAGAAGAGAGCAATTTGGATGCCGAAGGGAAGTTGTTTGTTTTGAGTGTTGAGGCGGCCGGAGCGGTGGAGAAGTGTCCGAAAATGAACGGCCTCTGTCGGGAAATGGACAGGCTGGGAAGGACAGGGTCTGGTAGTGGTTGAGGGCGGTGGCGAGGCTTATGTTTTGGAGTTCAGTGGTTGGATGGGGAGCCCGAGCAGTGCGAGTTGGGCGAGGGATTCGCGGGCGGAGGTGTGGTGGACGAAGATGCCTCCGGCTTGTTCCCAGAGATGTCGGTACTTGAGGAAGTCGTCGACGAGAATGTCGCCGGGCTGCATGTGGAGGCGCTTGTCTTTGGACATGCAGGTGACGATGTCGAGGTGTGGAAAGTGATGGGCAGCCCAGGCGACTTTTTGGGATTCGGCCCAGCCGCCCTGGGGACATCCGGTGAGGATGATGGGGTTCAAGTGGGCGACTGCGCGCACGAGTTGCTGGGCGTCTGGGAGGAGAGGGAGGTCGCGGTAAAAGGAGCCGTGGCTGCGGAGCTGGTTCCAGAACTCATCTGTGCCCAGGGCAGCCTCGGCGGCTCGTGGATGCTGGCCGAAGATTTCGATGGCGAGCGAGTCGAAGTCGGCCAGCACGCCATCGCAGTCGAGGAAAAGTTGTGTCATGTTGCGCTGGACCGAATCAGCGCCCGAGGGCAGCTTCGATGGCGGCGGTGACTTCAGGGGAGTCGGGGGTGACGTTGGGTTCGAAGCGGGCTACGGGGTTGCCGTTGCGGTCGAAGAGGAATTTGGTGAAGTTCCACTGGATTTCGCCGCCAAATTTGGGGTTGGCGGATTTGCTGGTGAGGAATCCGTAGAGCGGGGTCTTGTCGTCGCCTTTGACGGAGAGCTTGGACATGAGTGGGAAGGTGACGCTGTACTTTTTGGAGCAGAAGGACTTGATTTCCTCGTTGGTGCCTGGCTCCTGGCCCATGAAGTTGTTGGCAGGGACGCCGACGATGACGAGGCCGCGGGACTTGTATTTATCAAAGGTGGCCTGGAGGGCGGTGTATTGGGGGGTGAATCCGCAGCGGCTGGCGACGTTGACGAGGAGGACGACTTTGCCTTTGTACTCGGAGAGCGGGGTGGGCTGGCCGTCGATGGATTTGAGGGTGAAGTCGTAGATGGATTTGGCGTCGGCGGCGGGCGGGGTGGCGGCGATCGAAAGAAGGGCGAGCAGGGCGAATTTGCGCATGGGGTTCTCCGGGGGTTGGTGCAACGGTGAGCAGAGACTGACATATTGATGATAGGCGATTGAGGGACAGAGTGTTGGAACGAGGCCCAGTTTAGATTCGATAGGACCGAAGTGGTGAAGGCGAAGCTGTGCCGGTGGGGTGGTTTGGGTTAGGATTCTGGGGTATGCCGGGAATTGCGGTGATTACTATTTCGGATCGGTGCGCGGCGGGGCAGCAGGAGGATACGGCTGGTCCGGCGGTGGCGCGGCTGTTGGCGGAGACCTGGCCGGGGGAGACGATTGGGCGGGGGCTGGTGCCGGACAATGCGGACGCGATTGCAACGCTGCTGCATGAGCTTTGCCATCAGGAGTATGAGCTGATTGTTACGGCGGGCGGGACTGGACTTGGTCCCAGGGATGTGACGCCGGAGGCGACGCGTCGGGTGATTGACCGCGAGGTGCCGGGGCTGGCGGAGGCGATGCGGGCGGGGTGTGCAGCGAAGTTTGCGCATGCGTGGCTGAGCCGGGCGGTGGTGGGGATGCGCGGGGCGACGCTGATTGTGAATGTGCCTGGGAGTGAGCGGGGAGCGGTCGAAAATCTGGCGGTGATTTTGCCGCTGTTGCCACATGCGCTGGAGATTGCGGCGGGGGGACGGATTCATCCGACGGTGTAGGTCGGCGGGAGGGATGAGAGACCCCGGTCTGAAGGTCCAGACCGGGGGCACCCGAAGTGGGGCAGTCGAATTGGTTTTTGTGGGTGTTGCTATGACCCGAAAGAATAATGGTGGATTGGCTTAAGTGCCTCTATTCTTGGTTTGTGACCGGATTGGTGTTCGGGGGAGGATCAATCTGGTGCACGATTCGGATGCCCGGTCTCCACAGCGGGGCCGGGGCACCGAATGTTGAGGATGGTTTTGCATAGAGTTTATTTCCAGTCTTGATGAACCATTTCCAAACGAGCGTAGTGGAGAGATTGAGGGAGCGATGAAGGGTATTCTTTTGGCCGGAGGATCGGCGACGCGGTTGTATCCGGTGACGCAGGTGGTTTCGAAGCAGTTGCTGCCGGTCTATGACAAGCCGATGATTTACTATCCGCTGTCGGCGCTGATGCTGGCGGGGATTCAGGAAGTGCTGATTATTTCGACCCCGCGGGATACGCCGAGCTTTCAGGCTTTGCTGGGCGACGGCAGCCAGTGGGGCATGAAGCTAAGCTATGCGGTGCAGCCGAAGCCGGAAGGGCTGGCGCAGGCCTTCATCATCGGGCGGGAGTTTATTGGCGGCGAGAGCTGTGCGCTGGTGCTGGGCGACAACATTTTCTATGGTCAGACGCTGAGCACTTTGCTCGCTTCGGCGGCTGCGCGGAAGTCGGGCGCGACGGTGTTTGCGTATCCGGTGCAGGATCCGGAGCGGTATGGGGTGGTGGAGTTTGGGCCGGACGGGCGCGCGATCAGCATTGAAGAGAAGCCGAAGAAGCCGAAGTCGCGGTATGCGGTGACGGGGATTTATTTCTATGACGCCTCGGTGGTGGAAGTGGCCGCGAATCTGAAGCCCTCGCCGCGCGGCGAGCTTGAGATTACGGATGTGAACCGGCATTATCTCGAAGCTGGGACGCTTCAGGTGGAAGTGATGGGCCGGGGCATGGCGTGGCTGGATACGGGTACGCACGATTCGCTTTTTGAGGCGGGGTTATTTATCAAGACAATTGAGCAGCGGCAGGGGTTGAAGGTGGCGAGCCCGGAGGAGATTTCCTTCCGCAAGGGATGGATTGACCGGGAGCAACTGAAGGCAGAGGCAGTGAAGGCGGCGAAGAGCGGCTATGGCGAATATCTGCTGGGGTTGCTGGATGAGCCGTTTGTGCTTTCGGCGCAGGAGGGGTTGCTGTGAACGTGATTGAGACTTCTCTGCCCGGGGTACTGGTGATTGAGCCGCGGGTGTTTCGCGATGACCGGGGATTCTTTTTTGAGACTTTTAACCAGGCGCGGCTGGCTGAAATGGGTTTGCCGACGGAGTGGAAGCAGGATAATTTTTCGCTCTCGAAGAAGGGCGTGGTGCGCGGGTTGCACTATCAGATAGGTCAGTCACAGGGAAAGCTGGTGCGGGTGGTGACGGGCGCGGCGCTGGATGTGGTGGTGGATCTGCGGCGGAGTTCGCCGACGTTTGGGCAGCACACGACGATTGATTTGAGCGGGGATAGCTCGCGGATGGTTTGGATTCCTGAAGGGTTTGGACATGGGTTTGCGGCGCTGACGGAGACGGTGGCTCTGAGCTACAAGGTGACCGACTATTATTCGCCGAAGGCAGAGCGGACGGTGCTGTGGAACGATCCGGCGCTGGGGATTGACTGGAAGATTTCGCCGGAAGAGGCGATTTTGTCGGCGAAGGATGCGGTGGGTATGCCGCTGGCGCTGGCTGAGGTATTCGACTAATGGCGCGGGTGCTGCTGCTGGGAGCGGGCGGACAACTGGGCATGCAGTTGCGGCGGGCGCTTGGCGCGGCGCACGAGCTGACGGCGCTGACGCGGGCTGAGGTGGATTTTTCTGACGTTGCGGCGGTGCGAGCGGCGGTGCGGGCGGCAAAGGCTGAAATCGTCATCAATGCTGCGGCGTATACGGCTGTGGACAGAGCGGAGAGCGAGCCGGAGCTGGCGCGGCTGGTGAATGCGGTTGCCGTGGGCGTGATGGCCGAGGAAGTCGCACGGGCTGGCGGATGGCTGATTCACTACTCGACGGATTATGTT
The DNA here is from genome assembly GCA_025359885.1 of Acidobacteriota bacterium. GTDB lineage: Bacteria > Acidobacteriota > Terriglobia > Terriglobales > Acidobacteriaceae > Acidicapsa. The sequence goes on from JANYDG010000066.1 coordinate 20,597, forward strand.
TTTGATGGTTCGGGAACGAAGCCGTGGGTGGAGTTGGATGCGACCGGACCACTGAGCGTGTATGGGCAGACGAAGCTGGACGGGGAGTCTGCGATTGCGGCGGCGGGCTGCAAGCATGTGATTCTGCGGACGAGCTGGGTGTATGCGGCTGAGGGGAAGAACTTTTTGCATACGATGCTGCGGCTTGGCCGGGAGCGGGAAGTGCTGAAGGTTGTGGATGATCAGATTGGCGCTCCCACAACGGCTGAGGCACTGACGGCGGCGACGCTTGCGGTGGTGCGGACGCTAGGCGCGGCTGGGACGGATGCCGCGGCGAGCGGGGTGTATCACCTGACATGTGCAGGGGAGACCAGTTGGTGCGGGTTTGCGCGGGCGATCTTTGTGGCGTTTGCCGGAAGGCAGAAGGCGCCTGAGGTGGTGGGGATTCCCACGGAGGCGTATCCGACGCCAGCGAAGCGGCCGCGGAACAGCCGGATGAACTGCGGGAAATTTGCGGCGACGTTTGGCTTTCAGATGCCGGGGTGGGAAGAGGCGCTGGGGGAAGTTGCTGCTGGGATGCTTGCGGGTTAGCAGATTTGCGATATCCCACCCGGGCAAGGGAATCGGAAGTTCATTCAAGAAATGAGTAGTTCAGAAGCAGGTCCTTTGACTCCGTTTGTCGCAAAAAACGCGCCAAACTCCACTCAGGATGACAATTCTTTGTTCGACGAATGAACGTCTCGGAATCCTCGCCGGAAAAGCAAATGCCCAGCGAGAGTGGGCGCCCAGGTTTTTATTGAATTCAAGCGAAAGGCCCGAACTCGTGGATGAGTTTGGGCCTTTTTCGCGTCAGGCGGAGGTTTTGCGGCGGGAGTTTTGGCTGCCGCGCCAGCCGGCGTGGCCAGCGGAGGCGCGTTGTTGGCCGATTTCGACCTCGACCTCGGTGTCATTGGTTGACCAGATGGTCATGCCGCCGATGACGAGCAGGAGGGGCAGGATGATTGCCGCGTTGAGCAAGCTGTCGATGGCTGAGATGAGCACGGCGGCCGAGAGGGTGTGGCGCATGTTGGTGTAGCCGATGTCAGATCGGGCGAGGGGAAACCAGACGGCGCGGAGTGCGGGAATGAGCAGAAGGGCTTCGAGGGAGAGGAGGCCGACGCTGCCGTACATGCCAAAGACGAGCAGCCACAGGCTCCAGGGTCGTTGGAAGCCATCTTTCCACCAGTTCCATTGACCCCAGCCGAGGATCGGTTCATCAAGAGCGGTGGTGATGTGGCGTTCGTCCTGAGAGAGTCGCCAGCCGAGGGAGTCTTTGCCGATGCTCTTGAGGTAGCCAGCGACGGCATGGGCAGTCGAGTTTTGCTTGACGAGGTCGCGCAACTGGACGACATTGGCGATGCGGAATGCAGCGAACCCGAGGATTCCCAGGACGAGGAGGATGCTGACAGTGCGCGATAGATAGCGCGGGTCCATGAAGACAAAGGGCGTGAGCCCGAGCAAGAGCACGATGGCACCGGTGGACTGGCACGCGAGAGTGACGATAAACAGTGCTATTGCGACGAGGATGATGGGAATGCCGAGAATAGAAGGGGCGGTTTTTCGCCACCAGAGCCAGATGGCGATGAGGGTGGCGGTGGCCATCCAGATGCCGAGTTGGTTTCCGTTTTCAAGCAGACCGATGGGGCGGAAGCCGATGAATCGTTGGGCGCCAGTCATCTGAAAAGGCTGATAGCCGTAGAGGCGGGCGTAGAGCTGGGGGCCTTTGATGATTTCAAAGATGCAGAAGGGGATGTAGGCCAGGCCGCCGATGACAAAGGCTTTTGCAGCCAAACGCAGGGATTGGGTATCGACGAAGTAGAGACGCCCGATGAGGTAGGGGCTGCCCCAGGCGAGGAGCTGATAGATTTCTCCGGTGAAGCCCTCTGCCAGGTTGTCAGGATTGGCGATGGCTGCGAGCAGTGGTGCGATGAGCCACATGCCCATGGCGAGATCCCACACGGTGAGTCTGAAACGTTTGAAGCTGCCGCGATCGAATAAGAAGACGCCGAGGATGCCAGAAAGGCCGATGATGGAGGCTTTGGTGATGAAGTAGGGTGATTCAAGGCTGGTACCGAGTATCCAGTAGGGGAACGGAGTGCCCTCGTAGACATAGTTTGCTGCAGGCAGAACGGCCCAACCGCCAACGAAGTTGATGAGCAAGGCGATTCTGACTGGAAATCTTCGAAACAGGAGGAGACTGATCGGAATCCACGCGAAAAGGGCGAGCAATGGAGGAACGATCATGCGGGCATCCGACCGGAGGTTAGCATGGAGTAAGGATAAATTATGACTTGGAGTTACGGTTATTTTTCGTTAACGCGTGTGTTTGGAATGCTGAGCTTCGTGGTGTCGTTTGCGGCGTGCATCTGGCGCTGGCGGCGATGCAGGTTGAGCGGAGCAAGCAGCACAGTCTTTATGGGTTTGGCTGCGGTGCAGTTGGGTCTACTGGCGGATATGGCATTTGATCTGCGCTGGAAGCTGCATGAAATCTGGATGACGGACGCGATGCAGGGCGGCTGGTATGGGGAGCGTCGGGGGCCACAGTTGCTGGTGCTGACAGGGATCGGTTGCCTGACCGCGCTGGGTACGGTTTTGATTTTGAGGGGTTTCGAGGCCCGGCCGGGGGCGTCAATCGCGCTGCTTGGCACGTTTCTTTCGGTGGAGCTGTGGTTGGTGGAGGCTGTCTCACTTCACGGGGTGGATGGGGTGCTGTACCGCCAATTGGGAGGCGCGATGGTGGTGAGCTTTTTATGGTTGGTGCTCGCAGGTGTTACGTGCGCGGGGATTTGGATGGATGGGGTTCGAGTCTCTGCGGGCTGAGGCAATTTCCGCAAGAGGATGGACTCTCTGAAAACGGAAGGCGTTGATTTTCCTGGTGAAAATCAAGTCGGCATTCGTGGTTCCGGTCAGCGCCATTTCGCGGGATGTTTTAGTCGAATTTCCAGGGGCGGGGAGGGGAGACGCGGCCTCCCTGGGTGTCTTGCCAGGCCTGGTGCATGAGGCGGGCGAGATTGCGGTTGTGGTTGGCGCGTTCGCGGCGGGCGGGGTCGTGGCTTTGGCTGTTACGGAGGGCGGAGAGCTGGTAGAGGGCGAGCTCGAGCATTTTTGCCATCCACGCCCCGGAGCCGTGATGTTTTCGGTAGTAGAGGAGGGTGGAGCGCATGCGCCAGCGGATGAGTTGTGCCCCGGTTGAGGACATTTCGAGGGTTTTGATCTGGCGGGAGGATTCACCACCGATATGGATGACGACAATGTCGGGCCAGTACATGATTTTGTAGCCGGCTTGCTGGATGCGGCGGCATAGATCGACCTCTTCGGAGTAGAGGAAGAAGTTGGGGTCGAAGAAGCCGACTTTGCGGAGGGCATCGGCGCGGATGATGGAGTAGGCACCTGGGACCCAATCGACCTCGGCGGGCTGCATGGGGTCTGCCCAGGTGCGGTCAAAGTGGCCGAAGAAGCGGGAGTTTGGGAATTTACCAGCGAGGCCGGTGAGGACGAGGAAGTCGGAGAGGATGGAGGGGAACATGCGGGCGGAGGGCTGGAGGGAGAAGTCTCGTCCGACGAGACGACCACCGGCGAGGCCGACCTGTGGCTGGGCGTCCATGCGCTCGACGGAGAGGCGGAGGGAATCGGGGCATAGGAAGGCGTCGGAGTTGAGCAGGACGACGTAGCGTCCGGTGGCGAGGGCGAGGGCGAGGTTGTTTGCTGCTCCGAAGCCGAGGTTTACCGGGCTGCAGAGGAGGCGGACGTGGGGGAACTCGCTCTCGACCATGGCGACTGAGCCGTCTTTGGAATTGTTGTCGACGACGAAAGTCTCGATGCGGAGGGGACCTTTTTCGCGTTCGACGGATTGCAGGGACTCGCGCAGGACCTCGCGGGTATTGAAGGAAACGATAATGAGGGAGATGTCGGGGGCGGGCGACGAGGGGGGGAGCAACTCATTTTGGGTCATTCGATTGGGCACTCCCGCTGCAGAGTTGGGTCATCCCCGGCCAAAACCGGGCGGCACTTTGAGGGTTTGCGGCAAGCCCTTATTTTAGCGAATGGGCCAACTGAAGGATAGCGGAAATGAGAGGGCTGCCGCGCCGACCGGGTGGGGTGCGAGGTAGCTCTTCTCGAGATTGACGTTTGTATGGCTGCGTTTTGCTGGGAATTTCGGAGAGAAATCTCAAAAACGCGGGAAGTGCGGTCGGTGCTGTGGGGCTGGATGAATGGCATGTGAATACCGGTCGCAGTCGAGGTAAAAGGTTGAAACCGAGCAAGGATGAGCTTGTTCTAACGAAAATACCTGCTATTCTGAGGGCAGCAGCCAATCAAGCGTTGCACCAAGCGGTGAGCCTATTCCCCCAGAATGGTTCTCCGTATGTGTCTGAAAATCAGAGGCTTTGTATTACTAAACTTCTTCGCCTTGGCACCACCAACTCCTAACCCGCGACGCGGACCGCTCTTACGTTTCTGACGAAACGATTGGCACCTTCCCTCAAAGGGACCGCAAACCGGCGTCTCGATTCCCCCAAATTTGGCTTAATTCCGCGCAAATACGCTGGCGCAGGGGTGTATCTGCCTTAGGGTTTCCTAAGTAATCTACCGTGACTGCAACTGGATGGCGATGAAACTGTTAGCGAATCTTTATGTGAAAGATGAAACGAAAGTAATTCGCAAGAGTCATCGAGGTTTTTGTTGAACCCATCCCAGATTTTTTAGGAGTTTGCTATGTACTTATGCCATTCGAAGCTGATGTCGCGTTTTCAGCCATACTTCCTTTTTCTGGTAACGCTTGCGGTACTTTGGTACTCGCCCTTGAGTTATTCTCAGACAACGCCGACCAACATTCAGATTACTGGGAATGTGTTGCAGACTCCCGTTCATAGGCTGGGAGTGAATCTTGGCGATCAGACGTATTGGGATTCGGGACAGATGATGAAGAATCTGGTGTTTCAGAATCCTGGATTTGAAGGGTTGAAGTACCGGAGCATCATGAAGTGTGCGATTGTGACGGCGAATACGTGCACGGATGATAACAATTTCAGTCCGCAGCCCACGGGATTCTGGACTGGTGCCAGTTACGAGATTATTTCTGGAGCTTCGACGGGTGTAACTGGGACGGTGGTTTCGAGCACGAAGAATCCGAGCAGCTGCTCGGGCTGCGGTCAGATCGTGCAGTTTGACCAGACTACCAACATGGCTTCGGGGGATTACTTTGCGGTGACCAATTACTTTCCTGGTGCGGGGGATACGGGTTGGTGGGACAACGTTTCCGGCGGCGGGACGATAACGACGGAGACGACCGATTTGTCACCGAACACGCCGGGCAAGCAGGCGTTGCTCTTGAGCGCCTCTGGTGCGGGCACGGCAGCATCGGTGGCGCAGTATTTTGATTCCTTCAAGGGGCTGAGCTTTATTCAGCTGAATGGCACGTTTCAACTGACGTTTCGGGCCAAGGGTGTGGGTGGCAACAACCAGTTGAGTATCAATGTGCAGCGGTTGATGGGGACCAATTCGCCGTATCTGAGCCAGACGCTTACGTTGACGAATTCGTGGCAGGACTACGTGCTGAATTTCTCTGCCAATGAGACGGGTTCAGCTGTAGGTACGGTTCAGTTGGTGTTCGGAGCAGCGGGGTCGAGTGTAGAGCTGGACGATGTAGCGATGCAGCAGACCGACTCCGATCCAGCCAACATCACGGCATTTCGCGACGATGTAGTGAATACGTTGAAGCAGTTGAATCCGGGGACGATCCGCATGATGGCAGCGGGTGCTGCTTTGGGATCGGATATTCCGAATCAGCTTGCGCCGACGTTTGGACGCTACCGCGAGGGTTTCAATACGGATGCGACGATTACGTACAACATTCCATATGGGATTCATGAATTCTTGCAGTTGTGCGCGGCGGTAGGGTCTGATCCGTGGATTACGATACCGACGGCGACAACGCCTGAAGAGATGACAATCCTGATGGAGTATCTGACGGGCAATGGGTCAGACAGCTATTCGGCGTCAAGGATTGCCCGGGGGCAGAGCCAGCCGTGGACCTCAGTCTTCAACAAAATTCACCTTGAATTGGGGAATGAGACGTGGAACGGGGTGTTCAAGGGCGAGTCGATGGCTTATCCGGGGTATCCGCAGTGGGCGAACCTGGTGTTTGGCGCGGCGCGTCAGAACGGTGGATTTCAGGCGAGCAAGTTTGACCTGGTGCTGGATGGTTGGGGTGACGTGCCAGCGTACAACCAGCAGACGTTGAGCTACAGCACGCAGCATGACTCGATTGATATCGCGCCCTATTTGCTCTACAGCGCGAACAATGAGCCGCAATCGACGATGTTTGGCGCGATGTTTGCGGAGCCTGAAATGTGGGAGTCACCGGGAGGGCAGGTGTATTCGACGGTGCAGTCTGCTGCGGCTGCTGCGCGCCCAGCGAAGGTGAGTGTGTATGAGACCAATCTGGGCACGATGATTGGCAACATTACCCAGGCGCAGTTGGACCAGTTGACTCCATCGGTGGGAGCTGGAATCGCAACGACGGTGCATATGCTGGAGATGATGCGGATCGGCGTGCAGTATCAAAACGCCTTTGCCTTGCAGCAATACCAGTACAAGCGCGGTGACCAGAGCCTGGTGCGGCTATGGGGCATTGTGATTGATATGGGTACCACGAACCGTCGCCGACCTCAATTCCAAACGCAGGCGCTGGCAAATTCCGTTATCGGCGGAAATATGTTGCAGACGGTGCAGGGTGGGGCAAATCCGACATGGAATCAGCCACTGAGCAGCGATGGTGTGCAGCTGAACGGAGCTCATTATCTGCAATCGTTTGCGTTTTTGAATGGGACCTCAGCATCGACGGTTCTGTTTAATCTGAGCCAGACAACGGCATTGCCGGTGATTTTCTCAGGTGAAAATGCACCGAATGGAACGGTGCAGATGATGCAGATCACCTCGGCGAACATCACGGACAACAACGAGACGTCGAGTGTTGTGCAGCCGACTTCGAAGACTTTGAGTGGATTCAACCCGGCTTCCGGGCTTTCGCTGCCGCCGTTTTCGATGACGGTACTTAGCTGGACTGCAACGGCGACACAATCTCCTGTGTTCTCGGTACCGGCTGGAACGTTCAGTGCGTCGCAGACGGTTTCTCTTTCAGACACGACAGCGGGTGCGACGATCTATTACACGACGGACGGCAGCACGCCGACGACAGCATCGGCGGAATACAGCACTCCGATTCTGGTGGGTAAGACGACGACGTTGAAGGCAATCGCGACGGCACCGAATTTCACCTTAAGTCCGGTAACTTCAGCGTTGTACACGATTCAGCCGGTAGCACCGATTCCGGTACTTTCTGTTCCGACAGGCACATATACTTCGGGCCAGGCGGTTGCGATCAGCGATTCGCTTGCGGGCATCAACATTTACTACACGCTGGATGGTTCATTGCCGACGAACGCTTCAACTGTGTATTCGGGTCCGATTGCGGTCAACACGAACGAGACGCTTACGGCGATGGCTGGTGGTGCGAACTATACCAACAGCGGTACCGTATCGGCGACGTATACGATTGCGCCACCGACTCCGGCACCTGTCATCGGAGATCCTGCGGGCGTGTACACGGTTGCTCAGATTATCCAGATCACGGATGCGATGCCGAGTGCGGTGATGTATTACACGACGAACGGGTCGAAGCCGACGACATCTTCAGCGCAATTCAACGGATCGGTGACGATCAGCACAACGGCCCTGTTGCAGGTGATCGCCGTCGCTCCTGGCTACTCCAGCAGTGCGGTTTCCTCGGCACTTTACACGATTTCACCGCGGGCTGCGATGCCTGTCCTGAGCGTGGTGGGCGGTGTGTACAACGCGACGCAGACGGTGGCAATCTCGGATGCAACGCCGGGGACCACGATTTACTACACGATCAATGGAGGAACGCCAACGACGTCCTCTGCGGTCTACACGGGTCCTTTGACGGTGAGTTCTTCAGAGTACCTGCAGGCGAATGCGATTGCGTCAGGGTTGACGGTGAGCTTTACGGCATCGGCGAACTACGCATTGACGGTAGGCACGCCGGTACTGAGCGTGGCTGGCGGAAGCTACAGTGGCGCGCAGACGGTAGCGGTGAGCGGAGTGACTCCGGGCGCTTACTACTTCTACACGACGAATGGGACGACACCGACGACCGGATCGAATCCTTACGTCGGACCCTTCACTGTCAGTACTTCAGAGAAGGTTCTGGTGATGGGAAACAAGCCTGGTTACGTTAACAGCGCCATCACTTCGGCAAGCTATGTGATTGGAACTGCTGCGGCCAACCCGGTGTTTTCTGTAGCGGCGGGCGCATATATCGGCTCGGTTTCGGTATCGATCAGTGATGCCACTGCGGGTGCGACGATCTACTACACGGTCAACGGCAGTACGCCGACGACGGCTTCGAGTGTTTATTCTGGTGCGATCAGCGTTTCGGCATCGGCGACACTGAAGGCGATGGCGGTAGCGAGCGGACTGGGCAACAGTTCTGTAACTACGGCAGCGTACACGATCATTCTGCCGACTGCGACGCCGACGTTTTCGCTGACGGCTGGAGGCTATACGGGTAGCCAGACGGTGGCGATAGCCGATGCGACGGCCGGAGCAACGGTGTACTACACGGTCAACGGAACGGTGCCGACTACAGCTTCATCGGTGTATTCGGGACCGATTACGGTGGCTGCGACGGAAACGGTGGAGGCGCTTGCAGTTGCAACTGGATATGCTCCGAGTGCGGTTGCATCCGCTTCCTACACAATTACTTTGCCGACCACATCTGTATCGCTGGGGAGCGGCTTTGCTCCCAAGCAGCTTGCGTTGAATGGCTCAACAGCAGTTGTAGGCAATGTGCTGCAATTGACCAATGGAGGAGTTGGACAGGCAGGAACCGCGTGGTACCCGAACAAGCTGAACGTCAGCAGTTTCACGACGGACTTTGACTTCCAGCTTCCTACCTCGAAGGCGGACGGCTTCACGTTTACGATTCAGGGAGGGTCAAACGGGATCTATGCTCTGGGTGGCAATGGAGGCGGACTGGGCTACCAATTCATTACCAAGAGCGTTACTGTGGCCTTTAACCTGTATCAGTCGGGGGTAACCAACGCGGAGACAGTCGGTGTCTACACTGGTGGGGCAAGCCCTAACGGTAACGCTGTGAATCTGATTGGAACGGGAATTGATCTGCACAACGGGAATGTATTTCACACGCACCTGGCGTACAGCGGTACGACCCTGGTGATGACGTTGACGGACAAGACGACCGGTGCTGCGACGACCCAGAGTTTTGCTGTGAACATTGGAACGAGCGTGGGGAGTACGGCTTATGTAGGCTTTACCGGGAGTACGGGAGGCTTTACGGCAATTCAAAATATTCTGAATTGGACGTATGCGAACTGACCGCCTGGTGATGCGCCGAAGTGAATAGCAGCAAATGAGGAGCGATAAGCAATCGCTCCTCATTTGCTTTGTCAATTTTTACGGGGAACGGGATTGAAGCGGTGATGCCTGATAGAGTGAGTTTCCAGTGATGATGAGACGGGATTCCATTCATGTGTGGCGGGTAGGGCTTGAGGGAACTGACGGCGTTTCTCCGGGGCAGTTTGCGGCTCGGTGGGACATACTTTCTCTCGAGGAGCGGGAGAAGGCTGAGGGTTTCAAGGCAAGCGAGCACCGGTCTGACTATGTGACTGCGCATGCGGCTTTACGCCTGGTACTGGGGCGCTATCTTGGAGTTGCCGCGGAGAGGGTCGATTTCCGTTCAAGGGGGGAGGTTGGGGGCGAGTGGATGAAGCCAGCTTTGCAGGCTGGCTCAAATGCGAGTGACCTTCGGTTTAATTTGAGCCATACGCAGGGGGCCGCGCTGATTAGTGTTGCTGTGGGAAGAGAAGTCGGAGCGGATATTGAGTGGCAACGGCCGCTGGAGGATCTGGAAGATCTGGGGCGGAGCGTGATGTCAGAGGGAGAACTGGCGCAGTGGCTGCGGCTCGGCAATGAAGAAAGGCTGAGGGCGTTTTACCACCTCTGGACGCGGAAAGAATCGTACTTGAAGGCGATTGGGTTGGGTTTGTACCGGAGTTTGCAGGAGGTCTCAGTGCCGGTTTCGGTGAGTACTCTGAACGGGGTTGCAGGCGACGCACGAAAGGTGCGCGATATAGCTGTCAATTCATCCTGGATGGTGACGGATATTCCCGTGGAAGGGCCATATTCCGCTTCGGTTTGCTTTGAGGGTGCAGAGGTGCCTGAGTTAAGGGTGGCAGATCTGGATTGGAGCGAATTGGATGGCGGGGAAGCCTGATTTTCCGGGGCAAGTTGCCTCACCTGCGGGTGGTTAAAGGTGGCTTCAGATTGTGCTAAGGTGAGGGGAGACGGGCTGGTAATCGAGAGAATGACGGTTGATGCCTGGTTATCTTGAAAAGTTGGGGTGTGGGATGACTCCCCACCAAGCTGTCCAGTGATTGGGCCGCAAAATGACAACCAAGGCAGCCTGGCTGCACTGAGGACAGACATTGGAATATCTCTTCATCCTGCCATTTCTGATCTCGGTGTACTACATACAGCGCAAGCAGATTGAGAAGGCATTTCTCAATGTGTATTTGCCATGCACGTTCCTGGTTCCGTACTACTATCACTTTCGCTTGCCGCATTTGCCGACGCTCTCAGCGGGCACAGCGGCGCTGATTCCGATTGCGATTGCGCTCCTGATCCAGCCGAAGCACAAGTGGAAGTTTTGCCGGATGGACCTCTGGGTCTTGATTTTTGTGGTGAGTATTGCGCTGAGTGAACTGCTGCGCGAGTATTCACCGAAGGACGGGATGATTTTGTGGCTGACGAACTTTCTGGAGATGTTTTTTGGATATGTTGTCGGGCGGCAGATCATCGAGCCGGAGCTTCGGCTGGAAACGGTGAAGCGGATCGTATTCCTGTTTATTGCGCAGACGCCGCTGGCGTTTTTTGAGTTTCGTTTTGGGCAGAATCTTTGGTTGAACTTTGGGCGAAGCCTTTTTGGGCTGTACGATGTGGGTTGGTTTGTGCAGTTGCGTGGGGGGACGGCGCGCATCGCGACCTGCTTTGGCGATACGATTCTGGCGGGAATGCTGTACCTGATTGCGATGGCGCTGAACTACTACCTGGTGCAGATCTACAAGAAGGACAAGACGCGGCTGGGGCGGCGCATGAACTGGCTGCAGAAATATCGGCTGCCTTTTTTCCTGTTGCCGATGTTTGTGTTTATGACGAATTCGCGGATGCCGATGGCGTGCACGGTGGTTTGTTTTCTGATGATGCAGATACCGCGGTTCAAGAATATGCGGACGGGCATGACGCTGGTGCTGCTGGTTCTGGGGATTGGCGGCGGGATTGGATTTGTGGCTTTTCAGAAATATACAAATGTTTCAGAGGATCAGATTACGGACGAGGCGCAGAGCAGTGCGATCTATCGGAAGCAGTTGCTGGCGGCGTACGACCCGGTGCTTGAAGCGGGTGGATTGCTGGGATGGGGGCAATTGAGCCATCCGGTGATGCCGGGGCTTGGTTCAGTGGATAACAACTACATGCTGATTCAGTTGTCTCAGGGAACGCTGGGCAAATACACGTTTCTACTGATCGCGGCGGAATCGATTTTTGGACTGATTATGTGCGCGGTGCGGTTTAAATCGAAGGAGAGCCTGTTTCTTGTTTTCAGCCTGATGGGAGCGTTGGTGGCGACATTTCTGGCCCTGACGACGGTGTATCTGGGTGAGCAGGTGGCGCAGGTGTTGTTTCTGCTGCTGGGGTGGGCGCAGTCGCTTGAGGATACGCGTGTTTTGGGGGTTGGAGCGCGGTCTGAGAGCAGTCTGCCGGATGCAAAGTTCAACTTCAAGCGGATTATCGCTTAAAAAGGCTGAATTGAATTATGGCTTGGTGTGGGGCGAACTCGCAGGTGTGACGGGATGCATCGGGGCCGGGTGATGATTGTCTGGGTTGGATCGGGTGAGGTTGAGATGGTCGGCTTCCCAGGAGAGGACGGTCATGGAAAACGGCGGCAGGACATAGGGAGACGCTGGATTAAAGTCTTTCAGCTTTGATGAAGTGATGGCGACATTCTGCGTGGTTTCGTTGGAGTCAGTGATTTTGGCGGAAGTGAGGCGGCTCACCTGAACGTCTCCACGGGGCATCGCCTGACCGGAGAAGGTCACGGGCAGCGAGTCGGTTCGGCTGAGGTTGAAGAGAACCAGGCTGGAGCGGGAGCTGTCTGAAAAGGCGAAGGACTGGATGAAATGTGCGCCAGCGAGCTTGATTTTGGCGTTGGTGCTTTCTGCCTGATCCCAGGTGGGGTTTGCACCGGACTGGGTGGTTTCGAGCATTTTATCGAGGATGGCGCTGTTCGCTAACTGCTCGGCGAGAAAGGTTGGGCGGACGCGATTTGTTTGGCCGCCCATATCGACGACGGTACCCCAGAGCTTGACGAGTTCTCGCGGGGAAGGATTGTCGGGATTGTTGAATCCGTTGGCAAATTCTGGCAGGGAGAAGAGGGCCTGGGCGGAGACACCGTCGTCGCGGAGCATGAGGAGCATGTGGTCGGCTACGGAGAGCCCCGCACCGAGCGAGGGGATGGTTGATTCGAGTGCGGCCTGATTGACTTTACCTTCGGTGGTACCGAGATTCACTTCATAGACGCTGAGCTTGACGCCGTATTTTGCGGCGAGCTGGGCATCGAGGGCGACGATGCCGCTGGGGCGGCTGTCGAGTGCTTCCGGTTCGGCGAACATGGGTCCGTAGATGGCCTCTGGGCTGGATGCGTCGTTGAAGGGGTTGAAGGTGTAGGGTGCGATGTCGATGGTGTCGGCGTGGGATTTGACGAGCAGTTCCTGCTCAGACCACCAGGGAACGGCGTACCAGCCATTCATGATGAGGTCGAATTTGCCGGGGTCGTAGCCGGGGGCAGCTTTGGCAGCGGCAAAGATTTCGGCGACGCGGGTGGCGTAGGCCTTGGGTTCGGGGATGCCCTCGCCGGCAAATGAGCCCCAGTTCCAGGTTTCATTGCCGAGTTCAAGATGAATTGCGGGGAAGACATGGGTCCAGGGGGTGGCCTGGCCGAGGGCGATGCGCCTGGCTGCGTAGGGCTTCAAGGCGGGAGCGGCAAGGTATTCGATGAGGTTGCGCATCTCAGCCGGAGAGATTCCGACTGGAAGGCTGACCCACGGCTCTGCATTTACCGCCTGGCAGAGGACGAGGAATTCATGGAGGCCGATGGGGATATCGGCTTGCTCACGGTTGCCTTCACTATAGCCGGAGCGTTGGCGGGCGAAGGGCGGGGCGAGGAGGTTGTCGAGGCTGCTGCCGAAGCTGGTGCCGTTATCCATGAAGCGCAAGATGCCGGGATGGAGTTCGCGAAGTCGGTCTACGACGGCGTTGCGGAAGGCAGTCGGGTTGTCGGGCTTGGGAGACTCGGTGAACGAAACATCGTCGAGCAGGGCGGTACCCGCGTTGATACCGAGAGTGACGAGGATGGGACCAATGAAGGTGCCGTTTTCGTGGACGTTGACGGGGAATTTGAAGTCCTGCCAGGAGCTGGAGAGGGGAACCTGGTGGGTGAGGTAGGTCAAAGTGCCATATTGCTTTGAGAGCCGGGCGGCGGACGCAAAGAGGGTGTTGGTGCCTCCGAGGCCTTTGGCGCGAAAGCTGAGGGTGTAGGTGCCGTTTAGCTGGACGAAGGAGCGATCGGCCCAGGTATCAATATCGGCGATGATGCTGGCAGACTGGAGAGGTCCGGAGGCGTTCAGGCGGAGCGCCTGGGTGCCCGGAGATGCTGGGGAAATGTCTTTGGATTCAGTGGTGATGGTGGCCCCGGCGCTGACTGAGGTTCTCCAGCCGAGCGGTGCACCGCCGGGGATTTTGAAGCGCAGGATATAGAAATCGCCGACCTGGGGGTGGGCTGCGAGTTTGCCAAAACTGACCCAGATGCCCTGATGGAGGGCGCTCGCGGCAACGGAGCTGGCCGAGACAATGCCAGTCTGGCCCTTGGCTGCTCCATAGAAGAACTCGAAACTGCCACCCTTGGCAAAGTCTGCTGGCCAGCCGCTCCATTCGTCATTGTCGGCGCAGGAATCTCCGTTGACGAATTTGCATTGCAGGACGGTTTGCCAGGTTTCGCCCTCGAAGCCGGGATTGCGGAAGGCGAGATCGCGCATCATGATGCCGGAGTCATAATAGGTCTGACCGCTTAGGTTGATGCCAAAGCGTTTGACGTCGGAACGGATGATATTTGCATTGATTGCAATGTTGGTGACGCCGGTGGGGATGCGGGAGGGGGAATGGTTTGCGCTGGGACTTTGGCAACCTGCGGAGGCGGTGATGATGGGTGTGAGGATGAGGAGGGGGAAGATACGCCCAAGGCGCAACAATGCATGCTTGACTGCATGCCGACCCTGGAGCGGCTCAAAGGGCATGAAGGCTCTGCTGGTAAATCGCGAGGACTACGTCGATCTTCTGATTCCAGTCAAAGAGAGACTCGACGCGCTTTCTGCCGGCGGTACCGAGGGAGATGCGTAGTTCTGGTTCCTCGATGAGCTTGCGCATGGCATCGATAAAGCCCCGGGTAATGCTGTCTGAATTGGTGGGATCGACGAGGATTCCGCAGGAGGGGTTGAGGTAGTCTGCGGGGCCTCCCCAGGCGGTGGCGATGACGGGGATGCCGCAGGCCATGGCCTCGAGGACGACTGCGCCGCCGCACTCATAGATGCTGGGGAGAACGAGTGCGTTGGCTCCGTGCAATAGTTGTGCGCATTGGGGCTGAGGGAGCCAGCCGATCCAGCGGACACGTTCGGCGATACCCAGGGTAGCGGCAAGGTCGGTCCAGGGAGTGCGCATGGGGCCATCGCCAATGACCTCGAGCTGGGCACCGGGAATGGCCGCGAGGGCGTGGAGGACGAAGTCGAGGCGCTTCCAATCGACGAGGCGCCCGATGAAGAGGAAGCGCGGTGCTACCGATGGGGGAACGGGTGCTGCGGGCAACTGCCAGATGCTTAGGTCGACGCCGTTTTCTGGGATTTCGATGATTTTGCCGCGGGCGCAGGTAGGAAGCGCGAGCTGAGTGCGCTGATTTGCAACGAGCAGGATCGCCGCATTTTTCTTGCCGGGAATGAGTCTATTGGCGAGGTTGGCGCTGGCGCGGCCGAGGGCGACGGTGATGCGGGTGAAGAGTGATTCTGCACCGCGGAAGGCTGCCGGGTAGTCCATACCGCCATTCATGGGGCCGATGATGACGGGAACGCCTAATCCAGAGATGAAGGACGGGGCCTTGGGGCTGACCGGAATGGGTTGATGAACGACGTTGATGCCTTGCTGGCGAATCAACTGCCTGACCATGCTGCGCTGGATCAATTGATTGATGAGCACCATGAGGGTGCCAAAGGTGGCCTCTGCGACGCGGCGCGGGAGGGGCAGACTAAGTTTCCAGATGAGCTTGTGATACCAGCGGTCAGGGATGTATTGGATTCGGTCTTGATCGAGTGGGAAGAGGGCTTCGAGCTCTGGGCGGGTGCGGCCGTGAACGATGAGCCAGGTTTCGATGCCACGCGCGCGGAGGCGGGAGAAGTAATGGAGCGGGAGGGATGCTTCACCACCGAAGCGGAAGGAAGCATTTTCCGCGACGATGCAGATTCTGGGTGCGTTTGAAGCAGGGGATTTGGGGCGGGAAGAAGTCGAATTGAGGGTCATCGTTCCGCTTATTCTCCCTGGTCTCTGAAGCTGCAGGCTTTATTTTCTCACGGAGGTGATTTGCTGACCTGATGGGCGGATGGCGTAGCACTCTGCTGAGACGGGAGTGGAAGAGAATGATGCTGCGGAGCGGGTGCGGATCATGGATTCGTCACGATTGAGTCATGATTGGGTCCGGATTCAGTTATGGGTGGAGAACTTCAACGTTCAAGCCTTCTGTGAGTTCTGCAGGAGTGGGCTGGGCTGTGCAGGCTGATTCCGATGCAATGTCTGCGGGTATTTGTTGACCTGCGATGGGGGGTTCAATCTTCAGGTTCAGTACGCGTTCGAATACGGAGCGCATGGAGCGTCCCCAGGCATTCCAGTTGAGTCGCTGCTCATACTCCCGCCGACAGGATTGAACCAGGTTCATGTAGCGGGCAGGATCGGCGATGACGCGGATGATGGTATCGGCGTAAGCTCGGCCGCCCTCTTCGAATGGAACGAGGTAGCCGTTGAGGCCGTCGGAGATGGAGCCGCGGAGGCCGCCGGTGTCTGCGGCGATGATGGGCAGTCCAAAAGCGCTGGCTTCGGAGATGACGATGGGGGTAGCGTCAGCTCGGGTGGGCAACAGCATGAAGTGGGCATCGAGGAAGAGTTGAGTGATTTGCTTGCGCTGCTCTGGGTCATTTTTGCTGAGGAAGGGAATGACGCGCATTTGAGGATGCTCAACGCCGGCGGGTGGTTTGCAGCCGAGGATGGTCAGATGGGCATCGACGCCGGATTCGAGGAGACTGGTCAGGCACTCAAGGGCGATGTTGCCGCCTTTGCGTATCCAATCAACACCGACGAGGAGGAGTTCAACCCGGTGATTGAGGGATCTGTTGACGGCTGCTTCCCGGGTTGGGGGCTCATTGAGGTTGGCACCGAAGCTGACTTTGAGGGTGGTTTCGCGGGAGGCACCGTAGTGGTTGCATGCGCTGTCAACGGCCCACTCGGAGGGGTAGACTGCGGCGGCCGCGCGATGGATGGCAGCGGCCTCGATGCGCTCCCCTTCGGCTTGCCCAAAGGCACAGATTGAAGAGTAGTCGGGGTAGTATTCGATGATTTGCGCCCAGGTGAGATCGGAGTAGTAGACGATGGGCAGGTTGGTGCGAAGATGGGCTATCTCGACTGAGCCAACGGGAGCAAAGAGGATGTCACAGGGAGAATCTTGAATCCGCTTTTCGAAGAAGCGTCCGAGGCGGTTGGAGAGGAAGCGATTGTGGTCTGTGGCAAAAGACTGGCCAGTGAGCCGAAGCCAGACGCGATTGAATCGAGCCACGTTGTCTACGATGAAGCGCGTCCCTGGTGAATTATCGGGGCCGAGGTAAACCACTTCGCCCACATGGGCGTTGAGTGCCTGAGACATGAAGTAGAAGATGCCGGACCAGGAGCGGATATTGCGTGCATCAAAGCGATGCACAAATCCAATCCGTAGCCTTTGTTCCGGTCTTGATGACTGGGCATCCGACATTACTTCCATGCCTCTTTTCCAATGGGAAGAACTCTTGTTCTTTCATGTTCAATCTGCTGCGTTGTGGAGGTGTTGGACTGCGGAATCGACGGATTTTTCACGGTTATCTTGAGGTACAAAATATCACGAGTGGAGGTCTGTTCCTCATGCTCGATACGTCAAGTGATACGAAAGTTGCAGGTGAAGTTCGCTGCGGAAACAAGTGTGCCTTGCAACAGAAACTTTAGTATATCCGTCTGACGGGCATTTTAGAAAAAGGAAAACCTGCGTGGAATTCGTTCACCTGGTGGGATGCAATGCAATCGAGTGTGACATGGCGACAATCGAGTGAATCATGATTCCGGATCACTGAACGGAAGGGCGTTGCGGAGGAGGGCTAGAGATTTTTTATGAAGAAGTCAGTCATGCTCGTGAACAGGACGAGACGGGCCGCGGAGTCATCAATTGAATGTCCGCGGTCTGGTAGAAGCAGGACGTCGGCGGACTTTCCGTTGTCCAGGAGATGATCCTGCAGGGTGAGCATGTTCTCGATGTGAACAAATTCATCTTCAGTTCCCTGGGCGAGCATCAGCTTTCCCTGGAAGAAGCGAGCATTGTCGAGCGCGGTGGAGGCTTGCCACCCATCTGCAAAGGCGACCGGGTCATCGAGATAGCGCTCAGCAAAGATAGCATCGTAGAAGTGCCAGTCGACGATGGGAGCGCCGGCAAAGCCTGCGCGAAACGCGACCGGCCGATCAAGCAAAGCATGGATTACGAGGAAGCCTCCATATCCCCAGCCACATGCACCGAGTCTTGCCCGGTCAACGTAGGGAAGGGTAGTGAGATAAGCGACAGCGTCGCGAAGGTCTGTCATCTCCTGTGCGCCGAGTCGCAGATGCACCGGCTCTTCAAAGTAGTGACCTCGGGCTGCTGTGCCCTGGTTATCCAAGGCAAAGATGACGAAGCCTTTCTGCGCCATCGACTGCATCCAGAGAGCGGTGGCTCCGCCCCAGGTATTGCGGACTAACTGCTCGCCTGGGCCTCCGGCGAGGTAGACAATCACGGGATACTTTCGCGTGGGATCGAATGCCGGGGGTTTGATGAGGAGCGCGCGGACATCTGTGCCCATGTGCATCCTGAGGTTGAGGAATTCGACGGGTTGGAGAGCGGGCGTCATTTCGCTGTTTGTCTGAGGCAACACCGAAGCGGGCGCTGCTGGCTGGGTGAGAGCGATGACTCCAACCTGTGGTCGGGATAACTGTGAGGAAGAAATGTCTGCCGCAGAGGATGCGTCAGGGGAGACGCGCGTCTCATGCGTTCCAGGCTGCTGGGAGATGCGGGTGAGTGCGGTGCCATCGAGTCGAACGGAATAGAGTTGACGCTCGAGTGGACTGGCCTCTGTGGCAGTGAAATAGACGCGGCTCGTGGCTTCGTCGATGGCGAGTAGCTGTGTCACTTCCCAGGCACCGCTGGTGAGCTGAGTGATCTGTTTGCCGTGAATGTCGTAAAGGAACAGGTGGCGGAAGTTATTGCGTTCGCTGGTCCAGAGGAAGCGCTTGCAGTCTTTGAGGAATATCAGATCGTCGCTGAGGTTGACCCAGTATTTGTCGTTTTCGGTGAGGATGATCTGTGACTGGCCTGTGCGAGCATCGGCGATAAACAGGTCAAGCTTTTGCTGGTGCCGATTGAGCCGCTGAATTGTGAGATGCTGCCCATCAGGCAGCCAGGAAATACGAGGGAAGTAGTAACCCCTGGTCAAGCCAAGATTGATGGCCAGGGGCGGGGTATCAACTGGGGCGGTTATTCGCTTGACCAAAACGCGGACCAGGGGCAATTCGCCGCCTGGTTTGGGATAGGCAATTTGGCGCGTGGTTCCGTCGCTGGCGCGCAGGGTATATTTCGCAACTGCGCGGTCATCAATTTCAAGCCAGGCGATGCTGGATGAGTCGGGCGACCAGGCGTGAGCGGTTGGGAGATGGAGTTCGTTTTTGTAGGGCCAGTCGAGTTCCCCTTCCGAGACATCCGGACGCGGAGATTTTGAAAAACGCAGCGGTGGACTGGATGCCTTGCCGGATTTGAGAGGAAGCAACCAGAGGCTATGGTTGCGCACAAAGCTGACTGCTTTGCCGTTGGGTGCGAGGGAGACGCTGGTCAGGGCCTGATCGGCTGAGGGCTGATCGGTCAGGGCATGATCGGCTGAGTTTTGAGCGCCTGAGGCCTCTTTGCCGGAGACAAGAAGAGAATGTTCGCCGGAGGCGAGGTCAAGCCATGCCACCGAGGTGGTGCCGATGAGCAGCAGCGCGGTGTGGTCAGGGGACCAGGCAAAGTCCTGCAGGAAATAGGGGTTGCCCCTGGCATCGTCATCGGTGGCCTGATGCGGACTTTGGTCTGATCCGCGCAGACAACTGGTCACTTTTTCAATGGAAACCAGGATTCTGGACTCGGCCTGAGGAGCAGGATGCGAATGGGCTTCGGAAATTGAATCAAGGGTCCGGATCTCGTTCTGAGGCGATTTGTCGCGTGCTTTCAGACCGGGCGTTACTTGATGCAGCCAGGCAAAGCGCGCGCCATCAGCACTCCAATGCAGAGTCGTGGTTCGGGCATGGGAGTCAATCGGTGTATCGGGCTCAGAACTGACCACGTCAAGGGTAAGAGCTGACTGATTTTTTTGGGGCAGCGTTTTGTCCTGGCCTGCAAGAGTCGGCTGAGGGGATGCGATCAGGCAGGCAGAGATGGTCGTTGCGATGAGCAGCAGCGAATTGAGTTTGGACATGCGGCGGTCCTCAATTGTTTCCTTGAAGCACGGGAGCAGTGTTTGGCGTATCGCGCGGCCGCAGTTCAATGGAGGAGACGCTACAGGATAAATGCTTGGGAAGGAAGCCTACAAACCTCGGCGGCCGAGCCGGCAAGGCCGCGGGACGGAATGCCGGGGTGGGAGTGAGTCTGCCTGCCGGTTGCCCAAAGTGGGCTTTGTGGCCGGGGGTGTGTGAGGTGGGCGGCTGCATGGTAACCAAACTGAGAGTGACTAAAGTTGCGAACGCGGGAGCAACCGGCCTGTCCGTTGTCGATTATGGTGAAGCTGGAAGCGGTTTGGAGGGAAATGGCTCGATGCGACACGAAGTTTACCATAAAAAAATTACTTTAGTACTTTATTTTCAATGAATTAAATTCTACTCATTTTCCACATGAAGCCGATAAGGACAAGTATGAGTGCGTGGTAGAGGCATCCAAATGTCTGATAAGTCTCTATTTATCAGACATATTGTTCGCTTGATGGGCGGCTGTTGCGAGCACCGACCTGGAAATCAATGCCACTTTTGTTGAAAAAGGTAACCAAAGTAGTAAAAACTAAGGTAATCTAAATTTTATTACCACCCTGGCATGGTCCGGAGTTTTCCGGGCCTATCAATTGACAAGCATCGCGGCTGAGCAGAGCCGGCAGAGGAGTCGTCGAGACATCCCTGCCTCAAATTCATACAGGAGTTTTATCTCATGAAATTTGGAACGCACGGAATCGGAACTCATCGAGCGAGACTTGTTCTTCTACCCACGCTTGTGATGGTTGGTTGCCTTGTGGGGCAAAGCCAGACGCCGACCAACGTTCAAATCACGAGCGCGGTGCAGCAGCCTTTGGTGCATCGTCTGGGCGTGAACCTGGGAGATCAGGGGTACTGGGATTCTGGTCAGATGTTGAAGAATCTGGTGTTTCAGAATCCTGGCTTTGAGGGACTGAAGTATCGGAGCATTTTGAAGTGTGCTTTGGTGACGGCGAATACGTGCACGGATGATAACCAGTACAGTTCACAGCCGACCGGCTTCTGGAGTGGAGGCAGCTACGAGATCATGTCCGGGGCCTCGAAGGGGCTGACCGGAAAGGTGGTTTCGAGCACGAAGAATCCGAAAGCCTGCTCGGGGTGTGGCCAGATCATCCAGTT
This sequence comes from Acidobacteriota bacterium, assembly GCA_025359885.1. GTDB lineage: Bacteria > Acidobacteriota > Terriglobia > Terriglobales > Acidobacteriaceae > Acidicapsa. The sequence goes on from JANYDG010000066.1 coordinate 41,741, forward strand.
TGATCAGAATGTGAATGCAGGGGTGGGAGACTATTTTGTCATGACCAACGCCTTTCCTGGTGGAGGGGATACGGGCTGGTGGGACACGCTTAGCGGCGGGGCTGTGATTTCAACGGAGATGAACGATCTTTCGCCGAATACACCTGGCAAGCAGGCACTTTTGATGAGTGCGACGGGGGCGGGCCAGGCGGCGAGGGTGACGCAGTACTTTGAATCTTTCAAGGGGCTGAGTTTCATTCAGTTGAACGGTAACTTCCAGGTGGCATTCAGGGCCAAGGGAGTCGGCGGTAAGAATCAGCTGAACGTCAGTGTTCAGCGGCTGATGGGAACGAATGCACCGTACCTGAACCAGACCTTGACGTTGACAAACTCCTGGCAGGACTACACGTTGGACTTCAGTGCGAATGAGACGGGCTCGGCAGTGGGCACGGTGCAGTTGGTGTTTGGCGCAGCAGGTTCTTCGGTGGAGTTGGATGATGTATCGCTGCAACAGACTAATTCGAGCCCGTCCAATCCGACGGCGTTTCGCGATGATGTGGTGAATGCGCTGAAGCAGTTGAAGCCGGGTACGATTCGGATGATGGCTGCGGGGGCGGCCCTAGGGTCGGATATACCGAACCAGCTGGCACCGCCGTTTGCCCGTTACCGGGAAGGGTTTAACAGTTCGGCGACGATCTCGTATGCGATTCCCTATGGCATTCATGAATTTCTTGAGCTTTGCGCAGTGGTGGGAGCGGACCCGTGGATAACCATCCCTACGGCAACGTCAGCTCAGGAGATGAAGGATTTCATGGAGTATCTGACGGGAAACGGTTCCGACAGCTACTCAGCATCTCGTATTGCGCGCGGTCAGAGCCAGCCCTGGACGTCTGTTTTCAACAAGATTCATATTGAGTTGGGCAACGAGACATGGAACGGTGTGTTCAAGGGTGAGTCGATGGCATACCCCGGCTACCCGCTCTGGGCCAATGACATTTTTGGAGCGGCGCGGCAGAGCAGTGGATACCAGGCGGGCAAGTTTGACCTGGTTCTGGATGGTTGGGCGGCTGTGCCGGGGTACAACGCCGGGTTGTTGAGTTACAGCACGCAGCATGACTCGATCGATATTGCTCCGTATCTGCTGTACAGCGCGAACAATGAGGCTCAATCGACACTGTTTGGTGCGCTTTTCGCACAGCCGGAACTCTTCAATAATGCGACGGGAGAAGTGACTCGGACCCTGCAGGCTGCGGCACTTGCCAGCACTCCGACTACGGTGAACGTGTATGAGACTAACCTGGGCACCATGATTGGGACGATCACGCAGCCGCAACTGGATGCGCTGGCTCCGTCGGTTGGAGCTGGAATGGCTCACACCGAAAATATGCTGCTGATGATGAAGAATGGCGTTCAGTACCAGAATGCATTTGCTCTGCAACAGTACATGTATCTCCGCGGCGACCAAAAGCTGGTGAAGATGTGGGGCATCGTGGTTGACATGGGTACGACAAATCGTCGCCGTCCCCAGTTCATGACCCAGGCACTGGCCAATAGTGTGATTGGCGGCAGCATGTTGCAGACGGTGCATAGCGGCGCCAACCCGACCTGGGACCAGCCCTTGAGCAGTGACGATGTGCAACTGAAGGGTGCGCATTACCTGCAGTCATTTGCCTTCATCAACCAGGGCAAGGTATCGACGATTCTCTTTAACCTGAACCAGACGTCGGCTTTGCCGGTGACATTGTCGGGGCCCAATGCACCGACAGGTTCGGTGCAGTTGAGCCAGATTGCCTCTGCCAACATCACCGACAACAATGAGACTGCGGATAAAGTGAAGCAGACGATCAAGACGCTGAGCGGCTTTGGCCCATCGACGACACTCATGCTGCCGCCGTTTTCGATGACCGTACTGACCGCGACGACGAGTGTGACGCAGCCTCCGAGCTTCTCTGTTGCGCCGGGAACCTACAATGCGACGCAGACTGTAGTGCTCAGCGATGCAACGGCAGGATCAACGATCTATTACACGACCGATGGGAGCACGCCAACGACGGCATCGCCGGCGTATAACGGAGCCCTGACTGTCAGCGAGAGCGAAACCGTACAGGCGATTGCAGTGGCTACTGGCTTCTCTCAAAGCGGAATCGCCAGTGCGACCTACGTTATTCAATTTCCTGCGGCTGCTGCGCCGACCATTCTGGTGCCATCGGGGCTATACGGAACGGCCCAGATGGTCAAGATTTCAGACGACACGACGGGCGCTACCATCCGTTACACAACGGACGGCAGCGTTCCAACAGAGACTTCGACTGCCTATACGGGCGCTGTGACGGTGAGCAAGAGCGAGACGCTCAAAGCAATTGCGGTGGCAAGTGGCTTCACGCCGAGCGCTATGACGAGTGCGACCTACGTCATTGGTTATCCGACGTCGGCGACTCCGACGTTTTCAGTGGCGCCCGGTACCTACACATCAGCGCAGTCGGTGGTGATTTCGGAGCCCACGGCAACTGCAAAGGTCTACTATACGACGGACGGCAGCGTTCCGTCGACGGCTTCGCCGGTATACGCCGGGCCAATCATCGTAGGCAAGAACTCAACCCTCAAGGCAATTGGTGCTGGGAACAACCTCAACCCGAGTGCAGTTGTGACGGCGGTCTATACGATCATTCCGCCCGCAGCGAAACCCACACTCTCTGTACCTCCAGCCACCTATTCGACGACACAGACGGTCTCGATTACGGATTCAACGGCCGGAGCGGTCATTTACTACACGTTGAATGGCACTGTACCGACGACAAAATCAACGCAATACAGCGGGCCAATTGCAGTTGCGGCGACGGAAACGATCGAGGCGATTGCTGTGGCACCTAATTTCTCTCCGAGCGCGGTGACCGTTGGTACCTACACGATCACGACCGGTTCGACTGGTGGATCGAGTGGATTCAAGAAGGGGGAGATGGTTCTGGATGGTTCAGCCAAGCTGGTTGGCAGCATTCTGGAGTTGACGGATGGCGGCCATGGAGAAATTGCAGCCGCCTGGAATGCGAAGAAGGTTCTGACAGGTTCCTTCACGACAGACTTCACGTTCCAGCTTCCGAAGTCTGCGGCTGACGGGTTTACTTTCACCTTGCAGAATGCGTCGAAAGGACCCTATGCAACCGGCGGCAACGGAGACGCGCTGGGCTATGCTGGGATCGCGAACAGCGTTGCAATCAAGTTCGATCTGTATAACGGTGCAAAGCAAGCGGCAGTATCACAGACTGGTCTTTTGACCAACGGGGAAAACCCGCCGACGCAATCAATCAATATGGCTTCGTCGAACATCAATCTGCATAACGGTCACGTCTTTGAGGCTCACTTGACGTATGACGGAACGACGCTGGTTGAGACGGTGACGGATACGTCCACTGGAGCGGTATTCACCCACAGCTATGTTGTGAATCTCCCGGCAATTCTTGGCGGCAATAGTGCCTATGTGGGATTCACGGCAAGCACGGGTGGTTATACGGCGATTCAAAACGTGCTGACCTGGTCGTATGCTGGCCAGGCAAATGCGATCAAGAAGAAGTAAGTCTGAACGTCTGGTTTCGGCAAAAGGGCCATCTTCCTCGTGAAGATGGCCCTTTATTTTTCTTCCTTGTGTGATTTATCTATTGAGTTCCGGAGAGTTCTTTGCGGGCAACGGCGAGTGCTCCGGCGATGACCTGGTGCATGTCGTAGTACTTGTATCGAGCCAGGCGGCCGCCAAAGATGACGTCGGGGCGCTCGGTCTGGAGTGCAGCGTATTTCTCGTACATGGCGCGGTCGGAGGCGAAATTGACCGGATAGTAGGGCTGGTCGGGGTCAATGAAGGAAAACTCCTTGACGATGACGGTTGTGTTTTTGTTCCAGGAGCGTTCAAGGTGGAAGTGCTTTGGCTCGTGGATGCGGGTGTAGGGAGTGTCTTCGTCGGCGTAATTCATGACGGATACCCCCTGATAGTCGGAAGAGTCAATCTTTTCGAGTTCAAAGCGGACGGAACGCCAGTTCAAATGCCCATGGCAGTAGTCGAAGTAGCGGTCGATGGGTCCGGTGTAGACGACTTTGCGGGCTTTCTTTTCCCAGATTTCGCGGTCTGCAAAGAAGTCGACGTTCAACTCGATGTCGACGCCCTGGAGCATGCGCTCGAAGATGGGGGTGTAGCCATCGATTGGAATGCCCTGATAGCGATCATTGAAGTAGGCGTCGTGATAAGACTGGCGCACGGGAAGGCGGGTGATGATGCTGGCGGGGAGATCTCTGGGGTCGCAGCCCCATTGCTTGCGTGTATAGCCGCGGATGAAAGCCTCATAGAGGGGCTGGCCGATGAGGCTGATGGCCTGCTCTTCGAGGTTAGCGGGCTTGCCAGTGAAGGTGCGCTGGGTATCGAGGAAAGCGGCGACCTCGTCAGGGCGCAGATTCGTGCCGAAGAAGGAGTTGATTGTGCCCAGGTTGATGGGCATGGAAAAGACCTTACCCTTGTGGGTAGTCAGGACGCGATGCTGGTGACGATTGAAGCGGGTGAAGCGATTGACGTAGTTCCAGGTTTCATCGTCGGAGCAGTGAAAGATGTGGCTGCCATACTTGTGGATGGAGATGCCGGTATCTTCATACTCGTAGCTGTAGCAGTTGCCGCCGATGTGAGGTCGCCGCTCGATCATCATGACGCTCTTGCCGTTTTCGCGGGCCTGCTGTGCAAAGACCGATCCAAAAAAGCCACTGCCCACTACCAGATAGTCATACATGTTGCTTATCCTCTCGCCTCGGGGAAGGACGCGGCTTGCGAGCCGGTGACAGGTAAGAATGACTCAACGCCTGCGCGCGCCAGGATGTTGCGAAGACTTTTGAGGAAGCCGAATTCAGCGTAGTAGTCAGAAAGCGCCTGATATGCGCGTTGAGTGATCGCGATTCTGGCCTCGTCGTCGGCGAGATATTTGGCGCAGACTTCGGCCAGGTCACTGAAATCCCACTTGACGGGGACATAGGTAACGCCGGGAATAAAGATGTTGGGCTCGGTACGGATGTGGCTCATATCTGGCTTGACGAGAAGACAGCCCATGAGGACGGTCTCGAAGTCTCGCCAGCAAAGCTCGCCGTAACCAAAAGGGCTGATGCAGATGCGGCTGCTGCGCATCTCCTGGTAGTAGCCTGCCTGATCGACGCGCTGATTTGGAACGAGCACGTTGTATCCCTGGGTGGCGAGAGGCGCGAGAGCCTGGTTGATGGGGCCACGCAGGGGATAGATCCAAAGGTCAGGTTTGCATGCGGCGCGGCACATCACGTCCACGGTCTTTTCAGAAGGCAGTGCGGGACGAGTGTCACGAAACAAGGTGGTTATCTTGTTATCGAGCCCGATGTTGTATCCCAGGACAATTTTTTCGAGTTGTGATGATGGTGAAGGGCTGGAATGAGGGATGAAATTTTCAGCGAAAGAGATGCCGTGTTCGCGAGCAACATAGTCGGTGAGGTTGTTTTTGCCGATGAATTGCTTTTGGTACCAGCTGATGTCGGCGAACATGTGCTTTTTGACATAGAGATCGACGAGGGCGAGCAAGTCACCTCCCCATTGAATGCAGGAATCGTCATCGCCGTCAAAGTAGATCAACTTGACCGGGTGCGGAAAGAGCTGGCGCAGGCGGGCGATCTTTTCGAGAGCTTTGGGGGTTGGTGTTACAAAACTGAGCTTGGCAAAGACGGCGGCATAGCTGGTGGAATCGACCCTGCTCGATGCAAGGACTTCGTCAACCAGGCGCTGGTCAAAGAGGATGCCGGTTTTTTCGCGAATGTATTCGCGATGGGCAAACAGTGGCGCGAACTGTTCATCGCTGGTAACGGCGAGATTGTCGCTGGCGATGAGGATGCGAGTCGGCTTGACGCTGGAACCTTGCATCGACGCGCGCACCTGGTCCATCGCGTAACGCAACGGGTACTGCACGCGGTAGCGAAATTTTTCCTTCAGCGCAGTCAGCATCAAGGTCCGATTCATTGCAAGAAATTTCCGTGGTCGTAGGCGTCGAAATCCCTAAAGCTTTGGTGGTCAGGCCGGGACAGTTCAAGTCTAGCAAAGGATTGATTTCAGCCCTTGCCGGGGTGGCTTCAACTGGCCGCCAAGTGAGTAGCGAATCTGGGTCAAGTTCTAAAAACTGAGTAGTACCCGAGCCTGGCGAGCGTTGATTTGACTCGCTGTTCGCGGTCATAGGTGGCGGGCATCAGCTCTTCGTAGGGAATGATGGGGCCGGGATGCGCGAGGTCTTTTTGTTGGTCGAGCCAACCTTTTTCCTTTGCCTCGGCGAGCCACCACTTTGCTTCACCGCCTGCGTGGAAGCATTTGATGGAGGCGAAGTCTTCGACGCGGAGGAGGTGAATACCGGGCAAGCCAAGTTTGCGCAGGATGCGTTTGGGTTGATTGCGATGCCAGCAGTGCCACAGACGGGGGTCGAGGTATCCGCCGCCGATGCGCATGGCGAGGGCGGCCCAGACGATGGCTTCAATGTGCATGACACGCGGGACATTGGCAACGTCGATGCGGGTGAGGAGCCACTCCATCCACTCCAGATCGACGGGCGCGCGCCATCCGCCAACGCCAATATCGACGTGGTGAGCGAACTTGATGTGCTGCTCCATTGCTTTGCGTACGATCTGCGGAGGCACGAGGCAACTTGGCTTCTGCCACATGAGCAGTACGCCTGTTTCTGGTGTTGGCTCGAAGCGGAACTTGTTGGGAAAGTAGAGGTCGGGGTCGAGCAGGACCATTTCATCGGTTCCCTGGGTGAGGAGCAGGGGATCGGTGATCTTGCGCCAGCAGGGGTGACCGTGGCGGAAGAGACGCAGGTTTGGATAGGGACCGAAGAGAGTAGCTTCCTGGTCGGCAAGTTCGTCTTCGGCATAGACCGACCATTGATGAGTCCCGGGATTTTGCCGCTCAGTGACTTCATCCACCAGCTTTTGCTTGTCGGCGAGTGAATCGGTAACGAGATGAAGGTGCAAAGGCTCCGTTGAATTGCGAAATAAGCTTTCAAGCGCAAAGCGGGCATAGCCCAGCGATACAGGAGAGATCACCATGAAAACGCGGCGCGGAGTTGTTTGAGGAGTCGTTATCGCGGCATTATGCATGGGGCCTGTGTCCTTTTGTCATGGTGGGAGCGGAATCAATTCCAGCGCGCGTGTCGGATAGGAGGAGGTCGCGGAGGTCAGGGTTTGATGGCATACGCTTCTCCTTCTACCTGGCTTCTGGTTTCTGCCTGATTTACGAGCAAGCCGGTGTGACGGGATGAGAGATCAGGGCCG
>JANYDG010000030.1 GCA_025359885.1 Acidobacteriota bacterium
TTTCATCGGGGGCAAAGCGCGAAACATGCATTCCGCGAAGCGCTAGCTGCGGGTTATTGCTCAGGGCGGGAAGGGCAAGGCAATCGTCATGGGAATCTTGGAGCGTGGTGGTAAGGTTCGGACCCAGGTAATCGAGAATCGCAAGGGCAAGGCGCTACAGCCCATCGTTCGGGGGAACGTGGAGACTGGCACCGAAGTCGACACCGATATGCACCTTGGATACTGGGGATTGGATGCCGACTACACGCATCAGATGGTTGACCACGCTGTAGAGTCCGTCAAAGGCCGGGTCCACACCAACGGTATGGAGAATTTCTGGTCGCTCCCGAAGCGCACCGTTGGCGGCACCTACGTTGCCGTGGAGCCGTTCCACCTGCATCGCTGCCTTGATGAGCGGATTTTCCGATTCAACAATCGGGCGACGAAAGGCAATCCGTTGAACGACGTAGACCGTTTTACCGACGCAATGACACAGATCGTAGGACGGCTGCTCACCTAGGCTGAATTGACGGGTAAGGGGGAAGAAACGCCGTTCTAGCGTTTCTTGGATGGAGCGCCAGAAACGCGGGAAGCGGAAGGTTTAGCGTTGCGCTTCTCTGCTTTCTCGGCATCGAGCTTGGATTTTAGTTCCGAATGCGGTACCGCCATTAGGCGGCGCATAAAATCCGTGAAATGGTCGAAATCACCCGCTGCACTCTTGGCCGATGTGCGTCCAAAGTCAAACTTCAAAATCCCTTCAATTCGAGAAAGCTCTCGAACGCCTCCACCACGCCAATGATCGCGCCAGAATAGCAAACCAAAGATTGCGGTATGTCCATGCTGCATCCAAACTTCCCATCCTGCACAGCTACGACAGCGGTGAGCTTGCCCTTCTCTGTGACGTGCAGGCCCTTCACGAAGTCGATGCAATACCGGGGCCTCTGGAATTCGCTGATTGCAGACGCCGGCTGAGGTTCACCCGCCTTGTCTTGCACCTCAATGCCATTGATATGCCCTTGTGCGAGAACCGGAATAAGAAGCCTGTGTTTGTCTCGGTTTGCGAAGCAGTGAATGGGCCAAATGGCATTATTCCCTGTCTCGCACGGCTGTATCTCATTGACGACAAAATTGAAGAGATCGGGGCAAACGGTATGTACCATTCCTTTGCGCATCTCCCCTTGTACTTCTTTAATGGTTTTATTAATCGGGAATTTGGCTTTGTCTTTGACCGCAGAGGGAACGAGGCGAGTGATAGTTTCGAGCCAGGTATAGTCGAGAGCACACCTCAGATTGTGGACTGCATCTCCAACTACGAGGGCAATGGCCTCAAAGGCGGATTCATCCAAGGTATAGGTCAATACCTCTGTTCCATGCTCGGGGTGTATCTCGATAGCAGCAGCATCACTGCGCTCCAAAGTAGTGACGCGCCCTTCCAGGTCCGCAATGTGTACGTTGGCCCTTTCGATCTTGGATCTAGCATGTAGAAGATACATGTCGAGAGAATAGCAGATTTACTCAGTCATGTATATTATTGACGATGAATCCCCGGCGTCCCTTAAAGCCCCGTTTTTCTGCGGCCTGTACTGGCTTGGTTTGATGTGCGGGCAGAAGTCTGTGCCCTTTGGCACAAGTGTGGTTTTCAACACGCTTTGAGAAAATGCAACCAGATTGCGGGGGTGGCAGTCGTACTAGTTGCAGGGGGAAGAGCGGTATGAACTGCCTTCGGCGAAGAGGAGAGTGCGATGGAATCTGGAATGTAGGTTTTCGCGAGCGTGTTGATGGTGAGTGTTTTCTCGTTTATCTCAATCGTAGTGTAGTCAGAAAACCGCAAGAAAGAGCGTGAGTCTTACTACAAGAGCGAGGCGGCCCGCCACAAGAGCGAGGCGTTGCAGCGCATTTCGGCACAGCCGGGAGACGGTGCAAAGCTGATGATTGAGCTGCTGCGTGAGGAAGAGCGCATTGCCGTGCAGGCGGAGCGAGCCAAAGACCGCAAGCGGCTGGAGGGGTTCAAGGTCGGAGGCATCATCAACATTTGCGTTGGTGGAGGGATGTTCATCTTTTTCCGGAGCATCACAGGAGCACAGGCACCGGCACTTGCGGGGCTGATACCAGGACTGATTGGGGTGGGGCTGCTGGTGTATGCGATCTGGATTGCGCCGAAACCGGTGGCGAATCAGGGCCTGTGAACAGGCCCTGATTCAATTGCGCTGTCTGTATGAGGTTGGTTTCGCGTGATCGCACCCTGGCCACAAAAACAAGGGGGCGGCGAGGGTGGGGCACCCGGATTTGTCTGGTTTGGGGCACTCCAACTCTCTACGTTGAAGGAAGACGTGGTAGAAAGTTCGAAACAACCGGGTTGACTGGCTGCGAACAAAGGAAACCCCATCCTGCCTGGAGAGGCGGGATGGGGCTTTGTTTTGCGGACGACGGGGATGGATTACTCAGGCTTGGGTGGAGGAGTCTTCTTTGGGTCTGGCTTTTTGGAGTCAGAGGCCGATGGTAGCGTTCTGGGTTGGTCGGGCGGAGCCGGGTGCGCAGCGGGCGGAGCGGGTGTGCTGGGCACGGGGCGGGCAGACTGTTGAGGAACGGTTTCATGCTGAGCGACTGGGGGAGTTGGCCGGGGTGCCGGTTGAGGCATTGGCTGGGTCGCTGGAGGTGGAGGAGTTATGTGCGGAGCAGGCATAGGCATGGTATGCGCTGCAGGCGGTGGAGGTGTCGCCGGTACGGGGTGTTGGGCCGGGTTAGAAGAAGTGGGCGCCGGAGGGATTGGCCTTGGCGCCATATTGTTGGTCGGCTGGCCCGGAGTGACTTTGGCCGGAGGCGTGCTGTTGATGATTGGCTGATTGGGGTGCACAGGCATTGGTGCTGTCGGCGTGGAGGGTCTGACGCCAACGACAGGAGCGCCGATCGGGGTGTGTCCTGGGAGCGGCTTCACCGCAACGGGTGGGGTTGCCTTCACAGGAACAGGGGTCGGTTTGGCGTCAGGAGCTGCCGTGACCTGTTGACCGGTGTGATTGATGAGCACGGGCCGGTGGTCTTGAACGGCGACCGGCTTGGCGACGGGGTGGAGGATCACGGGCTGCGTAGGCACCTTGAAGACAGGCGGCGCGGGCTGAACATGCTCTACCTGACGAGGATCAACCTTGATGGCAGCGCTCTTGGCACTGTGACCGGCGGCCATGTCTTCGGGCTTCATACCGGTGGCAGCGGCCTTGTTGATGTAAGTGATGTTGGTGACGTTGGTGATGTTGGTGACGTTGTTGGTGATGTAGGTGTTCTGAATATGAACGACCCTGGACTCACGGATATTGGTCTGGTTGATGCGATTGACGTATTCGGGGCTGGAGGGATACCAGGGATGGTAGGCTTCGCCGGGTCCGAGAGGCACCCAGACGGAGATGCCAAAGCCGCCGATGTGGATGCCGCCGGCAAAGACGACCTGGGCGGGGGACCAGACTGGATGGGCTTCGCGGGCACCTGGAATCCATCCCCAGCGACCGTTGATCTGCACCCAGCGGCCGTAGTGGAAGGGCGCGGCACCCCAGGGCTCGTCGGCGATCCAGGTCGGCCCGTAGTGGGGGCGATTGACCCAATGTCCATTGTGGTAGGGCTGCCAGTCACGATCGACGTGGGGGAACCAGATTGGGCCGTAGTCCGACTCTGGCTGCCAGTCGCCATTGTCGTCGAGGTCTTCGTAGCCTTCCATTTCAGTGCTGACGTAGCGTGAGGAGCGGGACTGGTAGCGATGGGTCTCAATGGCGCCGCTCCAGTGTTGGAACTCGTCATCGATGCCGGCCTGCACGAACTGGGAGACGACCGGGTTGGTGCCGCTGAGCTGGACTGCCTGGTCGGGGCCGAGAATGAGGGAAAACCCTCCCGCACCATTGAGTTCAAGTTCGGAGCCGCTATGGCCATTGGTGATGACGGTGGACTGTTGATCGGAATAGACGTCGATGCGGAAGTCGCCGCGGTAGGCGAGGGAAACGCCGCCATTGGGTGTGCTGACGAAGAGGGACTGGCCCTGCTGGAATCCGTCGCTGGAGATGTTGACCGTGCCCTGGGCGAGTCCGAGTTCGACGCCCTGCTCATTGCTGTTGCTGAGGGTGAGGTCAGTATTGGGGGCGAAGTAGGCGCGCACGCGGCTTACCTGAAGTTCACCACGGGCACGCTGATCGGTGTAGATGCGGTCGCCGGCGCCAATTGGCTGATTCATCTCGGCCTGGCCCCAGTTATCAGCGCCATAGGGCTGAATGGAGACATTGCCATCGAGGTGTGCAAGGCGGCCGGCGCCTGGCGGAGGATCAACCTGGGCACGAGAGGGGGTGACAGCGAGCGTCACGGCGGCGAGCGTGCCGGCGATGAGCAGTGAGCGAGAAAGGGAAATAGAGTTCCAGTGCATCGGTCGTTCCTCCAGACAGGTCGTGAGTAGCCTGCTCTGTCGTTCAGGTAAGATACTACTGGTCTGGAACCCGGAACGAATGAAAAAGATGCTGCATCTGTTCATTTTGGTGGAACGGCGAACCAGGGTTTGCCGTATGGCAGGGTAGAAGGCGGGTACGAAGATGAGAAGGAATATGCGTAGGGGAATTCAGCTGACGGCGTTTGCGGCAGGGTTTGTCGTGTTGATCGGCCTGCAGGGTTGCCGGGTGCATGTGGACAAGGATTCAAACGGCAAGGAAAAGACGGTGCAGGTGGACACGCCGTTTGGCGGGGTCCATGTGAACACAGACCAGACTTCGGCGTCGGATTTAGGGCTACCTGTCTATCCAGGAGCGAAAACGGTGGCAGATGACGATAAGCATCGGTCAGCCGACGTGCACATGGGATTTGGGGACTGGCAGTTGCGGGTGAAGGCGGTTTCGTATGCAACGCCGGATGACGAGGACAAGGTGACGGCGTTTTACAAGAAGTCGTTGACGCGATTTGGCGACGTGATCACGTGCAAGGGAGGGAATCCGGTGGGGACCCCGACGACAACGAGGGAGGGACTGACCTGTGCGGATTCTGGCAAGAACGGGAAGGTTCAGATCAACGAGACCGACTTCAAGAGCGATCTGCAATTGAAGGCAGGATCGAAGCGGCACCAGCATATTGTGGGATTTGAAGAGCCGAAGAATGGGCAGACGCGATTTGCGCTGGTGGCGCTGGACCTGCCGGCGAATCTGGGTGATGACGGGGACCAGAAGGAGCAGTAGGCGGGGCCGGGACGAGTGCAGCTTTGGCTGGATTGGGTGGATTTGGGCAAAGTCAGAGGTCAAAGGGTATAGTTTGAGGCTAGGGACCTTTGTTTTTGCGGGTCGAAGAGACGGGAATGGATTGGAAGCTACCTGCCATCGCTGCAATGAGACGCTTCGCATTACGGACCGCTATTGCGGGGCGTGCGGTCTGCCGCATCTGACCTATGTTGCTCCGGATGCGCCGGTGGTGGACTCGGGCGACGAAGCGGGACCGATTCGAAGCATTGGAACGACACAGGCAGTGCTGCTGGGCGGGATTGCGTGGCGACCGGCTCTGCGCGCGGCTGCGGTGCTTGCGGTGCCGGCATCGGTGTTGTGTTCTGGGCTGACGGAGCTGGGGCAGAATCTAGGCCTGGTCTGGATGACCGGGGCGGCGGCGTGGGCGGTGGCCTTGTATGTGAAGCGGGCGCGGCCGACGTGGCTCTCAGCGGGCGCTGGGGCGCGGATAGGGCTGTTGACCGGGGTGTTTGCGAGCTGGCTGACGCTGGCAGTGAACGGATTTGCGTTGTGGTTTGCGCGGTTTGTGCTGCACCAGGGCGGCCAGATGGATGCTCTGTGGCAGGAAAATGTGGAGCGCAGCCTTGAGATGAGCCAGCAGATGATGGTTCAGATGGGCATGGCGGGCGTACAGGTGGCGCAGGCGCAGCAACTGAATCGGGCGATGATGCTTTCGGGCGAAGGGCGGGCGGGGATTGCGCTGATGGGGTTTCTTGCGGGTGCTGCGTTTCTGCTGGTGTTTGCTGCTGCCGGTGGGGCGATTGGGGCGAAGTTGATGGCGCAGCGGAGTCGGCCGAGCGCGTAGGAGATGAAGGAAGTTGTGACAAGGATCGGGTCGCTGTGAGGCCATACAATAAAGCGAAGTCTGCGGGAGGCGATTTGCATCCCCGGAAAGAATTATGACAGCCCTGAGGCGAAAGAGTTTTGAATGAGCGAGACGCCGGAAGCGAAGTACCCCGTATTGCGCGAGAAGGGCCGATTGATGTCGGCCTCAGAGATTGACCGGACGCTGGTGCGGCTGGCCCACCAGATTGTGGAGAAGACCAATGCCAGCGAGGGATTGGCACTGGTTGGGATCAAGCGCAGGGGTGTGCCACTGGCCGAGCGGCTGGCGGTGCTGGTGAGCGGGATTCTGAAGCGACCGGTACAGACGGGCGTGCTGGATATTCAGTTTTACCGGGATGATCTGACGACGCGCGATGTGCGGCCGGTGGTGAACGAGGGCGAACTTGGCCTGGATGTGAACGGGCTGGACGTGATCCTGTGTGATGATGTGCTCTACACGGGCCGGACGATCCGGGCGGCGCTGGATGCCCTGTTTGACCATGGGCGGCCGCGGAGGGTGCAGTTGGCGGTACTGATTGATCGTGGACATCGTGAATTGCCGATTGAGGCGACGTATGTGGGCAAGCATGTTCCGACGAGCAGCCGCGAGATTATCGAAGTGAAGTTCCGCGAAGTGGATAACGACGAGCAGGTGTTGCTGGTGGAGAAGATTGACTAGTTTTCTCTGCGACAGCTCCTTTGTTTCGCCCTGAATCCTGACATCATTTGGGATGTCACAGAACCGAGTCCTGGTGTGCAAATATGCCTTTAATCGCTGCTTCCGCTGCGCGCCGTTCTGTGGTCAGACCGGCCTTGACTGCTTTTCCCGAGCCCTACTCGGCCGGATCGGTGATGTCGGTGCATTCGCTGACGGTGGAGCGGGTGAGCGCGATATTGGCGCTGGCGACGCAACTGGAGAATGAGGACCCTCTGAAACGCGCGACGCGGCTGGCGAAGAGGCGGATTGCGCTGCTGTTCTATGAGTCCTCGACCCGGACGCGCACCAGTTTTGAGCTGGCGGCGAAGGGGCTGGGAGCGGACACGACGCTGGTTTCTTCGCTTTCCTCGAGTATTGAAAAGGGCGAAACGCTGAAAGATACCGGGCTGACGCTGAAGGCGCTGGGGGCAGAGGCGATTATTCTGCGTCACCCTTCGTCGGGTTCGCCATGGCTGCTGGAGCGGGAGACGGGGCTGCCGGTGTTGAATGCAGGGGACGGGATGCATGAGCATCCTTCGCAGGCGCTGCTGGATTTGCGAACGATTCTGGCTCACTTGCGGCCGGGGGTTGAGACGGCGACGGCGGAGACACTGGCCGGGGTGACGGTCACGATTGTCGGCGACATTTTGCATAGCCGGGTGGCGCGGAGCAATATGCTGCTGCTGCCGAAGCTGGGTGCGCGGGTGATCCTGTGCGGGCCCCCGCAACTGCTGCCCGCGGTAGCCGCCGAGGCGGGACCGGGCTTGGAGATCGAGCGGGATATGGCTGCGGCGATGAAGCAATCGCAGGTGGTGATGATGCTGCGCATCCAGGCGGAGCGGCTGGCAGGATTGCAACTGGACCTTGAAGAGTACAAGAGCAGCTATCAACTGAACGAAGCGCGGCTGGCAGAGTATGCGCCGGGGGCCCTGGTGATGCATCCGGGGCCGATTATTCGCGGGCTGGAGCTGACCGGCGAGGTGGCGGATGGGCCGCAGTCGGTGATTCTTGAGCAGGTGCACCATGGGGTGGCGATTCGAATGGCGCTGGTGGAACGGGCCCTGACTGCTGGCAGTGCGGCGGCTTGCGATGCGATGGGGGGCCGGCAATGAGCGTGATTCTCATCAAGGGCGGGCACCTGATTGACCCGGCGGCGGGTGTAGACGGGCTGCGGGATGTGGTTTTGCGCGATGGCCGGGTGGCAGAAATTATGGCTGCCGGCAAGGCCAAAGTGGAAGCGGACGCCCAGGTGATCGATGCCAAGGGGCTGACGGTAGCGCCGGGTCTGGTGGATATTCACGTGCATCTGCGGGAGCCGGGCCAGGGGCACAAGGAGACGATTGCGACGGGAACGGCAGCGGCGGCGGCGGGTGGATTTACGTCGGTTGCGGCGATGCCGAATACAGTACCGACCAATGATTCGCCGGAGATTACGCGTTGGATACAGGCGCCGGAGCGGAAGGCGAGTGTGCGGGTGTTCCCGATTGGGGCGGCGACTCGGGGCCTGAAGGGCGAGGTGCTGAACGACTACGCGGCGCTGAAGGCGGCGGGCGTGGTGGCGGTGACCGACGACGGGCATCCGATATTGAAGGACAGCACGATGCGCGAGGTGCTGAAAAATGCGACGCGCAATGGGTTGAGCGTGATTCAGCATGCGGAGGATACGCGGCTGACGGGTGGATGCAGCATGAATGCCGGGGTTACGGCGTTTCGGCTGGGTCTGCGGGGGATGCCGCCGGAGGCCGAGTATGGGCTGGTGGAGCGGGATATCCGGTTACTGAGCGAGTTGACGCGTGAGGTAAACGGGTCAAAGGTTGGGCATCTGCATGTGGCGCACACTTCGACGGCGCAAGCGATTGCGGCGGTAAGTCAGGCACGGCGGAACGGGCTGCGGGTGACGTGCGAAGTGGCTCCGCATCACTTTTTACTCACCGAAGAGCATGTACGCGCGTACAACACGAATGCAAAGATGAATCCGCCGCTGCGGTCGATTGCGGACAGGGACGCGATGATCCAGGGGATATTGGATGGGGTGGTGGACGCGATTGCGACGGACCATGCGCCCCATGCAGCGCATGAAAAGGAAGTGGAGTTTGAGCGAGCTCCGAATGGAATTACCGGACTGGAAAGTGCGCTGGGCCTGAGCCTGCGCTGGCTGCATCATGAGTGGAAGCTGCCGCTGGGACGAGTGCTGAGCCTGCTGAGTGCGCAGCCTGCGGCCTTGCTGGGGCTGAAGGGGCGCGGGACGCTGACGGTCGGCAGCTTTGCGGATGTAGTGGTGTTTGATCCGAAAGCGGAGTGGGTGTTTCGCGCAAAGGATTCGCGGTCGAAGTCAAAGAACACTCCGTTTGACGGGTGGACGATGCAGGGCAAGGTGTGGTGGACGATCAGCGAGGGGCGGGTAGTGTTCAAGGGAGTATGAGATGGGTCTGGATGGGAGCCTGATGAAGGAGTAGCCGTGGATTCAGACGGGCTCACTTGGCGGAGAAGACTCGTGATAGACTTCGGTCGCTTGCAAGATGAGCCGGTTTGGCGCCTTACCGTTGGCGCTTGATGGCTGGCGCTGGTGCCGATGCGGAGAAGTGTATGAGCTGGAAGTACCTGACCCGACTGCTTCCCAGGATATTCAGTGGATTGATTGTGCTGCTCGGTGTCTCTGGGCTGTATGTCGTTTTTGCGGCCCGGGCAGCTGAGGTGAAGCCGGGTACGGCCCGGGTGGGGGCGAGTGCTGGGCAGGGCATGGCGAACGCGCCCGCGAGTGGAGAAGAAGCGAAGATTGCTGCGGCCAAAGAAGCACAGGCTGAACTGAAGGAGCGCAGCGACGAGCTGAAAAACCGGATGGATGAGTTGAAGTGGATTCTGGCGCTGATTGTGACGGCGGCAGGATTCTTCACGCTGGCGCAGGGGGTGGCGGCGGGGTTCAGCGCGCAAAGTTTTACCAAGCAGGCTGAGGACCTTCTGGGTCGGCTGAAAGAGCTGGAGACGACGGTCCGGACGCGGTTTGAGGGAATGTCTGGGGAAGTGAAGGCACGGTACCCGATTTTTTCAGATATTGAGGAGCGTCGGGGGCAGGCGTATGCGAATCTGACGGCGATGTTGAAGCGCTATTCTCCGCTGAATAATGCGGATGAGGGGTTTGATTCGCGGCACCACTTTTACGACCGTATGCCGTTGGCGCAGCGGCAGGAGATTTTGTCGGTTGAGCGGTTTATTTCCTACGATATTGCGGGGCAGAACGAGGCACCGGAGGAGTTTGCGAAGCAATTGCGGCGGCTGGCGCAGTTCTACTGGGCAAAGTTTTTGTACGAACAGGGGCGTGGCTTTGGTTATATTGGCGACCTGGAGCGTGCGGAGTATTTGCTGGATGTGGCGAAGCGCCGGGTGGGAAAGCAGTTTTATTTGCAGAATGACCTGGGGAATATCCGGCTGGACTCCTACAAGGCGCGGGTTGACCCTCGGATGGCAGGGCGGGAGCTGACGGAGGCCGACCATGCCCGGGAACTGGAGCGCGCGGAAGAGGCATTTGACGACAGCATTGCGGCGCAGTCGGAGCAACTGCGCGCGTACTACAACCGGGCGGTGATTGAAGCGGCGTATCGACGGGATTTTCCCGAGGCGATCCGGTTTCTTGAGTTGGGATTGAAGTATCCGAACTGGGAGACGAATCCGATCAAGGGATTGACGTGTGTGGCGTATTTCAACCTGGGCTGCTGCTATGCGCGGGTTGCGGAGCGGTCAGGGAATGGGTTGGAGTTTGCACAGAAGTGCGTTGAATCGGTGACCAAGGCAGCTGCGATCGGCCAAGTGGACCCGAAGGATGTGAAGCGCGAGTACGGCATGGTGGTGGAATCGAAGCCGGACGATCTGCCTTTGACCGGAACGGTGAAGACCGGCGATCTTTATGGGCTGGCGACGGCTGGCGACGCAGAGACACGGGCGGCGCTGGCTAGCTTGAAGACGAAGCTCTCGGCCAATCATATGCGCATTTGAGATGCAGACAGAAAGACCGTGCAGGTCTGTTGGACCTCACGGCAGGTGCTGAAACGCGATGTTCTGTGGAGCAAATTAGATGTTTTGGACGCCGTAGATGTGCATGAGAACCTCTGATTGAGTTTAGTGTACCACTGATGGGAATAATCGGCATTGTTTGTGAAGCCGATAGACGGAAGCCCGAGCTAGCCCTTGCGGCGGTAGAGAACCTGGAAGTCATAGCCTTCGTTGGCAGGGAAGAGCGAGTTGACGTGGCGAAGTCGTTCGGCGAGTGCCGGGGCGGCGAGCAGCGGATATTCGCGTTCGCGGAGGTCGTGGTAGTCAAAGTCGAGGGCGAGAGAGAGCATGTAGATGGCGAGGGAGTCGGAGAAGGCGGACTCTTGATAATTTTTGCGAGCACGCTCGCCGAGTTCGCGCGAGGGTGGCATGGCAGCGCCCTCGGCGTTGGTGACGGGTGCGGTTGAGTCGAGTGCGCGGCGGCGGGTTTCCCATGCGTCCTGGCTGGTTTCACCGCGGACTGCAGCCTGGGCCTGAGACCAGGAGAGAAGAGCGAAGCTCTCGGGCACTCCAGCGGCGTCGACGAAGTTGTGGGCGACGTTGATGAAGAATTCAAAGGCAAGGCCGAAGCGGTCTTCGACGAGTCGGGTGGAGAGAAAGACAGCTTCTGTAGGACCGAGGGTTACATTGCGGTGGCAGATGGCTCGGTCGCCGAGATCGACGGTGTAGGTGGGCGCGGCTACGATGCCGCCCTCGCCCTCACCCTCAACCATGACCAGTGGCACGAAGTAGTAGCAGCGTTTTTCGAGGGCAGGCGCGAGGGAGCGGGGAACGGCGGCGACGAGGCGCTCAAGCTCGGGCTGAGTGATGCGGGTTTCCCCCCAGGCGGCGTAGCGCAGGCCGTTGGCGGCGACGGAGGCGGGGGTTTCAGCCGCAATTTTTTCAGCAGGCCAGGAGCCGGCTGGGGGCAGTGCGGCCGGGGTGGTTTCAGGGAAGACGGCTTGTACGGGAATAGACACGACTCCTTATACTAGAGCAGAATCAGAATAGGAGTGCCCGGGAGAGCTCAAAGAAGAAGCATTTTTCTTGAGGAAAAATGCTGTCAGGCCATTTACCCGCTGGTTAGAGCAGTTCTGATACTGCTCTGAATTACGCGGGGGGCCGGTGCGTGATCCGGGTTCGGCGAAGGAGCAGTCAATGGTGGGTGGAGCAGCGGTAAAAGGCGCGGGGCAGGGCGGCGGGCGGTTTCTGGGCTTTCCTCTGGAGGGTTTTGGATTCTTTACCAGCCTGTTGCTGGCGGCGACTTCGGGATTTTTCACGTTTTTTCTGGTGACGGCGCTGGCGATTTTTGGGTTGCTGGTGTGGAACCTGGGGATGCATCACTCGGTCAACTTTGCCTACAGCTATATTTATTTTGGGCTTCCGGCGGCGGTGGTGGTGTGGGTGGTGGCGCTGGGGGTATTTGGAACGCTTTGGATTCGCGCGAAGATTACGGCGAAGTAAAGCGGGTCGAAAGAATTAGACTCGGGGCATGAAATTTGTGTTTCGGATACACACGGGGTTGGTTACTTCCCTACTACTGATGGCCTGGCTGGCGGTCGCTTCGGGTGGGTTTGCGCAGGCGACGGCTGATTCTGACGAAAAACTGAAGGTAGCGGTCGAGGCTCTGCTGGCCGAGCCTGGGCTGAGCCACGCGCATTTTGGCATCAGTGTGGTGGGACTGGACGGGCGGCGGATTTATGGGCTGGATGAGGGGAGGCTCTTTTTGCCTGCCTCGAATACGAAGCTGGTGACGACGGCTGCGGCCTTTGCGCTGCTGCCGGTGGACCGGCTGACGTGGACGACGAACCTGGTGGCAGGTGGGCCGCTGGATGCGCAGGGCCGATTGGACGGGGACCTGGTGCTGCTGGGGTCGGGTGACCCGACGATGAGCGGGCGGACCTACCCGTACAAGGCGAAATCTGAAAGCGGAAGCGTGGGTGAAGCCAAGCCCCGGCCGTTGGCGGCGCTGGAGGCGATGGCCGATGCGGTGGTGAAGGCGGGGATTCGGCGGGTGGCCGGGGATGTGGTGGGGGATGACACGTTTTATGTGAATGAGCCGTATGGGACGGGGTGGAGCTGGGATGACCTGATGTGGAGTTTTGGCGCTCCGGTATCGGCGTTGACGGTGAACGACAACACGGTGACGCTGCGGCTGAAGCCGGGTGGAGGGGAGTGGGTGCCAGAGACACCGTATTACACGCTGGAAGGCTCGATGGCCTTTGCGGCGAAGGGGGCGAAGGTGGAGCGGGGCCCGGGGCCGGGACTTGGGCCGGGACTTGGGCCGGGACTTGATCGGCGGCCTGGATCGCGGGTGGTGCGGGTCTGGGGGACGGGGCCTGCCGAGGGGTTTCACGCAAATCTCGCAGTAGAGGACGCGGCAGAGTTTGCGGCGCTTGCGCTGAAGGGGATGCTCGAGGCGCGCGGGGTGACGGTGACGGGAGGGGCGCGGGCGCAGCATCAGAATTCGACGGCGACGGGGGAGTTTGCGCAGGGGCAGAAGGAGCCGGTTGGGTTAGAAAAGCTGAGTCTGGCGACGGTGGCTGCGCCGTTGGGAGGGCGGCAGGTGGTGGCTACGCATGTTTCCATTCCGGTGGTTGAAGATCTCAAGCTGCTGAATAAAGTGAGCCAGAATCTGCATGCCGAGTTGACACTGCGGATGCTGGGGAAGGAAGTTGCGGGGGACGGCAGCTTTGTTGGGGGAACGCGGGTGGAGCGGCAGTTTTTGCTGGGGGCAGGAGTAGGAGCGGATGACTTTTTTTTGTATGACGGGTCGGGAATGAGTTCGAACAACCTGATTGCTCCGCGGGCTCTGACGACGCTGCTGGTGCATGCGGCGGGGCAGCCGTGGGGAGCGGGTTGGAAGGCGACTTTGCCGATTGCAGGTGTGGATGGGACGCTGGCGGGGCGATTTACCACTTCTGCGCTGAAGGGGAAGCTGTTTGCGAAGACGGGCACGCATAGCGAAGGGAACGCGCTGAGTGGTTACCTGGTAGGTGCGAGCGGGAAGACGGTCGCGTTTTCGATCCTTGTGGAGGGTCATTTGCCGGGGAGCGAGGTGGAGATTGAGGCGATCGACCAGATTTGCGGGTTGATTGGCGCAATGGAGTAGCTACCGATGACTTGGTATCATCGGAACAGATGATCTTGCATGGATTTCAGTTGATTGTTCGCGGATTGGGAGCTACGGGTCTGGTGGCAGTTTTGGCGTTTGGCCTGGCGGGTTGCAAGCCGTTGCCACCTTCAAAGGACCCCTCGCTGTTTACGGCGGAGGAGGCTCGGGGTGCTGATGCGTATCGGGCCTATTGCGCGCGGTGTCATTATCCGACGACGACGCAGGGTCTGAAGGGGCCGGGGTTGCAGGCGCTGACCAAGCTGAAGGCAATGCCTTCGGGTGCGCCGCCCTCGGATGAGCGACTGACTCAGACGATCAAATACGGGCACGGAATGATGCCTGCCACGCAGATCAGCGATGACGATTTGCAACCGCTGCTGGCTTACCTGAAGACGCTATGACGAATTCGACAGATCGGGATTTGACAGATCGGGATTCGACAGATCGGGATTTGACCGACGGGCCTGCGCAGGGCGACGAGTCAGCAGCAATCGCACCGGTTCCATTTGAGAAGGGCGGCAAGGTGATTCCGCTGCCGGGTGTGGTGGCGATTGGGCTGTACATGCTGGTGCTGGCCGCGGTGGTGAGCTTTGGCGTGGTGGGTGGGCATTATCCGCCGCTGTTCCTGATCATCGCGGGGCTGTTTGTGCTGGCGAGCTTTGGTCTGCTGCGGATGTTGCGCTGGGCGTGGGCATTGACGCTGTCGGCGGTGTTTTTGCTCATGGTGTACAACCTGTGGCTTTTTCTGGAGCAGCAGCAGGCTCCGGGGGCGATTCAAGGGTTGCTGAACATGGTTTTCTTTCTTTATTTAGTGCGTGTGGATGTGCGGTCGCGGTTGCGGTGATTGCCGAGTGTGAGTGTGATTGCCGAGTGTGAGTGTGAGTGTGAGTGTGAAGTGTGAAGTGTGAAAAGCCGATTCTGTTTGTGAAGGACAGAGTGAGTTGGCGGGAGTTGGCATGTTTACCAATTAATTATCTGCAGGGTTTGAATATATTGAGGGGGGCGGCTTGATTGATGGTGCGCTCTTTGGGGATAATTCCCGGCAAATGGGGGTTGGATTTTTGGGGGAGATGAACCAAGCGAAGGGTGGGGCGGCCGCCTCGTCTTTCATCGAAAACGAGAAAGCTTTAACCGGGAGCGGATTGGGAGCTTCTATCCCCGGTCCCCGAATGCGAGGGACCGGGGGCACCTGGCGGTTGGCTGTCGTGCTTTTGAGGACGGGGCTCGGGGCCATCGAGGCCCCTCGTGGGGAGATCTGTTGGGGATTTAACCCAGGGCTTTGCCCTGGGCTAGTGGCTTGTTGCGCCTACGGCGCTTGGGGTTGTGGTGGTGCGGATGGTGGTGGTGAGGCCCGGTCCCCTAATGCGACAGACCAGGGGCACCTGCCAGGGGCAAAAGCTGGTCAGTAGGTGTGGCTGAGGGTGTCCTGGGTGGGGAAGACGGAGGTGTTGCGGCGGATGTTGCCAGCGGTGCCGAGGCCGGAGAGGGTGAATCCCCAGAGCCATTCTGACTCATTGCGGAGGGAGCCGAGGGCGAAGCGGCGGTAGCCGACGTTGAGGCCGCAGCAGTTCCAGTTGTAGATGGCCTCGACGCCGCCGTACTGGAGTGCGCCCCGGGTGAAGTCGTAGCTGCTGTTGAGGGCGACGCTCAGGCCAACGTCAGAAGGCTTGCCGAAGTAGAGGAAGGGCTGGATCTGGTGGCTCTGGATGAGGGAGGCCTTGCTTCCGGATTCGTCGGGGGCATTGAGGAGCACGTTGCGGAGGCCGATGGTGGAGCGTCCCCAACTGTAGCCGGCGAAGAGATTGTCAGAGCTGAGGCGACCGGCCTTGGTGTCGTAATCGATGTCCCACTCAATGCGCAGTCGGTCAATGGCTTGAAATCGCAGGCGGGAGAGGATGGGGGAGAGGTTGCGCGGCGAGGTGAGGTAGGCGACACCGGTGAGGTCGAGGGTGGAGTCGAAGACGTTGCGGCGATTTTCGATGAGGGCTCCGCCGAAAACTGAATTGATGAAGAACTTTTGAGCGATCTGCCAACTGGCCCATTCGCGGGGATGGGGAGTGCAGGCGGAGGGCTGCGATTCGGTGGATTCAGCCGGGGGGCAGTTTGACGAGTGCAATGGGCGGAGGAAGAGGCGCTGGGTGAGGGAGAATCCGGCCTCGTTGGTGTCGGTGGCGATGTCGGTGGTGTCGAAGTGGAGGGTTTCGCGGGCGTTGTGGATGCCGGTGACGTATCGATAGAAAAGCTGTGGCTCGATGACGTGGCGGATCTGGTGGTTCCATCCGGTGAACTCGCGCTCGATGGCTGGCGGTCGGATTTCAAGATCGGCCTCAACGTCGGAGCGATCGAGCGGCTCATGCCGGACGGTGGGGACGCCGCCGAAGTGTGCACCGGTGAGGTCGGGAGTCTGGCTGCCGGAGTAGAGGGTGGTGCGGACGGCGAATTGGGGACGGAGGAGCCATTCGCCGAGATGGAGAGGCCACTCGATGTGGGGGTAAATATCCAAACGGCCGACGTTGCGGGCGTGGAGGTGGGGTTCTGCACGGGCGAGGTCGGCGATGGAGGAGTTGAGGCTCCAATAGAGGGGCGAGGTCCCGAGGGGGTTTGGAACGACGTCGAGGCGGACGCTGGGGAGGTGCATGACGCGAACTTCGGGGACCTGGACTACGGGAGTTCCTTCGCTGGTGGTGGACCCGGCGAAGCTCTGGAGTCGGTCCAGCGAGAGTGAGGGAACGAATGCGTGGTGAGTGTGGGTGAGGGCGAGGTCGCTCTGGACCTCGGAACTGGTGGCCTGGGCGAGGTTTTCAGAGAAGGCGAGGCGGTAGATGAAGCTGGAGAGATATTCAGCGGATCCGGCGAGGCGGGTTTCGGGGGAGAGGTCTTTTCGGCCGAAGGCGAGGATGTCGCTGCCGCCCTGGTTGACGCGCGAGGGAGCGGTCTGACCGGCGAGGGTCTCGAGGATGCCCCGGTCGATGAGAGCGTTCCATCGGACGGTGACGGCGTCCTGGCCGGGTCCGCGGTAGCGGAAGTCGCCATTGGGGGCGTAACCGCGTTTGCTCCAGTATTCGAGGCCAAGGGTCATATCCATGCTGCGATTGATGGCCCAGTAGACCTGGTCGCCGACGACGAATCCCTTGACACCGGAGACGGCGAAGACGGGGAGGAGGAAGCCGGATTCGCGGCTTGTGGTGTCGAGAGAGCGCTGGAGGAAGGGGAGATAGAAGAGCGGGATATGGAAGAATTCAAAGCGGCTGTTGTGGGTGGAGGCTTTGCGATCAGCGACATCGATGGCGTGGGCGATGATCTGCCAGTCGGGTCTGGGCAGGCGGCAGGAGGTCATGGTGCCATCGACGATGCGATAGCTGCCCTCTCCGGTCTGGAGGAGGAGGCGGCCGGTGAAGATGAAGGGGTCTGGGGTGCTGTAGATTCGGGTGCTGCCGAGGCGGCGCACGCCGAAGGTGCCGAGGACGTCGTAGAAGCTGGCGGTATGGTCCTGGATGTGAATTTCGCCGTGGGAGGCGGTGAGGACGGCGTCGCTGGGGCCGCCGTCGAGCTGGAGGTGCCCCTGGGCCTCGATGACGGAGGTGGCCTGGTGGTAGGTGATGGAGTCGGCGTGGATGACATAGTTTTTGTAGTAGAGGACGACTTCGCCGGAGAGTTTCCATTGGTCGCCGATGCGGGTCTGCTGGAGAGCTTCCCAGCGGACGGGAACGCCGGTTGCGGGGAGGGGCTCAGGCACGGCGATGGGGAGAGCCTGCTGGCCTGGGTCGTCAGGAAGGGAGGCCGGGAGGGAGGCGGGGAGGGAGGCAGGAGAGAAAGCGTCTGATGGTGAATCCTGCGGCTTAGAAGAGTTGGCGGCGGGTAACGCATTAGTCAACAGTTGTGCTCTCATCTGCGCATGACACGGCAGGAGCAGCATGATACACAGAAGATAGCGAGAACGTATCACCGAGACCTAGCCCAGCATACCAAAGGTGGGGAGTCCACTCTGGTAAGACGCGTTTCCCGCGGCTCTGGCTGCAAAGAAAAGCCGAATTCTCACTCCGCGCCTGGGCGATACCTGGGCGAAAGGTGCATATTGGCTCAGTCTTTTTTCTCTGCGACTTCTTTCCTTCGATGCCAGGGATGTCCGGGCGGCTTTATTCAGGTCGACCACCGGCGAGCAACCGCAGCCACGAAGCTGCGCCAGAAGGGAAACCGGTTTTGAGTCAATCTTCAAGTCAGCCCGCTGCACCGTTTGACCCGTTTGAGGGGCAAACCTATGAACCTGCGACTGCCGCGTGGAAGCAGGAGGTGAACGATCGTCTGGCGGCGCACCGCACGCGTAAGGGCGGCACGCAGGATGCACGGGCGACACCGCAGGAGAGTCCGCGGACGGCAAGCAGCCGGGCTGCGGAAGCAGCGGCGCGGGTAGCGGCGCGGTATGCGAAGGCTCCGAGCTACAGCGAACTGCTGGCGGGTGAAGCGCGCGCGGTGGTGCGTGCGGCTGGTGCGGCGGCCGAGGCGGCGCGGAATGCGCAGGCTGCCGCGGAGGCGGTGCTGGCGGGGCTGGAGACGGGGCAGATTGTTTCTGGACTTGGGTCGCGGCATGGAGAGGCCTGGCAGCCGACGGTGCCGAAGGCAGTCAAGCCGACGGGACAAAGTATGCCGGGTACGCCGGGTGCGCCGGTTTCAACGCGGAGTCCGGTTCAGGGTCCGGTTCAGGGTCCGGTTCAGAGTCAAGTTCAGAGTCCGGTTTCGAGTCAGGCGCGGTGGCAGGATGAAGCACCAGTTGAGGCGCAGAGCGAGAACCGGATGACTCCCTGGGCGGGTGCACAGCCGCGCTGGGAAGAGGCATTGCCGATGCCGACGGCGGAGGCGGAGCGCGACGTATGGTCTGAGATGCGCGTTTATCCCAGTGCAGAGCCGGGCTACAGTACTGGCTTTGCAAAGGATGAAGGAGAGCTTTTCCCTTATCAGCCATTTGATGCGGGCGATCCACTGGGCAGTGCGACGGTGAACCCGGTGCAGCATTTGCCAGCGAATCTGATTGAGTTTCCACGGGAGCTGGTGGCGACGAAGAAGTCGCGGCCGCGGCTGGCGGAGGGCCCTCATTATGATGAGGCGCGGGAGAACCCGCAACTGAGCATTTTTGAGGTGGACCCGGAGCTGCTGGCCCCACCGATCTATTTGAGCAGCGCGTCGCTGGATGCGGTGGCGCCTCCGGAATGGGCTTCGATTGAGCTGGAACATGCTCGTGAACCAATTCACGAAGAGGCGTATGCGGAGCCGGTGGTGACGCATGAGGCGTATGCGCATGGGGCTGCGTCGGAGGAGTATTCCGCCGAGTACGGCTATGAGCCTGAGGGTGTCGCCGAAGCGTATGAGTCGGAGGCCTATTTCGAGCCGTACCGACCTACCGGGATAGGGGTTGCGGATGAGTTGCCGCTGGAGCAGCTACGGGTTGAGCGGCGGCGATCGGCTGCTTCGGATGCATTGGATGCACTGGTCCAGCCGGAAAGTGCGGCGGCGGTAGAACTGCTGGTGGCACCGGTGAGCGACCGAATGCTGGCGACGGTGGTCGATGGGTCGCTGGTCATGCTGGCGTTTGTAGCGGCATCGGTGGTGGTGATTGCGGCAACGACGCACCCGCCTGCCGGGAAGCTGGCGCTGGTTGCGGCGGGGGTTGGCCTGGTGTTGTTCTGGATGCTGTACCAGTACCTTTTCCTGAGCTACGCGGAGGAAGGCACGCTGGGGATGCGCTATGCGCGGATCGCGCTGTGCACGTTTGAGGACGATAATCCGACGCGGAAGCAGATGCAGGGGCGGATTCCTGCGGTGCTGCTTTCGGTGCTGCCGGCGGGGTTGGGACTGGTCTGGGCGCTGATGGACAAGGACCGGCTTTGCTGGCATGACAAGATGACGCGGACTTATCAGCGGAAGTATTAAGGCATTTTCAGGAATTCTGTGCAGTCTCTCGCTTGGGTGAGGTTGTATTTTTCTTGATGAAAAATCCAGCGAGCAAAGCTTCTTCGGACTACCCCATTCCTGAAAATGCTCCAGGGAGCAGGGAGCAGGGAGCAGGGAGCAGGGACGAGCCGTTGAATGGGATTTCAAACGGGGAAGGGGCGCGGCTTGAGACGCGCCCCTTTTGCTGCTTGCCTACCAGCTCTGGGCGCGGAGGGCGGCTACGCCGGCGCCGAGGATGGCGGTGGCGTCGTCTTCCTTGAGTACCTCGAGGGAGTAGCTTTGCAGAGGGCTCATCTTGACCATGGCTTCGAGGTATCCGCGGAGGACGGGGAGCTCGAGGAAGTCAACGTTGAGGCCAGTGAAGTAGAACTTGCCGGGACCGCCAAGGTGGATCATGGAGGCGGTGCCAGCGGCGAGTGCCCGATGCCAGAGATCAACAAAGTCGCGGCATCGCTGGTCGCCGAGCCGGGCGTTGGCGAAGATTTCTTCAGGTTCGAGGTCGAGGAAGCGGAGGCGCATGGCGCGGTTGCCCATGATGCCCTCGATATGGCCTAAGCCTCCGCAGCCGCAGTAGCGTTCTTTGGGGTCGAGGGAGACGATGGTGTGGCCGCCCTCCCAGACGCCGTCCGCATAGGGCCAGCGTCCGTAGCCGATTCCGTTGCCGAGGGTCCAGACGCGAATGAGGCGGTCGAGGTGGCCGCCGGATGCGGCGAGGCCTGCGGCCACCGCGTCGGCGTCGTTGAGCACGTGGACGGGGACTTTAATGCCCTGGTTGAGGAGGACTGCGCCGAGTTCATCGGCGAGACGCACGCCCTTGATCTGGTTCAAATTGGGTGAATCTTCAACGACGCCGTTGCGAACGATGCCGGGGACGGCGACGCCGATGGCCGAGACGGGTTCGCTGCTGGCAGCGATGAGGGGTGTAATTTCGCTGGCGAGCAGGTCATAGAGCTCGCTGGTGGGGACGCCGATGAGGGCTTCGGCTTCCAACTCGTCGGTGGGGTAGCGGAGTCTTTCGCCTTCCAGCTTTTGCTGGCCCAGCGGGCCGGTGAGTCGGCCTGCCACAATATGCTCGGTCATCACTACGCCAATTGAGGTTGTCATCGGATCTCCATTTGAATGCTGACGATAGTAGCGCGTCTTCGGGTGCAATCGGCAAACCTACAACGAAACATGGGCGGAGAATCGACTGGACGGGAAAGCGCCCACGGGCTCCGGGGAGTGATTCCGCTATTGGTAGCGATGCAGCCGGCCCACGCCGTTGAAGGCAGCGACTTTGTAACATTCGGCGAGGGTGGGGTAGTTGAATACGGTTTCGATGAAGTAATCGACATTGCCGCCGAGGGTCATGACGGCCTGGCCGATGTGGACGAGCTCGCTGGCACCCTCGCCGATGATGTGGACGCCTAGAACTTTGCGCGTGTCGCGATGGAAGATGAGCTTGAGACGACCGGTCGTATCGCCGCGAATCTGCCCGCGCGCGGTTTCGCGGTAGTAAGCCATGCCTACTTCGTAGGGTACGTCTTCTTCGGTGAGCTGTTCTTCAGTTTTGCCGATGAAGCTGATCTCGGGGATGGTGTAGATGCCGTAGGGGTAGAAGCTGGGGTTGGAGATGGTGTTCATGTCATTGAAGGCGCGGGCGACGGCGATGCGGCCCTGCTCCATGGAGACGGAGGCGAGGGAAGGAAACCCGATGACGTCGCCGACAGCAAAGATGGAGGGTACGGTGGTCTGGAAGTTTTCGTCGACGGGGATGCGTCCGCGCGAATCGGCCTTGAGGCCTGCGTTTTCGAGTTTGAGTTCATCGACGCTGCCCTGGCGGCCGACGGCATAGAGGAGGGCGTCGCCAGAGATGCGCTTGTTGCTCTGCATGTTGGCGACGACGGTGCCGTCGGCCATTTCTTCGACGCTGACCAGCTCTTCGCCGAGTCGCATGGTGACGCGGCTGTCGCGCAGGTGATAGCTGAGGGTTTCGATGATTTCCTGGTCGGCAAACTCGAGCAGGCGGTTGCGTTTTTCAATGAGGGTCACGCGCACGCCGAGAATCGAAAACATGCAGGCGTATTCGACGCCGATCACGCCGCCGCCGACGACGATGAGGGTGCGGGGCAGCTTGGGCAGATCCATGATCTGGTCGCTGTTGATGATGGTGGTGCCATTGATGGGGACCAGGGGCGAGGTGGCCGGTTTGGTGCCGACGGCGATGATGATGCGGCTTGCGTCGAGCGTGGAGTCGGTATCCGGACCCTCGACGCGCAGGGTTTGTGCATCGATAAAATGGGCTACGCCGTGGATGACGTCGATGCCGTTTCGGGAGAGTTGTGCCTCGGTTACGTCGATTTCAGTTTTGACGACACCCTGGACGCGGAAGGCGAGGTCGGCCATGGTGATTTTTTCTTTGACGCGGTAGTTCATGCCGTAGACGGTGCGGTAGTTATAGCCGGAGAGGTGTAAAACGGCCTCGCGCATGGTCTTGGACGGGATGGTGCCGGTGTTGACGCAGACGCCGCCGACGACGGAGCGGGATTCGACAATGGCAACGCGCTTTTTGAGCTTGGAGGCGGCGACGGCGGCGCGCTGTCCGGAAGGTCCGGAGCCGACGACAATCAGGTCATACTTGGCAGCGCTCATAGGATCATTCCCCAGGGGCAGAAGAGGTTAAGGTCCACGTTATCTCTCTACTCCCGGAGGCTAACACAGCCTGAGTAAGAACGTTATACAAGCTTGATGACGATTTTCGGTATATGCATGAACGGGATGCATCGCCACCCGATTCCGCATTGGGTCGCGCGAGCTGAGCTCGAATCAGGCGATGCGGAGGGTGGAGCTGGCGGCGGGTTGCTTTCCTTTCAGGGCAGCGCCGGGCTGATGCTCGTCGTTGAGACGAAACTGGCGGATGATGCCGTCGAGGTCGTTGGCGAGGAAGGAGAGTTGTTTGCAGCCTTCTGCGGTTTCTTCGGCAGCGTGGGAGTTTTCCGTAGCGAGCTGGGAGATGTGGGTGGCGGATTCGGAGATTTCCCCGGCGGCGGAGGTCTGCTCGGTTGCGGATGTGGCGATGAGATTGATCATGTGCTCGACCTCGCGGGCGGAGCCGATGATGGCTTCAAGAGAATGCCGGGCGCGGCTGGTTTCGCCGATGCCGCTGTCGACTGCGTGGTGGCTTTCTTCCATGAGGGTGAGGGTTTCGCGGGTTTCGTGCTGGATGCTGCGGATGGTGCCGGCAATCTCTTCGGTGGCGGTGCGGGTTCGTTCGGCGAGGCGGCGCACTTCTCCGGCGACGACGGCGAAGCCGCGGCCGTGTTCGCCAGCGCGGGCGGCCTCGATTGCGGCGTTGAGGGCGAGGAGGTTGGTTTGTTCGCTGATGTCCTGGATGACGGTGACGACTTTGCCGATGTCTTCGGAGCGGGCGGCGAGTTCGGTCATTTTGCCGGCGACGGAGCTGGTGGCGGCAGAGATGCGTTCCATGGTTGTGACGGCGGCCTGCATGACGGAGCCGCCTTCGGTGGCGGTTTCAGCTGATTTGCGGCTGGCCCCGGCGGCGGACTCGGCATTGTTGCTGATTTCGCCGATGGTGGCGGTCATCTGCTGTGCAGCGGCGGCAATCTGGTTGGTTTTGCCGGATTGGGACTGGGCATTGCCGTTAGCTTCAGTGGAGCGCATGCTCATCTGTGCAGCGGCGGCGGAGAGGTTTTCGGCACCCTTTGCCACAGTTCCCAAAACGGAACGCATGGAAGCGACGCTGGTGTTGAGGGCGGTAAACATGCGGCCGATTTCGTCGTTTCCGCGGGCCTTGAGGGAGACGGTGAGGTCTTTTGCCGCGACCTGTTCGAGGGCTGCGGTGGCCTCGCGGAGCGGATTGGCGATGAGCCGGGTGAGAGCCAGGCCGACCAGGGCACAGAGTCCGATGATGACCACGTTGACGCCCAGGATGCCGAACTGAGAGATGCCTCCAATGGATTGGCTGCGTTTGGCTACGCGGTTCCCGTCGGCTTTGTTGGCACTGGTTTCTTCATCGAGGATATGGATGGCATCGTCGAAGGTCTTGATGGTCGAATCGGCCATCATGGTATTGAAGGCCAGATCTGTTTTCCCAGCTTTGAGCTCTACCGATGCGCGCTGGCTGAGAACCGCGTACTCCTGAAATCGCTGAACAAACGTCTGAAACCTCGCGCGCGCTTCATCCTTGTCAATCAAGGCGTTGTAGGTCTTGGAGTTGACCTCAAACTGCTCAAGGCCGGTTTGACGGGCTTTAGAAAATAAGCTGGTGCAGTCGTCGCTGGTGCAGAGCAATAAGGCGAAGTCTGCACGCCGGATATCGGAGGCTACAACCCGCAGGTCAGCGAGCGAAATCGAGGAGGGCAATACCTGGTTGGCAAGCTCCATGGACTGAGAATTCAACAGACGCAGGCCGAGAACTCCGGCAAGTCCCCCGAAGGCGGAGAGGACGCAAACAGCGCCGAAGGCGAGGACGAATTTTCGCGCGATGGGGAGGCTGCCAAATTTGGAGAGCAACATGGACATGGAAGGGATACCTCAGCGGACAAGGTCCGTGCCGAGTTCATCGGCTGGCGGGGGATCAACTTCAGCAAAAAGTAAGGGGGCCGGGCGAGGAAGAGCTGGAATGGCGGGGGTTGTGCATTGACGCGGGCAACGGTGCATCGTAGGCTCAAAGGATGCTGTTTACGGTAATGGAACTGGAACGCGAGTCAATCAACTTTGATGTTGCCCTGGCCCCTGCCGCAATTGATTTTGGGGGAGAGGCGGAGCAGCTGGGCGTGCTATCGGCCGAAGGACGGGCGGAAGTATTGCATGAGCACCGCGGTCCCCGGGAAATTGTTGAGGATATACGGCTGAAGGGCAGCTTCAGCGGGGCCTTTGAGGTGCCCTGTGCGCGGTGTGTGGAGCCGGTGGAGCAGCGGGTTGCGGGGGAGTTTGACCTTGTGTTTCGGCCTGCGGGGGTGGATGCGACGGGTGCCGAGCACGCAATTTCTACGCCTGAGACGGAAATCGGGTATTATGAAAATGGTGGGATTGCGCTTGAGGATGTTTTGAGGGAGCAGGTATTGTTGTCTCTTCCGGCTCGAACGCTTTGCCAACTGGACTGCAAGGGACTTTGCCCGCGCTGCGGCCAAAACCGCAACGAGATTGCCTGCTCCTGTGATGAGGGTCCGCGTGACCCGCGCTGGGGTGCTTTGGCGGACTTAAGCAGCCGGATCAAACTCTGAGTTGCAGCCGGGACTGAATTGCTGCAGGTTTTAATTTTGAGTTTTAATTTTTGAGGAGAGCGGCCTTTGAGAGGTCACTCCTGCTTTTTCGGGTGACGGATCAAGCGGAGCGCTTTTGTTGAGCGCTCATGGTGGGTACCGGGCCTGAGGGAGCTAAGAACACGAGAGGAACAGTACCATGCCTAATCCGAAACGGCGTCACTCCAAGCGCCGCACTGCCCTTCGCCGGTCGCATGATTTTCTGACCGCAGGATCGCTTTCCATCTGCCCGAATTGCCAGGAAAAGAAGCTGCCTCATCGTGCATGCGCCAAGTGCGGCGAGTACAAGGGCCGCGCTGTTCTGGAACCGAAGGAAGCCGTCAGCTAATCTTCAACTCATCCATCCTTGGGTCTGCCATGTTGCCAGCTTCTCAGCACGCTCCGAAGCTTATCGATATTGCGCTGGACGCTTTTGGCTCGGACAAAGCTCCTGAGCCGGAGATTCGCGGCGCTATACAGGCTTGCCGGACCTTGCCGGTGCGGGTGCACCTGATAGGGCCGGATCGCGAACTGCGCGACCTGCTGGATGAGCATCTGGAAGATGAAGACCTGCCGATTGTGATCCACCATGCCTCGGAACGTATAGGCATGGAGGAGAAGGCTGCGCATGCGGTGCGCACGAAGCGGGACAGCTCCATGCGCGTGGGGCTGAAACTGGTGCGCGAAAAGAAGGTTGCGGGCTTTGTAACGGCGGGCAATACCGGTGCTGCGATGGCAACGGCCAAGATGGTGCTGGGCGCGTTGCCAGGGGTTGATCGCCCGGCGCTGACGGCAAGGATGCCGACGGCGACCGGTTCACCGTGCGTGCTGCTGGATGTAGGCGCGAACGTGGACTGCAAGGCGTACAACCTGGAGCAATTTGCGGTGATGGGCGAGATGTTTGCCCGAAGCGTGCTGAAAGTTGCCCGTCCGCGCGTCGGTCTGCTTTCGATTGGCGAAGAAGAGACCAAAGGCAACGATCTGACGCGGGAGGCTTTTCCGCTGCTGAAGGCGCTGCCCATCCACTTCATCGGCAATGTCGAGGGGCGAGACATTTTCAACGGCAGTTGCGACGTGATTGTCTGCGACGGCTTTGTCGGCAATGTGGCGCTGAAGACCGGCGAGGGGATTGGGCGGCTGTTTCGCGACCTGCTGCGAGAATCGCTGACCAGCACGGTGACGGCGCAAGTGGGAGCGATGCTTTCGCGCAAGGCCTTCAACGATTTTCGGCGGCGGCTGGACTACAACGAATATGGTGGCGCGCCGCTGCTGGGGGTTCGCGGCATCTGCATTATCGGGCATGGGTCATCCAACGAGGTTGCGGTATGCAACAGCATTCGGGTGGCGCTGGAGTTTGCCAAGACGGGGATCAATGCCTCGATTGAGCATGAGCTGGCCAATCGTCCTGTGCGTGCGGCGGCCGATGCGGCACAGCCGGATGCGGCGATTCAATAAGGCTCAGTGACGCTTCTGTGAACTCAGCGACAAGTGAATTCGATGCCCGAAGTCTGGAGCAACTGGCTTGCCCGGTTTGCCAACAGCAATTGCAGCTGATTGGTTTACAGATTGTGTGTGCTGGATGCGGGCGGGTGTATCCGCTGGTGGATGGAATTCCAGTGTTGATTGGGGAGCGGGCCACTGTTCCGGACAACACTTTAGATTAGGTTTGCCCTTCATTCTGGATGAAAACAGAGCATGAAAGCTGAATCTGCCGCGCCCTGGCGTCTGGCGGCGCGAGCGGGCTGGTCTCGCTGTGGCTGAACACTAAGCGATTCATTACCTTTGACTTAGGTTTTGATGACGGAGTCTGGATTTCCGCCGAAAGCATGAGAGAGACCTAATGCGCCCCGATTGATTCGAGTTGTAGAGGGTGGTCTCGGAGGACTTTGATGCGGATTCTCTCACCCTTTGCTCGAATGAGCCAGTTCCTGCTGGTTTTGGCCTTTGCACTTGCCGTGGTGGTTACGCCTGCTCGTGGGAACGAGTTGCAGCGACCGATGGTGGCCACGGGATTGCAGATTACGACTCTGCCGCAGGCGACGGTGGGCATGCCTTATGGCGCGGCCCTGACGGTGAGTGGCGGCCTGGCCCCGTATGTGTGGACGGGGAGCGGTTTGCCTGCTGGGTTGACGTTGAGTGGGATGGGGATGCTGAGCGGGACTCCGACGATGGCGAGCGGTGGGGGCCCGGCGAGCTTTACGGTGCAGGTAAAGGATGCTTCGCCGACGCCGCAGAGCGCGACGCTGGTGGTTGGGATTGTGATCAACGCAGCGCCCTTGGGGCTGCGCATTGATCCGACGAACCTGCCGCAGGCGACGGTGGGCGTGGTCTATAGCAGCCAACTGACGGCCAAGGGTGGAACGCCGCCGTACACGTTTGCAGTGGCCAGTGGCAGCAGTGCGCCGAGCGGCCTGACGATGACCGGATCAGGGGCCCTGAGCGGGACCCCGACGACTCCGAGTGGCATGAACGGGCCGACCGGGTTTGTGGTGACGGTAACGGACAGCGCGAAAGGGACGGCGACGGCCACGGTAAAGATCGCGATTATGCCCGCCTCATCGCCGGTGCAGATTGTGAGCCAGAGTCTGCCGCCGGGGATGGTGGGTGTGGGGTATGGGGCGCAATTGCAGGCGACGGGTGGGGTTGGACCTTACGCGTGGAAGCTGAGCAAGGGCTCGGCGCTGCCGGTGGGGCTGGCGCTGAGTGGGAGTGGAGGGATCAGCGGAACTCCGTCGATGGCTTCCGGGCCGAATGGAAGCAGCTTCAGCGTGTACGCGACGGATTCTTCGGCGACTCCGCAGACGGCGACAGCAACGGTATTTGTGATGATCAATGCGGCTGGTCCGGCGCTGAAGATTACTTCGTTCAACTTGCCGCCGGCCTATGTGGGCGGCAAGTATGGAGCGCAATTGACAGCCGCAGGCGGTACTGGGCCCTACACCTGGGCGCTGGCCAAGGGAGTTGTGCTGCCGGTGGGGTTAGTGCTTTCGC
The DNA here is from genome assembly GCA_025359885.1 of Acidobacteriota bacterium. Taxonomy (GTDB): domain Bacteria; phylum Acidobacteriota; class Terriglobia; order Terriglobales; family Acidobacteriaceae; genus Acidicapsa. The sequence goes on from JANYDG010000030.1 coordinate 28,057, forward strand.
CGAGCGGGGCAATGAGCGGGACGCCGACGGCGCAGCCTGCGACCTCGCCGGTGGTGGTGCAGGTCACGGTGACGGATGCTGCGGTGACGCCGAAGAGCGTGACCGGAGCGGTGCTGCTGAATGTGTTTGCGGCCGCGGCCAACTGTACGCATGACGGCGCGGGGAATGCGAAGTTGAAGGGCAATTACGCGATGTCGCTGAGTGGACTTGATGCAATGTCGGGGAGCCACCTGAGTATGCTGGCGGGTTTTGTAGCGGACGGTGCAGGTACGGTGACGGGTGGCGACGCGGATGCGAATGCGCCGGAATGGAAAGAGCCGAGACTGAATTCGATGAATGGAACCTACTCAGTTGGTGCCGATAGCCGCGGTGTTTTCAGCCTTGGGGACGGTCAGGGGGGAACGATGGCGCTGTGTTTCGTCGCGGATCAGGTTGGGAGCAATGGAGTGGCTGCGGGCGGTTGGGTGATTCGAGCCGATGAGAGCGGACAATCACTGGCGGGAGGATTTGCGCTTCAGGACACGGGGGCCTTTTTGGCGGCGAAGCTCAAAGGGAACTTCACGTTTGGCTTGCAGGGTCAGTCTGGCGACGGCATGGGGCACCTGCTGCGATCGGCGGTGGTGGGGTATCTGACCCTGGATGGCGGAGGCAAGATCACGGTGGGCGAAGCAGACATGAGCCAGCAGCGGTTTGACTCAAACAATGCGCTGATCAACCAGACGGAGACGCAGGTGCAGCTGACGGGGAGTTACACGGTCACGAGCACGGGACGGGGTACGCTGCAGTTGAACCTGCCTGGCGGCGAGACAGCAAACTTTGCGATGCAGGTGGTTTCGAGCAAGGAACTGCGCTTGCTTGAAATTGATCCTGTTCCGGTGGGGAGCAGCTATGGCGGCTCGGTGCTGGCGGGCAAGGCGCTGCTGCAGACGGTCACCAGCTTTAGCAATGCGACGCTGAAGGGAAGCGGTGTGTTCATCAAGACAGGGGTGGCGAATGCGGGTACTTCGAAGGCGGGTCACGATTTGGAGGCGGGGATTTTGAGCTTTGATGGCAATGGTAACGGAACTTCGATGAGCGATGAAAATGCGGCGGGGGTGGTGCAGTTAGAGAGCACGAGCAGCGCAACCTACACGGTGGATGCGCACGGACGGGTGACGTTGCAACCGGCAACGACAGCAGCTGCAGGAATCAGCGCACTGCCGACCTTTTACCTGGTTGGAATGAACCAGGGTTTCGGTGTCGATTCCGGCGTGGGAGTCGGCTTTTACCAGGTGGACGCGCAGAGTGCGCCGCAGGGTGGATTTACGCTTGGCGGCTTTGCGGGCAGCTATGGGCTGGGGACGATGTGGCCGACGCTGCCGGGGAAGACGCAGGTTGGATCAGCAATCGTGCAGAGCTCGGGCGGAATTTCAACTACGACGGACAATAACCGGAACGGCGCGATTGCGGTGAGCGAGACAGGGAGCGGTACGCTCGCGGCAGAGGCCAATGGCAGATTTCTGCTGACGCCGTCGAACCAGACGGCGGCACAACAAGCGGTGTACCTGGTTTCACCGAACAAGGCGTATGTGCTGGATATCAGTGGGTCTGACGGTGCTCCGCTTGAGGTCATGATGCGTATGAATCAATAGCGAGGGAATCTGGCAAGGCTGGAACCGCCGCTCCGCAACCGAGAAACTCGGGGGTGGGAGCGGCGGCTTTTGTTTGCCCGGGGGTGCGGCTACTTTGCTGCGACGACTTCAACGAGGCTGGTTTCGGCGCCGGTGGGCCAGGCGGCAGCTCCGGACTGGGTGAGCTTCTGGGCGGCGTTATCCCAGTGGAGGTTGGTGATCTGGCTGGAGCCTTTCTCGTAGTCATAGGTCTTGCCGTCGTCCTGATAGAGGGTGAAGGAGGCGTCGGCACCGGGGTAGACGCGGAGCTTTTCAAGCGCCTGCGTTTCGTTGGTGCTAAGAACGGGGACACCGAGCGGGAGAATTGAGCCGGCGCGAACGAAGAGCGGCAGTTGGTCGATGGGAGCATCGACGGTGAGGGTCTGGCCGCCGTGGACGAGCTGGTTGGTCCAGTAGTTGTACCAGTCGGCTCCGGCGGGGAGATAAACCTGCCGGCTGGTCGCACCCTGGTCGGTGACCGGGGCGACGAGGAAGGCGGGGCCGAACATGTATTCGTCGGTGAGCTCGGCGGCGTGGGCATCGGCGGGGAAATCCATGAAGAGGGCGCGCATGTAGGGTGCGCCGGTCTGGTAGGTGGAGTAGCCGAGTGAATAGATGTAGGGCATGAGCTGGTAGCGGAGCTTGAGGTATTTCGAAAGGATGGGCTCGGCCTGCTTGCCGTAGCTCCAGACCTCATTGGCGTTGCGGCTGCCGTGGGTGCGGAAGATGGGCAGGAAGGTGGCGTACTCAAACCAGCGGGTGTAGAGCTCGGGGTAATCGTCGTAGTTGCCGACGTTGTCGCGGGCGTCGGAGGGGTCGAGGAGCGGGGGGTGGATGGGGTGATGTTCTCCGGGGAGGTACTGCCAGCCGCCGGTGTCGTTGCTCCAGTAGGCGAGGCCTGAGGCGGTGGCGTTGAGGCCGGTGGGGATCTGGCGCTTGAGGGTATCCCAGGTGGCGTGAATGTCAGATGACCAGACGATGGTGCCTTTGCTCTGGACGCCGAGATAGGCGTCGCGCGAGAGGGTCAGGGCGCGCTTTGTGGTATCGCGGCGGAAGCCGTCGTAGATGGCTCCGGTGTGGAAGAGCGGGTAGACGTTGAAGTACCGGGTGCCGGGACCGATGTGGTAGAAGCTGCCGTTGGGGGGCAGGTCGGGCTCGGTTTCGTCGGCCCAGATGGAGTCAAAGCCTTTGCTGAGGATGTTTTCGCGAATGGTGGACCAGAACCACTTGGCGGCTTCGGGATTGGTCGTATCGATGTCGGAACCGGCGCGGTCGTAGGGTAATCCATTGGTGGGGGTGCCGTCGGCGAGATGTTCAAACCAGCCCTTGGACTTGATCATGTCGTAGTAGCGGCTTTCGGGGACGAAGCGGGGCCAGACGCTGATCATGGTCTGGAAGCCCATCTGGTGGAGCTGGTCGTTCATTGCTTTGGGGTCGGGCCAGTTTTCGGGTTGAAAATCCATTTGCCCCATTTTGGTGTAGTAGAACCAATCGACGACGAGGACGTCGGCGGGGAGTTTGCGGTCGCGGTAGCCTTTGGCAACGGAGAGGACTTCATCCTGGGTGATGTAGCGCTGCTTGCACTGGATGTAGCCGTAGGCGGCCTTGGGCAAAAGCGGGGTTGCGCCGGTGAGGAGGCGGAAGCCGGAGTAGATTTCGTCGGTGGACTTGCCGGTAATCACGAAGAAGCTGACGCGGTTGCCGACCTGGGAGGTCCACTTGGTTTCCTGGTTGAAGCCGGGCTCGATGGTGGTCTGCGAGGGGTTATCCCAGACCAGGCCGTAGCCCTTGTTGGTGACGACAAAGGGGATGCACCAGGTGGGGCCGGCCGGGGCGGTGTAGTTGTTCCAGCATTGGGAGGGGTGGCCGCGGTGGTCGAGGTAGCCCTCGTGGTTCTGGCCGAGGCCGTAGTAGTGTTCGTCGTCGGGCGAGGCAAAGCTGGCGCCGACCTGGAAGAAGGGCTCGTCGGAGGGGCGGCGGTCGTTGTTGATCTGGGCGTTGCCGTCTTTGTAGTTGGGCACGGACATGCCCCAGCCGTTCATTTCGAGGAGCAGCTTGCCGTCGGGGGTGCTGAAGCGAATGTCGGCCCAGGGAGCGGAGCCGTTGAAGAATTTGCCGATGGAGAATTGGGTTTTCTCTACGTTTGATTTGGGCACCCAGGGAGTTTTGGGCTTGTTCGCGGCATTTTTGTCGGTTTCGGTTGCCTTGTCGCCGCCGCCGACCAGGGTGACGACCATGCGCGGGGAGCTGTAGGTGGCTGAGCCGGGGGCTTCGGCAAGGCTCCAGCCGGCGGCGGCGGGTGTGCCGACGATGCCGTATCCGGGGGCGGCGAGGGCCTGGGCGTGGTCGAGGCTGAGGGTGACGCGGATGACGTTGGGTGCGTAGGGCTCGAAGACGATGGTGCTTTCGCCGCGCTTGAGTTCGACTTTGGGTGCGACGTTGGGGGCCTGGGCGCTTGCGGAGATTGAGAATGGGCTGGTGAGGACCAGAAGGAGGGGGGCGAACGGGGTTAATTTAGGCAGCATGGCTGGGGCATATCTCCGGCAGGAAATCGGTTTGCTAGAGAAGTGTACGCTTCTGGCGGTGGAGTTCGCAGTGGATTGAAGGTGGGAAGCATGGCGGGGTGAGTTGGACCGAGTATGCTTACCGAGTGATGGACGAATTGGGGACGACGGGGGCGGTGACGACTCGCGCTGGGCTGGCGCGGCAGATTGGGCTTTTTGACGCGACGATGATCGTGATGGGCGGCATCGTGGGCGCGGGGATTTTTATCAATCCCTACGTGGTGGCGCAGCGGGTGCATGGGCCGGGGCTGATGCTGGCGGTGTGGGTGGCGGGGGGAGTCGTGGCGTTGCTGGGGGCGTTTATCTACGCCGAGCTTGGGGACAGGATGCCGGAGGTGGGCGGGCAGTATGTGTACCTGGGCGCGGCGTTCCATCCGGCGGTGGGATTTTTATATGGCTGGGTGCTGCTGCTGGTGATTCAAACGGGCGGTATGGCGGCGGTGACGGTAACCTTTGCCCGGTATTTTCTGGAGCTGACTGGTCTTCCTTTTTCTGAGCGCGGGGTGGTGTTTGTGACGCTGGCGCTGCTGACCGGCGTGAACTGCCTGGGGGTGAAGCTGGGCAGCCGGGTGCAGAGCGTGCTGATGGTGCTGAAGATTGCCGCGATTGCGGGGCTGGTGGGCGCGGGGCTGTTTCTGGTGAAGACGCCGCACCCGGTGCTGAGGCCTGTGCTTGGTGCGCCGCCGAGCCTGGGACTGCTGACGGTGATTGGGGCGGCGATGGTGCCGGTGCTGTTCAGCTTTGGCGGATGGCAGACGACGAATTTCATTGCCAGCGAGATCAAAGACCCGAAGCGGAACCTCGCAAAAGCGCTGATTGTCGGGGTTTCCGGAGTGATTGCGTTGTACCTGCTGGTGAACCTGGTGTGCATTCGCGTCCTGGGGGCGGATGCGCTGGCCCAGACTTCGGTGCCGGCGAGCGCGGTGATGCGGATTGTTCTGGGGGAGCAGGGAGCGCGGCTGATCGCGCTGGGGATTGCGGTTTCGACAGTGGGATTTCTGAGCCAGGCGATTTTGACGGCACCGCGGGTGTACTTTGCCATGGCTGAGGATGGGCTGTTTTTCAAGAGCGTGGCGTATGTGACGGAGAAGACGCGGGTGCCGGTGGTGGCGATTGTGCTGCAGAGCGTTTGGGCGGTGGCGGTGGCGTTTACGGGCAAGTACGAGCAGATACTGAACTTTGTGATTCCGATTGACTTCTTTTTTATTGGGCTGAGCGCTTCGTGTCTGTTTGTCTTTCGGCGGCGGGAGCGGTTGGGGCAGCTGATGGCTTCGGAGCGGCCGGGGTTTCGGGTGCCGGGGCATCCGTGGACGACGATCGTGTTTATTGTGGCGTGCTGGCTGGTGGTGGGGAATACTTTGTACACGTATCCGGGGAACAGCCTGATTGGTGTGGGGATATTGCTGCTGGGGTTGCCGGTGTATGGATTCTGGGCTAAGAAACGAAGGGTCGGATGAGTGAGATGAGCGGGATGGAACGAGGGATGAGTTCGGCGTATCTGCATTGGGCGAAGATGGACTCGCCGGCGAAGTACAACCTGGCGACGAGCGGGATGGCGAGCTATCCGCTGGCCGGGTTGCCGGTGACGATGGCGGATTTGGAAATCAACGGTTCGGATGCGTATGGCTTTGGACCGCTGCAGGCGCGGCTGGCGGCCAAGTGCGGGGTCGGGACCGAGTGCGTGGTGGCGGCGAATGGGACTTCCATGGCCAATCACCTGGCGATGGCGGCGTTGCTTGGGCCGGGCGACGAGGTGCTGATCGAGCAGCCGACGTACGGCATTCTGCTGGATGTGGCGTCGTACCTGGGGGCGAAGATCGTGCGCTTTGAGCGGCGGTTTGAGGATGGCTACCGGGTGGATGTCGAGGCGGTGCGGGCCAAGCTAACGGCGAAGACGCGGCTGATCGTGCTGACCAACCTGCATAATCCGACGGGCGCGTATACGGATGAGGCGACGCTGACCGCGATTGGGGCGCTGGCGGCCGAGGTGGGCGCGCGGGTGCTGGTGGACGAGGTTTACCTGGACATGGTGCCGTGGCGGACGGAGTTGCCGGCGCGGAGCTGCTTTCATCTGGGGCCGCAGTTTGTGGTGACGACGAGCCTGACGAAGGCTTATGGGCTGAGCGGCGTACGCTGTGGGTGGATTTTGGCGGAGCCGGAGTTGGCGGAGCGGATGTGGCGACTGAGCGACCTGTTCAATGGGTCGCCGGTGCATCCGGCGGAGCGGATCAGCGTGGTGGCGCTGGACAATCTGGAGCGCGTGGCGGAGCGGGCGCGCGGGCTGCTGACGGCGAACCGCGCTGCGCTGGAGGCGTTCTATGACAGCCGCGATGATCTGGAGGTTTTCCGGCCGGTGGCTGGAACAGTGACGTTTCCGCGGCTGAAGACGGGATCGGTTGAGGCGCTGCTGCCGCTGTTGCGGGAGAAGTTTGATACGAGCGTAGTGCCGGGACGATTTTTTGAGAATTCCGGCCATTTTCGTATTGGGATTGGCGGGGAAGTGGCGATGACGGCGGAGGGGCTTCGGCGGCTGGGGTTGGCGCTGGATGCTATGCGGTAGGGGTTAGGGGTCAGGGATCAGGGGTCAGGGTTCAGGGGTCAGGGATCAGGGATCAGGGATCAGGGGTCAGGGGTCAATTATCGGCACGGATGTGGGTGATTTGTTTGCGGGGATTTGGAAACCCCGGTCTGAAAATCCAGACCGGGGGCACCCGGCTGAAGGGTGGGGCACCGGGCGATTCAGGTGCTGTCGGCGGGGTCTTGCTTTTCGGCCTGGGGGTCGATGTTGAGTTGTTGGCATTTTTTGTAGAGGTGGCTGCGTTCGAGGCCGAGGGCGCGAGCGGTGCGGGCCATGTTTCTTTGGTGGCGGTCGAGTTCTGCTAACACGACGGCGCGTTCGTAGGCGAGGAGGCGGTCGGCAAGGGGGCCCTGACCGGGGGAGATGGTCGTGGTTGAGGCGGGTGGGCCTGATTTGAGGGCGGATATGGGGAGGGCCAGGCGGACGGCTTCTGCGTCGATGGGGCCGTCGGCGAGGAGGAGGAGGCGTTCGACGGCGTTGCGGAGTTCGCGGATGTTGCCGGGCCAGGGATAGAAGGCGAGGGCGGCGATGGCTTCGGGAGTGATGGGGACGGGCTTCCAGCCGTTTTGGAGGCTGACCTGGCGGGCGAAGTGGTCGATGAGGGCGGGGAGGTCTTCGAGACGGCGGCGTAGTGGGGGGAGCTCGACGGGGAAGACGACGACGCGGTGGTAGAGGTCGCGGCGGAAGGCGCCGGACTCGACGAGCTGTTCGAGATTGCGGTGGGTGGCGACGACGACGCGGACGCTGACGGTGGTGGGTTTGCCGGAGCCGATGCGCTCGACTTCGCCCTCCTCGAGGACGCGGAGGAGCTTGGCCTGCATGGCGAGGGGCATGTCGCCGATTTCGTCTAAAAAGAGGGTGCCGCGGTGGGCCTGTTCGAATTTGCCGGAATGGCGCTGTGCGGCTCCTGTGAAGGAGCCTTTTTCGTGGCCGAAGAGTTCGCTCTCGATGAGCTCTGCGGGGACGGCGGCGCAGTTCAAGGTGACGAAGGGGCCGAGGGCGCGGGGGCTTTTTTCGTGGAGTGTGCGGGCGACGAGTTCTTTGCCGGTGCCAGTTTCGCCGTAGATGCAGACGCGGGATTCGCTGGAGGCGACGCGCTCGATCTGGGCCATGAGGCGGCGCATGATTTCGCTTGCGTAGATGAGGGTGTGCTTGCCGACGCGGGCGCGGAGGTCGTGGTTTTCGTGTTCGAGGCGGGTGAGCTTGTATGCGTTTTCGACGGTGACGAGGAGTTTTTCGGTGGAGAGGGGTTTTTCGAGGAAGTCGAGAGCGCCGAGGCGGGTGGCGCGGACGGCCATTTCGATGTGTGCCTGGCCGCTCATCATGACGACGGGGGTGGTGATGCCGGCGTTTTTGAGGTCTTCGAGGAGTGCGAGGCCGTCGCGGCGGGGCATGACGACGTCGGACAGGATGAGGTCGAAGGGTTGAGAACGGGCCAGCTCGAGGGCGCGGGCGGCGTTGTCGCAGACGGTGGCTTCATGGCCGGCAAGGCGGAAGGCGCGGGCGAGGGACGCCAGGGTGTTGGCTTCGTCGTCGACGATGAGGATGTGGGCCTTCATGGAACGCTCCCGGTTTAGATTAGGGCAATTCTAGTGTGGCGCGGGGGAAGAGGAGGACGAAGGCGGTGCCGCCGCCGGGCTGGCTGTGGACGGAGATGGTGGCGTTGTGGTCGGCGACGACGGATTGGACGATGGCGAGTCCGAGGCCGGTGCCGTGCTGCTTGGTGGTGTAGTAGGGGGTGAAGAGCCGGGAACACTCTTCGGGGGTCATTCCCTGGCCGGTGTCGGCGACGCGGATTTCGACTTTGTCGCCGTGGGGTTGGGCGGAGAGGGTGAGGGTGCTGGTGCTGGTGCCGGAGGTTTCGTCGATGGAGTCGATGGAGTCCAGGGAGTCGATGGCGTTGAGGACGAGGTTGCTGAGAGCGCGGTGGAGCATTTCCGGGTCGGCGTCGATCAGGAGTGGTTCGGTGGGGAATTCGACGCTGTAGTGGATGGAATTTTTTTCATTGGCAGTGGGTGATTTCGTTCCGAAATAGAGCTGGGCGACGCGGGTGAGGGCGGCTGCGGCGTCGATGCGTTCGAGCTGGGGGGCGGGCATGCGGCTGAAGTCGCTGAAGCGTCCGATGATGGTTTTGAGATTGGCGATCTCTGCGCTGAGGGTCTGGGTGCTTTCCTGAAAGACTTCGTCGAACTCGTCTGCGGAGAGGGCGCGGGCGCGGACGAGGTTTTCGACGGTGATCTGGAGGGGGAAGAGGGGGTTTTTGAGTTCGTGGGCGAGGCGGCGGGCGAGTTCGCGCCAGGCGGCGACGCGTTCGCTCTGGATGAGGCGTTCGCGCTGGGAGGAGAGCTCGGTGGTCATGTGATTGAAGCTGCGGGCGAGGGTGGCGACCTCATCGCGGCTTTGAGCAGTGCCGGAGACGGGGACGCGGACATTCCAGTTGCCTTGGGCGACCTCTTCGGCGGCGCGGGCGAGCTGCTCGATGGGGCGGGAGACGCGGACGGCGATGGCGAGGCTGATGGCGATGGTGATGAGGATGCCGATGGCGGCGACGGTGTAGGCGATGGCGCGGATATGCTGCTGCGCCTGGACCATGGCGCGGCGGGAGGCGGCGACGACGAGGACGGCCATGACCTGGCCGGTGGCGCTTTTGAGGGGGAGGACGGTGGCGCTGACGGAGTCTTCGCGGTGGGGGGTGAGGTAGAGCAGGGTGGTGGATTGCTGGCCGGAGTGCTGGGCCGACTCGATGAGGGGCTGGTAGCGGGCGGCGTTGGGAACCTGGCCATTGACGCCGAGGAGGCGGCTGGGCTGGAAGCTGGCGGTGGCGTCGGCGGTGGGGTCGGGAGCGGTGTAGAGGTAAGCTTCGATGCCGGCGGGGGTGGGCAGGTCGGCCAGGAACTGCTGGTCAAGGCGTTTGCCGCCGAGGAGTTTGACGTTGGGTGCTCCGCGGACGGAGCGGAGGGCGAAGATGCCGAGTGTGCTGGCCTGGTCGGGGAGGTCTTCGCGCTTGATGAAGGTGGAGGCTGGGGCGAAGTTGGCGGCGGGTTCGGGGTAGCCGAAGCGGGCGGGCCATTGGGCAGAGCTGACGATGGAGCCGTCCGGCGAGAGGATTTCGAGGAAGTCGAGCTGGGATTCTGTGGCGAGGGTCTGGGCTTCGGTGAGGTATTGGGAGGCGGCGGAGGTGCCGGAAATGTCAGAGGAGCTAAACGGGTCGGGGGCTTCGGCGGGGTCGTGGGCTTGATCGTGGGCCAGATCGTGGGAGAGTTCGCGGGCGATGGAGCGGAGGCGTTCTGAGGCGGCGAGGCGGTCCATTTCGGCGGCGACCTCGGCGGAGCGGTGTTGGAATTCGCGCTGGAACTGGGTGACGAGGAGGGTGGTCTTTTCCTGGTCCTGCTGATCGAAGACCTGGCGGACGCGGAGCAGGACGGCAAGGGTGACGGCGGCGACGGAGGCGGCGACGGTGAGCGAGAAGAGGAGGAGTAGCTTTTGGCGGAGGGTGAGGGAAAGGTTCAGGTTCAGCTTCAGGGTCGGGGTCAGGGTCGGGGTCAGGTTCATGGGGCGCGCTCCGGGTTCAATGGGGCAGGGGCGGCGTTGGCGAGGCTTGCGTTGGCCAGGCTTGCGTTGGCCAGGCTTGCGTTGGCTAGGTCAGCATCAGCTAAATCTGGGAGCCCGTCGGAGTCCAGGTGCAGGTCGCGAAGGCGGGAGGATACGGCCCAGGCGCGGGGGAGGAAGAGGAGCGGAATGACGTTGTGCTGGGCGAGGAAATCGTGTTCGGCCTTGAAGGCGATGGCTGGTTCGGTGGAGGGGACGGGGGTGTTGAGGCCGAGGTTGTGGAGTAGCCATTCGAGAGTGGCGGCGGGGGAGCCGGCCGCGACGGGGAGGGTGCGGAGGACGAGATCGGCGCGCTGGGTGGCGTTGGTGGCGGTGATGAGGGGGACGACTTTGACGGAGAAGCCGGCGTCGTGGAGGTTGAGGGCGAGGCGCTGGGCGGCGAGTTGCATGGGGGCGGAGGAGTCGGCGGCGAGGGTGAGGGGTGGTGGGGTGAGGCCGCCGCGCAGGGCCTGGGCGCGGGAGAGGTCGCGTTCAGCGGGAAAGAGGAAGCTGTAGCCGGAAAGGCTGGCGGGGAGGAGGCTGGCGGTGATTTCAGCTTGTTTTTGGAAGATGACCTGCTGGAGTGCGGCGCGGTCGACGGTGAGTGCGATGGCGGCGCGGAGTTGCGGGGGGAGGGCGGGATTGTTTACCTGGAGGGCGAGCAGGGTGACGGCGGGCTGGACAGAGACGCGGAGTTGCTGCTGGCGGGCGGCGCGGATTTCGCTGGGGGGGATTTCGACGAGGTCGGTTTTGCCCTGGGAGAGGTCGGGCCAGGTATCCCGATTGCTTTTGTGGATTGAGAATTCGAGGTCGTCGGCGAAGGGGCGGCCTTGCCAGGAATCGTCGTTTGCCTGGAGATGGAGGGCGGTGGGGGTGGATTCCCTGACGCGATAGGGGCCGGTGCCGATGAGCGGGGAGGCGGTTGGGTTGTCGGCTGGAGGGGCCTGGCGGATGAGGAATTCGGGACGGGCGAGAACCGCTGGCAAGTTGGGCATGGGGGAGTCGCTGGTGAAGACGACGGATTGTCCGACGACGTGGAGGGAGCTCCAGGAGCAGGCGGTGAGGCGGCAGGATTGGTTGAGGGAGTTGACGACGGCGAGGCCAGTGAGCGGGGAGCCATCGTGAAAGAGGACAGCGGGGCGAAGCCAGAACTGCCAGCGGTGGTCGTTGTTTTCGCTGGTCCAGCGGAGGGCGAGGGCGGGTTCTATGCCGCTCTGTGCGCTGGAGGCAGTGAGGCCGTCGAGAACGAGATGGAGGACAAGATGGAGGGCGGGGCCGTCGGGGGTGTGGAGCGGGTCGGATTCGACGGAGACGCGGAGGTTGCCGCCGTAGTGGGGGCGGGTACGGGCGTGGGCGGAGAGTGTGGTCAGGGTGGCGGCGAGCAAGAGGGCGAGAAAGCGTCTAGGGGCAGAGAGCGGCAACACGGTCTACCTCCCATTCTGTGGCGCTTTTGCGGATGATGGCGAGGACGCTGGTGCCGTCTGGGACGGTGGCGAGGGCGGTGACGGTGCCGTCGAATTCAAGGGGGGCGCTGGCGGGGACGGCTTCCTGGGCGGGGAGTTCGTAGGCGCGGAGGCTGTCGTTTTCTGCTTCGCCGGAGGTGGAGGCGAGGACCTGGGTACTGGAGCCGCAGCCGGAGCGGATGGCGGCGAAGTCGCTGCCCCAGTCGCGGGTTCCGGAGACAGGCCTGAGATTATTTCCGTCAAGAAGCTGGAGCTTGCCGTCGATGCTGCCGAGCAGAAGTCTGGGGCCGGGCAGGGCGACGATGGAGTAGAAGGGAGGCATGTCGGCCTGGAGATTGGGAGCCGGACTGGGGGTGAGGACGCCGGTGAAGAAGTTGCGGGCGGGGTTGTAGAAAGCTCTTAACGGCGTGCGGTCTGATGGGAGGTCGGGGCTGAGGATACTGGAGTTGACGGGCCAGGGGTCGTCGGATTCGCGGCAGTGGAGGGTCCAGTCGGCAGGGGAGACCAGCTTACCTTCGCACTGGATATTGGCGGTGAAGGCGGTGAAGCCGTCAGGGCTGGGGATGAGCATACCGCGGGGGTCGCGAGACTGGATTGAGTGGCGGCTGAGTTCGACGCGCTTCTCTTCGTGCCAGCCGGTGGGGGTGATGGTTTCGATGGCAATGGCTTCCTTTTCGAGAAGGATGAGTCCGTTGGGGGTTTCGAGAGCGGCCAGGATGGGGGAGGGTGCTGCATCGGCAGAAGTCCAGAGGACTTTACGGGTGAGGAGAATTCCCGCCTCGTGCTGGGTGGGGGTCGTGCCTTCGCGGTCAAAAGGGAGCATGGCGTACTGGGTCTGGCTGCCTTCGATGATTTCGGCGACCCAGAGGCGCTGATGGTCGGTTTCGCTGAGGGTGACGCGGATCTGGTTGGCGCTTTCAGTGCCGGCAGGCTGGACGCCGTGGGCGCGGAGGGCTTGTTCGAGGAGGCGGCGGATGGGGGCGAGTTCGCTGGCGGGAATCGAGGAGCGGTTGAAGAGGGTGAGCTGGGCCTGACCTGGGCCGAGGATCTCGGCGATGCGGGTGGCGAGGTCGGTGGCGGGTTTGTCCCAACGGCTCTGCCCGTGGCCTGCCGGTGGCAGCATGAGCGCGAGGAGGAGGCTCAAAACTGGACTCAGGAGAAGGCGGGTCGAGTTGGATTTGGAAATCATGATTCGATACGCCTTCCGCGAGGTTTGTGTGGACGGTTCTAGGGTAATTGCTTCTGGTGGATTGCGAGTGGACTAGTGGGATTGGCCTTTGGGGGTTTCTTTGGAGTCGTCCGCGTTTTCGAGCTCCTGCTTGAGCGCGGGGTTGGCGGCTGCGGACTTGAAGACGTCGTTGGCGAAGAAGAATTTGCCGTCTGAGGGGACCATCATCACCTGGATTTTGTCGGAGAGCCGCTCGGCGACAATCTTGTTGATGAGCAGCGGGGATTGGTTTAGGAGCGCGGCTTCGCTCTTCATGCGTTCGGCGTTGGCGGAGGCGATGAGGCGGATGCGGTTGGCTTCGGCATCGGCGAAGAGATTGCGGCGTTCGAGTTCTGCCTTGCTGTCGATGACTTTGGCTTCGGCGTCGGCCTGAGCATTTTGGATCGTGGCCTCTTTGCGGGCTTCGGCTTCGAGCCTGGACTGCTGGATCTGTTTTTCTTTGAGGGGCAGGGTGTATTGCATGGCATCGGCCTCGCCTTTGGCTTCGACGACCTTGGATTGGGCTTCGCCTTCGGACTCTTTGACCTTGGCTGCGGCTTCGCCCTCGGCCTGGAGTTCAGAGATGCGGACTTGTTTTTGCTGGATTTCGGTAGTGACGGCCATCTGGTCGTTTTCCTGCTCTTTGAGGAGGAGGCCTTCGAGGCCCTTGGCGTACTCGGCGGGGAGCTGGATGTCGCGGAGCATGACTTCCTGGACGAGGATGCCGTCTGCGGCGAGTTTGCGGGTGATGGTTTCGGCGGCCTTGGCGCGAACTTCTTCGCGGCGGGTGGAGAAGATTTCGGTGACAGTGTAGCTGGGAGCGAGTTCGCGCCAGGCACTGGCGACGACGGGGGGAACGATTTCCTTATCGACGGGCTGGGGTAGCTGGGACTCGACATGGTCGAGCCGGCGGGGGTCGAGGTGATAGCGGACGGTGATGGCGAGGGCGATGTTGAGTCCTTCGCGGGATTGGACGGTGAGGGGGGATTTCTGTCTGGGTTCTTGTTTCGATTCTGGCGCGGGGTCGTCGGTGACGCCGGCGGTGTAGATGTGGTCGCGGAGGTCGAAGGTCTTGACGGATTCAACAAGGGGGGTGACGAAGTGGACGCCGGGGTAGAGCGTGCCGGGGACGGTGCCGCTGAACTGGCTGACGCGAACGCCGCCCATGCCGCTGGGGACGACGATGATGCTGGTGGCGATGGCGGCGGGCAGGCAGGCAACGATGGCAAAGGCGACCGGGGTGCGCCATTGAATTGGCTGGGAGGTTGGGGTGTCGGTTTGGCCGTCGGTCAGGCTGTCGGTCAGGTTCAGGCCTTCAGAGGATTTGTTGGACCGCTTGATCTGGGTGCGGAGACGTATCCAAAGGCTGTAGGTGGGAATGGCGAGGGCGGTCGTGAGCAAGAGTGCTGCCGCCAGCATCAGGGCAAATTTCAGTGCGAGCATGGGTTTTCTCCGGGGTGATTGCGCTTCTTGTTGGTTGTGACGCCGGCGCGTGAAGCGAGTACGAGCCGGGTCAAGCCTGCGAAGGTCAACTCTTCGATGAGGAGGCCGATGGCGATCTGGAGCAGGATGGCTCCGAGGGCGCTGACGGCTTCATTGAGCATGGTGAGCAAGGTCATGGGGAAGTCCCCTTGTTTAGCGCGAGCCGCCGGTGAGGATCTGGGTTTGTGCAGGGGCTGTACTGGCGAGGTCGGTTGTGGATTCAGAGGATGCGGGAGCAGTGAAGAGGCTAGCTGTCTGCTGGTCGGGCTGGGCGATGATCTGGACCTGGTCGCCTACGGCGATGAGGGCGTAGAACTCTTCGAGATCGGCCCTGGCCATGCGGATGCAGCCGTGGGAGGCTGATTTGCCGATGGATTTGGGCTCGTTGGTGCCGTGAATGCCGTAGCCGGTTTTGCTGAGGCCCATCCAGCGAGTGCCGACGGGGTTGGTGGGGCCGGGGAGAACGGTGCGGTCGCCGTGGTGGTAGGTGGGGTTTTGGACGCACCGGGCGATGGTGAAGGTGCCCTCGGGGCTGGGGGTGGAGGGCTTGCCGACGGCTACGGTGTAGACCTTGCGGAGCTGGCCGTCTTCGACCAGGGCGAGCTTGTGATCCTGCAGGCTGACGACGATGACGCGGACTGGGATGTGAGCCTGAGCAGGCGCCGGGGCGGGCGTCTGTTGCTGACCTTGCGCTGAGAATGCGACTGCCGATGCCCATACTGTGAAAGCAAAGCTCGTCATTGACCAGATTTTCATTTTTCCATCTCTCCGTGGCTCAAGCGCCTGTGCCCCGGAGTAGTGCAAGGGATTGGCCAAATCAAGTGAATTGAAAACAAAGGGGTTATGGCTCTTGATCGGGCGGACGTTGTGGCAGTGGAAACACACTGTGCCTGAGGTGACACAGGTCGCGGAAGGAGAAGCTCATCTTTCAAAACGAAGTAGAGTTTCACCCGAAAAAGCCCGATAGAGACTTTATGGAGAGCGGCAAAGAGAACGGCAAACAATCGTCGGACCTTCGTCCTCAACCTTTGCCTGCTCTGTTGTCGCTTCCGAGAGGTCTGTGTGATTGACGAGTTTTCGCTGCGAGCTACTTCCCGTGCGACGGTCCGCCGGGTGCGCTCTTTGATTCCCGTTTCCTGCCTGATCACGGTATTTGCATTGCCGGTTTCAGGGGGGGCGCAATCGATCGCCTTTACGGGTGTGCAAACGCAGGTGATTGGCTCAGGGGCGAATTTGAACGGCACTTACGGCGTGGCTGCAGACGCGGCGGGCAATCTCTATGTGACGGATAGTGGCAATAGCCAGGTGGTGAAATTTGGGGCTGGCGGGGCAGTGCCGACGACGTTAGGGACGGGTTTGAGTTTCCCGAGCGGCGTGGCGGTGGACGTGGCGGGGAATGTCTACATCGCTGACACGGGCAACAACCGGGTGGTTGAGGTGCCAGTCGGGGGCGGGGCGCAGATCACGATTGGCTCCGGATTCAGCTATCCGACCGGAGTTGCGGTGGACCCGAGCGGCAATATTATCGTGGCTGATTCGAACAATGGCCGGATCATGTCAGTGCCACCGCCGCCATCGGTGGCTGCGCCAACGCTGATCCT
Source organism: Acidobacteriota bacterium (assembly GCA_025359885.1). Taxonomy (GTDB): domain Bacteria; phylum Acidobacteriota; class Terriglobia; order Terriglobales; family Acidobacteriaceae; genus Acidicapsa. The sequence continues at coordinate 44,189 of JANYDG010000030.1, forward strand.
GGGCGGTTTGAGCTATCCGGAGGTCGCCGTATACGACACTGCCGCGGGTGGCTACCTGATTGCGGATTCAGGGAACAACCGGGTCATCCGCGTGAATGGCGGCCAGGTGACCGTGATTGGGAGCGGATTCAATTACCCGTCGGGCGTGGTGGTTGACAATGCTGGCAACATCTATGTGGCTGACAGCGGCAACGGGCAGGTGGTGGAGGTGCCGTGGGGTGGTGGGGCGCAATATGCGATTGGGTCAGGATTCACCAGCCCGGCGGCGCTTTCACTGGATTTCAACGGGAACCTGTATGTGGCGGACTCGAGCGCCAGCACGGTTACACAGGAAATGATGGGCGCGGTTCGCTTTCAGGGTGGGAATGCCTGCCCGGGCTATACATGCTCTGGTGTGGGCGCGACGCTGAACTTCCAGCTGACGAATGCGTCCACTTACGACTCAGTGAAGACGCTGACTGGGGGTGCGCCGAATGGCGACTTCTACCAGTCCTCTAAATTAACGTGCACGGCACCGGTGAGTGGAATTTCGACATGTACTTCGCAAATCTCGTTCTATCCCTCGGTGCCTGGGTTGCGAGCTGGCGTTTTCCAGATTGGATTGGCGGGGGCGACGCTGGTTTCGGTGCCGCTGTACGGGATTGGGCAGGGGCCTCAGGTTGCGTTCAACTCGAGCGCTCGTGCATCGCTTGAACATGGCAGCGTGCCGAGTGGCGTCGTGGTGGACGCTGCGGGGAACCTGTACTACAGCTCTGAGCTGGGCGGGGCGGTGTACGAGTTGGCGGCTGGCAGCGGGACGCCGACCAGCTTGCTGGCTGGTACGTTTTCAAGCCCCTGGGACCTGGCCCTTGATGGCGCTGGCAACCTTTATGTAGCGGATAGCGGCATCCAGCAGGTGATGCGTCTGAGCGGGCTGAATACGGCAAAAATCACGGCGACGCCGATTGCGCCCGGTTCCTTTCCCCAGGCGGTTGCTGTGAAAGTGGACGGAGCCGGCAACGTATACGTGGTGGATATTCAGAAGGGATTGCTCAAAGTTCCCTCAGAGGGAGGCGTGCCGATTTCTCTGAATCCGACCTATACCGGCAGTTTATTGGCCCTGGATAGCGCGGGCAATCTTTTCGTTGAGTCGGATTCGGGCCGGGGAGTGATGGAACTGCCGGCGGGCGGTGGTGCGCCGGTCACCGTCGCGAGCGGGTTTCAAGGTGCCCAAAAAGCCGTCGTGGATGCAGCCGGCGATGTTTACGTGGCCGACTCCGTTGCCGGCAACATTGTCGAGATTCTGCCGGGTGGTGCGCAGGTCACTTTGATGAGTGGGCTGAATGAACCGGACAGCGTGGCGATGGATGCGGCGGGCAACATTTTCTTCTCGGATAACAGTGGGCAAATCTGGAAGAATCCGCGGCTGACGCTGCCGGCGATCGACTTTGGATCGGCAGTGGTGAACACGCCCAATTCGAATACGCCGCAGACGATTGGGGTTGCCAACATCGGCAACCAGCCGCTGATGCTTGTGAGCTTCACCTTTCCGATGGATTTTCCGATGGGGGCGGGCAGCAACGCCTGCGCGAACGGCGCGAGCCTGAACGGAGGACAGAGTTGCGACCTGGATATTGAGTTTCAGCCGACACAGGCGGGTACGTTGCTGGAAAATCTGGGGCTGGTCGACAATTCGATCAATGGAGCAGGAGCTGTGCAGTCGATTCCCTTGACCGGAATTGCTCAGCAGGCGCAGTCCATCATTTTTCCGGCCTTGCGGAACGTGACGTTTGGAGTTGCCCCCATTACGCTGACGGCGTCGGCGCCTGGCGGGCCGGCGAGCTTTACAGTTACGGGGCCAGCAACGGTTTCGGGCACCATGCTGACCATTACCGGGGTTGGCATGGTGACGGTGAGGGCGAGCCAGGGAGGGAATGGCAGTTATATTGCTGCGCCTGATGTTGTACGCAGCTTCATTGTGGATCAATCCGCGGGTAGTTTTACGGTTGGAGCGAAGTCTTCGGCGCTGCCGGTGACCTTTATGGTTGCCTCGGCGGTAACGCTGGGCAAGCCCTTGGTGGTGACTCAGGGAGCGGTCGGCATGGACTTTACGGATGCTGGAACGGGGACCTGTGTGTCTGGGGCGACTTTGGCGGCTGGGGCGACGTGCACGGTCAATGTGTTTTTTGCGCCGAAATACCCTGGTCAGCGGATGGGCGCGGTGCAACTGTTTGATCACGCGGGCAACCTGCTGGGTACTCAGTTCCTGCCGGGGATTGGTGTGGCACCCCAGGCCGAGTTGCTGCCGGCGGTGCAGAAGCCGGTCACCTACAATCCAGCCGCGAGCACGAGTTTTGCCAATGTGAACCGGGTTGCGGTGGACGGAGCCGGCAATCTATATGTAGCCGGAGGGGGCAGCTCGGGCATCGTCAAGATTCCCGCGACACCGGCCGGGGTCAGTATTCCTGTTCCGGTGACATTCAATGCAGGGGGCCAGGGAATTGACGGGCTCTCGGGAGATATAGCGGTCGATGGCGCAGGGGACCTATTCGTTGAGGACTATGGCATGGTGATGGAGAAGCATGCCGGAGGAGGGTCTGACACATTTCTGGGGAACAATCTCAGCTCTGTCAGGGGCCTGACGGTCGATGGCGCGGGAACGGTGTACGTGAGCAGCGGGACAAACATCACCGAGATACCGGCGGACGGTGGAGCGCAGGCGAACCTGGATATTTTGTCGAAGCTGCCGGGCGGTCTGGCGTTGCCAACCAGCCTGGCCGTGGACAGCGTGGGTAACCTGTACATTCTGGACGCCGGAAGTCTTCAATTGTGGGAGATTCCGGTGAACGGCGGCCCGGCTATCCTGATTTCAGCGCTCCCGAATCCAGCTGATGGATCGATTGCCGTGGACGCAGCCGGTGATGTTTTCTATGTGAGCCAGACGTCGGTCACGGAGTTCTCTGGTGGGGTTGCGTATACGCTGGCCTCGAACCTGCAGCAAGGCAGGGGAGTTGCACTGGACGGCGCGGGCAATCTTTATGTCGCAGACTCCAACGCGAGTACGGTGACGCACTTCAGTCTCGGACAAGCCGTTGCGCAGGGCTTTGCGAACAGCGATATCGGTGCGGTGAGCATCGACAGCCCGAGGACGGTTCAGTTTGCGAATATTGGCAACCAGGCGATGACAGTGACGAGTATCGCCGCTCCTGAAGACTTCCCGGCGGATGCATCGGCAGGGACCTGCGCGGGGCTGAACACACTGCAAGCGGGTGCATCCTGCACTCTGAATGTTGACTTCAAACCAGCGAGCTCTGGGGCCAAGTCTGAAAGCGTCACCTTTAACGACAATTCGAACGGGGTGAAGGGTGCCACGCAACGGTTGACGGTAACGGGAACAGGAAGGATTGCGCAGGTGATCACCTTGACTGGCTTTCCCTCCAGCCTGGTTTACAAGCCCGGCAACACGCTTACGCTCAATGCCGCGGGGGGAATGTCGGGGAATCCTGTAACGCTGGCGATTACGGGCGGGACGGCGACCCTGACCGGAAACCTGCTGAGCAACATGGCCGCCGGGCAGCTGAGTATTACGGCGAACCAGACCGGGAATGAGAGCTATAGCGCAGCCAAGCCCCTGACCGAGGTGGCAGTGATTGCCAAAGCGACCCCGACTCTGAGCTGGGCGACGCCGGCGTCGATTCAGTACCTGACGCCACTGAGCGCCGCGCAGCTCAATGCCACGGCTTCGGTGCCGGGGACGGTGACATACAGTCCCGAACTGGGTTCGGTGCTCCCGGCCGGAGTTCATACTCTTTCGGCCACATTTACCCCAACGGATGCTTCGAACTACAACCTGGCGACGGCCTCTGTGCAGATCACGGTTACCAGGACTTCTCCCACGGTTCTCTGGTCCAGTCCGGGATCGATTACTTACGGGACGTTGCTGAGTTCAACGCAACTGAATGCGTCAGCCGGGGTACCAGGAAGCTTTGTGTACACGCCTGCGGCAGGCGCCAGGTTAACGGCGGGGACGCACGCGCTCTCTGTCGCATTCACGCCGACGGACAGCACGAACTTTAACGTGGTGACGTTGAGTTGCCAGATTGTGGTCTTTCAGGCGGTGCCGGTGATTAACTGGCCGACGCCTGCGGCTATCTCTTTCGGCAAGGCGCTTACCACCAGCCAGCTCAACGCAACTGCGAACGTTGCTGGAACCTTGACCTACACCCCGGCTCCTGGAGCGGTGTTGGCTGCGGGGACGCAGACGTTGAACGTCAAATTTGTGCCCACCGATAGCACTGATTACATGGCGCAGTCGGCTTTCGTTTCGCTGGTAGTCGAAAAGGCTACGCCTGTCGTGAATTGGGCTACACCGACTGCGATCACATATGGGACGGGATTGAGTGCGACACAACTGAACGCGACCTCTTCAGTAGCCGGTACCTACCAGTACATTCCGGCGCTGGGGACAGTGCTCATTGCGGGAACTCAGACTTTGACGGTGAATTTTACGCCGACGGATTTGGTGGATTATCTGCCCAGACAAACGACGGTCACCGTGCAGGTGAAAAAGGCGACGCCTGTGGTGACCTGGGCTGCGCCGGCGGCGATCTCCTATGGAACGCCGTTGAGTGCGACCCAGCTGAATGCTTCGGCCGCAGTTGCTGGAAGCCTGGTTTACACTCCGCTGGCTGGAGTGGTGCTGGCGCCGGGAGCGCGGACGCTTTCGGTGACGTTTACGCCGACGGATAAGAAGGATTATGTTCCGGTGACGACGACGGTGGTGGAGACGGTCAACAAGGCGGTGCTGACGGTGACGGCGAATAACCTAACCAAGGGGTATGGCGCGGCGCTTCCGAACCTGGGTTACGCTATAACCGGCTTTGTGAATGGGGACATTGCCGTTCACGCATATTCTGGTTCTCCCAGCGTGACGGCGACGGCCAAGGCCAATTCGCCAGCCGGGAGCTACCCCATCACTCCGGCTATCGGCACACTGGCCTCGTCGAATTACACGTTCAAATTTGTGCCCGGAGCGCTTGTGATCAGCAAGGGGATGCTTACTTTTACGGCGAGCAGCCTCAACGAAGTCTATGGGTCGGCGCTGCCAACACTGACGGAGTCGATAGTTGGATACGTGAATGGAGACACGGCACTGACGGCCTTTACCGGTTCGACGGCACTGGCAACGACGGCAAGGGCGAAATCTGGAGTGGGTGTTTATCCCATTACACCGGCAATCGGAACTGCGGTTTCGACGAACTACACGTTCAAGTTCGTGCCCGGCACGCTGACCGTGACGAGGGCGGTGCTGACAGTGACGGCTCTGAACCGGGCCAAGATCTACGGCGCAACGGTGCCCGGCCTGGGCTACGCCATCACCGGCCTGGTCAACGGGGATCTGCTGATTCACTCGACGACGGGTGCGCCAAGCTTGACGACGACAGCGTTGGCGACGTCAGCGGTTGGCAACTATTCGATCACTGCTGCTGCGGGAACGCTTGCTGCCAGCAATTACAGCTTCAGCTTTGTCGCAGGGACGCTCTCTGTGACGAAGGCTGTGCTTACCTTGGCGGCGACGAATGTCAGCGTGGTCTATAACCAGCCGCTTCCAGCGTTGACGTACTCCGTGACTGGATTTGTGAATGCGGATACGGCGGCGGTACTGAGCGGTGCGGTGGTGGAGACGACAACGGCTGTGGTCGGCTCTGCTCTGGGCAGTTACCCGATTACGCTGGCTCAGGGGACTCTGACGGCGTCGAATTACAGCTTTGTGCTGAAGAACGGGACTTTGGTTGTGAAGGCCATCGGGACGGTTGCGACGCCGACCTTCAAACCAGCCGGGGGAACGTACAAGGGGGCGCAGAGCATCACGATTACAGATACGACGCCAGGGGCAGTGCTGTATTACACGGTCGATGGGACGGTGCCGACGACTGGGTCAACGAAGTACGCAGGACCGGTGGCGGTTTCAGCGACTGAGACGATCACGGTGTTGGGTACCTCAGCAGGGTACACGCCGAGCGCGGTTGCGAGGGCTGCCTACGTGATTCAATAGCGGGCGAGCCGGGCTATGGATTGGTGCTGGCGGATGCGGGATGGGGCAGGGCCCAGGCGAAGAGCAGGCCGCCGGAGCTGGTGAGGATGTATTGCCGGCCGTCGAGCTCGTAGGTAATGGGCGAACTTTCCATGGGTTCGCCAGTGCCTGCGTGCCACAGGGTTTTGCCGTCAGCGGTTCTGAGGGCGAGCAGATTACCCTCAGCATCCCCGGTAATGGTGACGCCTGAATCGGTGGTGAGGACGCCAGCGCCGGAGCCGTCGTCGCCGACTTCGTGGGACCAGCGGATCTTGCCGGTCTGATAGTCGATGGCTTCGATGACTCCCTTGCCCCAGAGGCCGTAGTCTGCCCCGGCCCAGCCATAGGTGCCGTCAGCTGGTTTGGCGAAGTAGAGACTCCAGCTTGGGTGTGCATCCACGATGAAGAGGCCGGTCTGGGGGTCAAAGCTGGGAGCACGGAAGTTGGTCATGCCACCTTCATCGGGGGCGATGAGGCGGCCGTCTGGCTTTGGCTCTTTGTCCGGATTGGGGATGGGACGGCCTTGTGAGTCGAGACCAGTGGCCCAGTTGGTGGGGCCGTAGGTGGTGGTGAGAAGGCTCTTGCCGGTGGTGCGGTCGAGGACAAAAAAGTAGCCGTTGCGCGAGGTCTGCATGAGCATCTTGCGGGGTTGGCCGTGGAAGTCGGCGTCGACCAGGACGGGGGTTTCGACGGCGTCCCAGTCGTGAGTGTCGTGCGGGGAGGCTTGGAATCCCCAGACCAGGTTGCCGGTATCGGGATTGAGGGCGACGATGCTGCAGGTCCACGGATTGTCGCCGGGACGGGAGCCGCCGCTGAGGACGGGAGTGGGGTTACCGGTGCCCCAGTAGATGAGGTTGAGCTCGGGGTCGTAGGTACCGGTCATCCAGGTCATGCCGCCAGTGGTGGAGTTGGGGGTGCCGGCGGGCGGGGTACTGTTCCACTGCCACTGGGTTTCACCGGTCTCTGGGTCAAAGGAGCGCAGGTAGCCGGTGAGGTTGTCGAAGTCTCCGGAGACGCCGACGATGACATGGGCTCGCCCTTCTTTTTGCACAATGAGCGGGGACATGGTGGTCCAGTAGCCCTTGGTAACGTCCGCGATTTCTTTGGTCCAGCGGACGGAGCCGTCTTTGGCATTGAGCGAGATGAGGTGGGCATCGGGGGTGGTGTAGAAGAGCCAGCCTTTGATCATGGCCACGCCGCGATGGCCGATGTGCAGGCCCTGAGTGGTGGGATGGTCGTAATGCCATAGCTGGTGGCCGGAGCGGGCATCAACTGCCCAGATGTGGTCAGGGACGGAGAAGTAGAGGACGCCATCGACGAGCAGCGGCGAGGATTTGATCTGAGCCTGCTGGCGGGTCTGGAAGGCCCACGCCATGCTGAGGCTGCCGACATTGGCTGGCGTGATCTGGGTAAGCGGGCTGTGGCGCCTGCCGGAGTAGTCGCCGTGGTAGTTGGGCCAACTATCGTGGGCGGGGTGCAGGATCTGATTGATTTCGAGGTTTTGTGCGCCAAGGGAGAGAGGCCCGAGCAGGAGCAGGGCGGCGAGGGTCGAGGCTGTTTTGAGCCTTTTCATTGGATTACTGCCCATGGGTACCGGTGGAGGATGCGGCTGAAGAGCTATGTGGCAGCGCCCAGGCAAACATGACCCCGCCTGCGCCGGTGACGATGTACTGTCGTCCATCGAGCAGATAAGTCATGGGTGAGGTCTGCATGCCTGCGCCGAGGCCTGCATGCCAGAGGGTCTTGCCGTCTTCGGTGCCAAGGGCGAGTATGTTGCCGTGGGCATCGCCGGTAAAGGTGATGCCGGAGTCGGTTGTGAGCACGCCAGCACCGGAGCCACCGGGGCCGACGTCATGGGACCAGCGAATTTTGCCTGTCTGGTAGTCGATGGCTTCGATGACGCCTTTGCCCCATAGACCGTAGTCAGCCCCTGCCCAGCCGTAGGTGCCGTCGGCGGGCTTGGCGAAGTAGACGCTCCAACTGGGGTGGGCGTCGACGATGAAAAGGCCAGTCCTGGGGTCGAAGCTGGGCGAGCGGTAGTTTGTCAGGCCACCTTCGTCGGGGGCGATGAGGCGGCCGTCGGGCTTTGGTTCCTTGTCGGGATTGGGGATGGGGCGGCCGTCTTTGTCGATGCTCGTGGCCCAGTTTACCGGGCCATAGGGGACGGTCAGGAGGCTTTTTCCGGTGACGCGGTCCAGGACGAAGAAGTAGCCGTTACGCGAGGTTTGCATGAGCATCTTGCGGGGCTGGCCATGGAAGTCGGCATCAACGAGGACGGGGGTTTCGACGGCGTCCCAGTCGTGGGTGTCATGGGGGGAAGCGACAAATCCCCAGACCAGCTTGCCGGTATCGGGATTGAGAGCGACGATGCTGCAGGTCCAGGGGTCATCGCCGGGTCGGGTGGAGCCGGTGAGGACGGGGGTGGGATTTCCGGTACCCCAATAGAGCAGATTGAGGTCCGGGTCGTAGGTGCCGGTCATCCAGGTGGTGCCACCGGTGGTGCCGTTGGGGGTGTTGGTCGGGGTGGTTGCATCCCACTCCCATTGGAGTGCGCCGGTTTCAGGGTCGAAGGAGCGAAGGTAGCCGGGCAGGTTGTCGAGGTCGCCGCCGACGCCGGCGATGACGTGGGCCGGTCCATCTTTTTGCACCACCAGGGGCGACATGGTGGACCAGTAGCCGAGCTTGACGTCGGCGATGATTTTGTCCCAGCGGACAGTGCCGTCTTTGGCATTGAGCGAAATGAGATGTGCGTCGGGCGTGGTGAAGTAGAGCCAGCCCTTATACATGGCGACTCCGCGGTGGCCGATGTGGTCGCCCTCTTTGGTGGGGTGGTTGAAGTGCCAGAGCTGGTGGCCTGAGCGCGCATCGACTGCCCAGATGTTGTCTGGAACGGTGAAATAGAGGACGCCATCGACGAGCAGTGGAGAGGACTTGATGTCGGCGGTCTGCCGGGTCTGGAATGCCCAGGCCAGGCTCATGTTGTCGACATTCTCAGGCGTGATCTGGGTGAGGCGGCTATGGCGCTTGCCGGTGTAATCGCCGTGGTAGGTGGGCCACGAATCGGGGGATGGACTCTGGATCTGGGTGGTCTCGAGATTCTGCGCACGCATGGAGAGGGGCGAGGCGGCGAGGGCCAGAACTCCGCAGGACGCTAAGACCAGGGTGAATCGCGACAACTTCATCTTGAAGAGAACCTCTTGGAGCAAATTCATATGGCTTGACTTCATATGGCTTGACTTCATATCGCTTGACGTGGGCAGCTGTTACCGCAGGGTCTGCAGGTACGCCATGAGGTTGTGAATGTCGTCGTCGGTGTATTTGGGGAACATCTCGACATGGGCATCGACGGGCGAATCCACTTTGTATTTCACGTTCTCGATGCTCCAGGAGTGGTAAATGCCCTCGGCGTCGCGCAGACCAACGGTGAATTCGTCGAGGTAGGCGAGGGTTCCGGTGATGGATTTGCCGGTAGACATGGTGACGGAGACTTTGCTGCGGGCATCGCGGGGGTAGAGCATGCGCATCTCGAGTTCGAGGCCCTTGTGGCGTGAGGCGATACCGGCGAGATCACCGGCGGGCGAGTGGCATTTGGAGCAAGTGCCGGGGCCATCGAAGAACTTCTTCCCCTGCTCGACGTTGCCTGTTTGCAGGTCGGCAACATCGACTCCGCGCCGACCACCCTTCTCGGAGTCGGCTACCACGACCCGGGCGCGGATGAAGGCGACGAGGGAGCGCAACTCAGGCGGGGCGAAGGGAAAGGGAGGCATCTTCTTTTCGATTCGTCCCTCGTGAATTACGGCCATGATCTGGTCACCGGTCTTGTCGCCGAGGACGAGCTTGGAGCGGGTAAGATCGGGGCCGGTTTCGCCACCCATGGCGTCGCGGCCGTGGCAAAAGGCGCAACTCTGCTGAAAGAGGGCCTCTCCCTGTTTGGCGGCAGACGCATCCGTCGCCGGGGCGGGTGCCTGTGCAGCGGAGGAGGCTTGCACGGGTGGTTGAGTGAAAGCGAAGGATAGTGCCACCAGAGAAAGAACAGAAATAGAACCAAAAAGAAGGCGTTGCTTGAGCAGGTGAGTTGTCATGCGAATTAAAGCGCTCCACTTGTATCTCGCCGACATGGGGGCGGCGAAATAAAATTCATTCAGGATTTCTGAATAGGCCCCTCTGATTTGTTGCGGAATCTCAAAAGGAAGAAAGCGTTACCATGCGGACCTGGGAAATGATCCCAGCTTTCTTCTTTTCTATTTTGCGTTCGTGCTGGAGCTGGGTTCGTTGCCTGATTCCGAACAAGTATAGCGTCTCAGAATGATGTTGCGGAAGTCGCTTAAATCTCTTGTTTCAATTCCAATTCAAACACCAGAAGTGCGGGGCTCTCGCTATACTAGTCCGGAGCCGAGCTGAATTTGCACCGGGGAATCCCTGCCACGGGGGTGAGCCGAGGCGCTGTGCGGTTGACACTGCAGCGCAATTTGCGAAGAGCTATCGGAAGCTTCCCGGGGGTTGGATGAAGTACAAGTCAAAGCGCGCTGCCCTGGCATGCGTGGGTTTGCTGGGGTTGCTGTTTTTTGTTGGTTGCCGACAGGACATGCAGGACCAGCCCAAGTTCATTCCGCAACGCCATTCTGCATTTTTCCAGGATGGCCGATCAGCGCGGCCCAAGGTGCCGGGGACGGTTTCGCGTTCTGAGCCGCTTGAGGACGGATACTTTTATACTGGCCTGATCAATGGCGCCGAAGGAAATGCTCTGCCGTTCGCGGCGAATCTTACGGTGCTCATGCGAGGCAAGGAGCGCTTTAACATCTACTGCTCACCCTGCCACTCGCGCGTTGGTAACGGGATGGGCGCCATTGTTGGACGGGGATACAAATCAGCCGGAAATTTTCAGGGAACCCGTCTAAGGCAGGCTCCGCTGGGCCACTTTTTCTTTGTGATGTCGCACGGTTACGGAGCAATGCCGAGCTACCGGGTAGAGCTGGCACCGGAAGACCGGTGGGCTGTCGCAGCCTACATTCGCGCACTCCAGCTGAGCCAGAATGCGACCAGCGCGGATGTTCCCAGCGGGGCGAAGGTCGCCACGGTGACGGATCTGCTGGAAAAGGCGAGCTACTCGAAGAACTTTCTGGATTCGTGGGGTGTTACGGCAGACGACGACAGGTCGTCAGGGACCCCGGAGGTTGCGACAGCTTTACCGGTGGCCGCGCCGCCCGCAGCAATAAAGTCGGCGGCTGACGCTAATGCAAAGAAGACAGACGCGACCGCTCTCTCAAAGGAATTGAAAGCCGGCGGCGCCCAAACCGTCGGCAAAGACGGCAAGCAGCCGGTGGCGGTAGCGGAGGCGCATGCAGCCGCGGCACATAAGGGAGACCCGGAGCATGGCAAGGTGATCTATTCGGCCAATTGCATGGTCTGCCACCAGGCTTCACGCGCTGGCATTCCGCCTATCTTCCCTTCCCTGCTGGGCATTGTGGAGACGGATGGAGAGGCCAAGGTGCGAAGGGTTGTGAAGGAAGGAGTGGCTGACGCGAAGCCGCCGATGCCCCCTCATCCGGACTTCAAAGACTCTGACTTTGATGATCTGATCGCCTATCTGCGCACGAAATAGAGGACAAAAGCAGACAAGGCCGTTGGTGTCGCGGCACTTCAAAGAAAAGGGCAGGCTCCAGACCGAGATGTATCGGTGGGGCGTGCCCTTTGCCGGTTACGGGGAGCAGCCTGCTGAATCTCAGACCCACCAGGCTGCTGCGGGCGTTTCCTTGAGGACGATTTCGTTGAGGAACCGTGCGGCGCGGCTCAGACCTTCATCCGGAGAGAGCAGGCTGTCTTCATGCTCGATGGAAAGGACGTCATCGTAGCCGAACAGACGCAGGGTGGAGACAAATTCCTTCCACCACTCGGCTCCGTGGCCGTAGCCGCAGGTGCGGAAGATCCAGCCTCGGTTGCGCTCATCGGTGTAGGGTTTGGTATCGAGAACGCCGGTGCGGGTGAGGTTGACGGGGTACATCTGGGTGTCTTTTGCGTGGACATGGAAGATGGCATCGCCGAGGATGCGGATGGCGGCAATGGGGTCGATTCCCTGCCAGAACATGTGGCTGGGATCGTAGTTGCAGCCGAGAGCCGGGCCGGCGATGGAGCGCAGGCGGAGCATGGTTTCAGGACTGTAGACAACGAAGCCGGGGTGCATTTCGATAGCGATGCGGACGCCGTGGTCGGAGGCGAATCTGGCGCGGTCAATCCAATAAGGCCCGACGACTTTATCCCACTGCCAGGCAAGCACGTCAAGGTACTCGGGAGGCCAGGGGCACGTGACCCAGTTGGGGGCCTTGGCGCCGGGTTGATCGCCGGGGCAGCCTGAGAAATCGACGACGGTCGAAACGCCGAGTTTTTCGGCGAGGAGGATGGTTTTGCGATTCACTTCCTGGGCCGCGCCGGCCTGCGCCGGGTCAGGATGCAGGGGGTTGCTGTGACAACTGAGGGCGCTGATCGAGAATTCGTGCTTTTGCAAGAGAGCCTTGAAGCTCTCGATAGCAGCCGCATCTTCCAGCATTCCGAGGTCGCAGTGTGCGCTGCCCGGATAGCTGCCAGTGGCCAGCTCAACGGTAGAAATATCCAGCGTCTTGAGCTTGGCCAAAACCGTTTCGAGCGATAGCTGCGACAGCAGGGGGGTGAATACTCCCAATCTCATTCCTAAGGCTCCCGTTTCAAATTCTGGTTGTCATCATGCACTGCCGATGGGAGAGTTGTCACTGGGGTTCTACGAACCGGCTGGATGGAATTGAACTGGCTCCCAGACGCCCCCGGCGCGGCTGCTGCGGAGCATGGCGTCGACGAGGCAGACGGAGCGATAGCCGTCTTCAAAAGTGGGCAACATGGAGGGTTTGGTGGCAGGCGTGGCCCCGGCCTGGATCCAGCCATAGGCGTCGCGGATGAGGTTGCAGAAGGCGTCTGCCCAGGACTCCTGATGGCCGCCGGGCAGGTGGGTGTAGCGCAGAGCGTCTTCTGAAACCAGGGAAGGATCCTTGGCCAGGAGCTCGTTGGCGCGGTTATGGCGGCCGATCCAGAGCTCGTTTTGCTGCTCCTGCTTCCATTTCAGCGAGAGGTTGCGGCCGTTGACTTCGAGGACCAGGTCGTTCTTGTGGCCGGGCAGCACCTGGCCGACCGAGAAACAGCCCTTGGCACCGTTTTCAAAGCGCAGGAGCACGCTGGCCAGATCTTCTGACCGCACATCAACCGGCACGCGATCTGCCCCGGCCTTGGACGAGAAGGCCTCAGCCGAAGCTCCTGCCGAATAGCGCACTGGAATGACGGTGGTGATGTCGGCGAGGACCGATACGATTTTGAGGCCTGAAACATGCTCGGCGAGATCGCACCAATGGGAGCCAATATCGCCAAGGGCAGAGGTTGCGCCGCCCTTGGCTGGATCGGAGCGCCAGGAGTAGACGTTGGGGTCGGCCATCCAATCCTGGAGGTAGTGCCCGTGGACGAAGCTCAGGTCGCCGCTTTCGCCTTTGGCTACCATGCCCCGTGCCTGCTGCACGAGCGGATTGCCACGGTAGTTGAAGGTGACGACGTGGGCTACTCCTGCAGCCAGGGCGGCGTCGCGCATTTGCCGCCCTTCGTCTGGATTGATGGCCAAGGGCTTGTCGGAAATGACGTGCTTGCCCGCCGCAAGAGCTGCCAGGGTAACGGGCAGATGCAGGTAGTTGGGCGTGGTGTTGTGGATGACGTCCACAGCCGGGTCTGCGATCAGGTCGTGGTAGTTGCCGTAAGCGCGATCCACCTTGTATTCGTGCGCTTTCTTTTCGGCGGACGCCTGGGAGGAGCCAGCAACTGCGATCACATCGACATCGCCGAGCCGCCGCACTGCGTCGATGTGGTGCCGGGCCACAAATCCGGGGCCGACCAGGCCCATTCCGAGTCTTTTCATCGATTCCTCTTCGTCGCAACTTTGTGGAAAGAGATCTACCGGGCTGCCGGTTTGGCGTGGGTGGCGGTGCTGCCCTCTGTCATGCCGAGCGCCCAGCGTACGGCCTCAAAGTACATCTTGCGAATGTCGGGATCGTCCCAGGCTTCTTCGGTATGGCCGAGCGTGGAGTAGAAGACGCGACCCTTGCCGTACATCTTGCTCCAGGCGACGGGGAAGTCATGGTCGGTGCGATGGATGCGGGTGTTCTTGGGGTCAAAGTTCAGCTTGGAGGCGTCGAGGCTGAGCAGGACGTTGACCTTGTCGCGGGACCATGATTTGGGCTGATAGATCTCGTCGAACTTCACAAAAGCTTTGGGGAAGTGGCGCACGGCGGGGAAATCCGGGTCTTCTGTCAGGATGGGTGCCTGGAAGGTGGTCCAGGGATGCTCGTCGAACCATCCGCCGATCATTTCGCCGTATTCCGGCCATTTGTAGTTGGTGTCGAGCGCGGCGTGGATACCGATGAAGGCTTTGCCATCGTCATGGATGAAGGAGAGCATGTCTGCCTTTTGACTGTCGTCCATGTCCAGCTCTGAGGTGGTGCTGGCAAAGATGATCAAGTCAAAGTAGTTGAGATTTTTGGTATTGCGGCCTAGGTCTTTCTTGGTGAGCAACTCGGTATCGGTGCGCATCGTGGTGTCCCACAGGCCGCTCTCTTTGCCGAGGTTGAAGATGGTTGCCATGGCGGTTGAGACGGAATCGTGCTCGAAGCCCTTGGTTTGTCCAATGACGAGCACATGTTTGAGGTGAATCTGCTTGCTGTGGGGTGCGGCTGGCAGGGTTTCAAGAGAAGTGCTCTGGCCAGGCAAGGGTCTGGAAAACGTCATTGCCAGACCCATCAGGGCGAGGGAAAGCAGCATGGTACCTCGGTGAACGCGCACGTTGACTCCTGTTTGAAGATTGCAATCTAAGTTTGTAGCCTGAAGCTGATTGAGTTGAGGGAAGTCCCGGGGTCTGGTTCCAGCGAAAATCGGTTTATTGGCTGCGAACTGCACTGCCCGGTGCGACCTGGTTCGGCGCAGTTGCTGGCTGTTTTTTGGTTCGCAAAGGAGTGTACGCGGGTATTGCCGGGGTATGCAACCGCCGGGGTGTTGCCGGAGGCCCTGGGGATTTTCAGAAGGCGTTATGCTTCGACTGGTTCCATATCGACACCCACTTTGAGGGTGTGAGCACCGCCGCCCAGTACCAGGCCGCGAAGGGGGCTTACGTCGCTGTAGTCCCGGCCCCAGGCGAGGGTGACGTGACCATCGGAGGGGACGACATTGTTGGTGGGATCGACGTCGAGCCAGCCGCTTCCGGGGCAGTAGGCAGACACCCATGCGTGCGACGCGTCGGCACCAATGAGTCTGGGCTTACCGGGCGGGGGATAGGTGCGGAGGTACCCGCTGACGTAGCGTGCAGCGAGATTGAGCGAGCGAAGGCAGGCAATCTGCACGTGGGCAAAGTCCTGGCAGACGCCTCGCCGTTTTTTGAAGACCTCTTCAGGAGGAGTGCGGACGTTGGTGACTTTGGCGTCGAAGTGAAAGTCTTTGAAGATGCGGGTGGTGAGGTCGCGCAGCGCCTCTGGCATGGGCCGCCGCGGGGTGAAGGAGAGGCGGGCGTAGGCGGCAAACTCCGGCCGGACGCGAATGCGGGGTGATTCAAATCCAAACTGAAACGCTTCGAGACCTGCAGGGCTGTGATCGGAAGGGAGGGAGCGGGCGGCCTCTTCCCATGGAATCATATTTTCAGAGGCTTGAGGCGCTGGTCCTGCCAGCCTTACCTGGCTTTGCGCCTCGACGACCAACTCCTTGTGGGGTTCCTGAATCGTGAAAAAGCAGAGCGTATTGCCATAGAAGTCGACGCGCTCAGACCGTGTGACCGGGGTGGGAAAGATGTGCAGTTGACTCTGGGCCAACTGGTGGTTGGGAAGGTTGCGCGGTTTGAGGCATGCGACATGGTTGCCCACCGAGACTGGATATTTGTATTTATAGGTAGTTCGGTGGACGATCTTGTACATCATTGACCTATGGTAATTGGCAAGGTGCGGGCATGGCTAAAGTACCGGCTTGAAAGATTGTTTGACCAGGAGGGGAGCAGGATTTCCAGCTCGCGGAGAAATTTTTCAAGTCTTGCTAGGCCGGAAGTGCCACTGGCGGCAATCGACTCAACCGAGGCCCCCGGCAGGGGGTAGCTCAGTTTGCAAAGATCGATGGCACGCAGGAGTTCCAGTGCCTCCCGCATGGCTTTGACATCTTCTCGTGCGTGGCGAGGAAGTTTTTCGTAAAGCTCTTCAAGGTGGCTGAGCTGGAAGTCGAGGGAGCGGGGATTTTTCTGGTCGACCATGAGTACGTTGAGCAGAGCGAGGGGTTGGAGCGTGGTGTAGTAGCGAGTCCGATAGGCCATGGAGCTGTCGGCTACTTCGAGCAGGCATTCAAGGAGCGGCCAGTCCTCCTCGGCGAGCGGCGTGGTGACTTCGCGAAGCTGGCGGGCGAGGAAGATGGCGCGCTCGAGGCGGCGGCCCAGGCTCATGAAGAGCCAGCCGGAGCCGCGATTGATGTTTTCGCGCTCCATTCCCGAGAAAGCAGAGAGCAGTTCCAGGCAGTTCGTCAGGATTGCGGGGTACTCAAGGAACTGGGTGCGGGATTCAATTTGAACGGAGTCTCGAAGCTTGCCGATGAGGAATGTCATGTCCGCGGAGAGGCGTTCGCGGACGTTGCCGCCGACTCTGGAAACCTCTCCAAGGGTTGAGACGAGGCTGTCAGGTCGCTTTGGATCGATGAGCAGGGAGACGAGTTCCTTTTCGAGTGCAATGGCATTGAGTCTCTTGCCCCTTGCCTTGGGGAGTTTGCTGTAGCGGGACTCAAGACAGCCGTGCAGGCGAAGCAGACAGCCGAGCTCTGCTTTATCGGCACGACGAATACGGGAGATCATGGTGCGTGCGAGACGTGCGATATTCTCTGCTCGTTCAACATAGCGGCCCAGCCAGAAGACGTTGTCGGCGACGCTGCTGGGAACGGCCCGCTCGACGCGGCTCAAGTCAATGGGTTCGCCGCGAGGGCGCAACATGCTGAAGGTATCGACCGGGCTATCCCAGAGGACCCAGGCATCCTTGCTGTGGCCACCGCGCTGCATGGAGACGACGGGGCCTTTTCCGGCGCCGTCGGCTGCTTCTTCGCTTTCAGCAACTCGCACCAAACCGCCCGGAATCGCGATCCACCCGCTGCCGGTGTTGAGCACATAGGCGCGCAAAACGACGCTGCGCGCATCGAGGTGACCGTGCTCCCACACCGGCGCCGTTGAAAGCGTGACCTGCTCCTGAGCGACGTATTCATAGGGCCGGGCGCGCATCTGGTCGGCAAATTTTCGTTTTTCCGCTGCGGGGATCTCGGCCCCGAAAACCGGCTCTATGCCACGGGAGGGAAAGGCTGGCTTCACGACGACGGTATCGAGGTTATTGAGGACCCAATCGAGGGCATAGGATTGCCCGCACCACCAGGTGGCGACGGAGGGAAGCTTGAGATTTTCGCCGAGCAGGTGCCTGGAGAGGCCGGGAAGAAAGGGCATGACGGCTGCGGTTTCAATGACTCCGCTCCCCAGCGCATTTGCGACCTGCACGTTGCCGGCAACGATGGCGTCTACCAGCCCGGGCACGCCGAGCAGCGATTCGCTGCGCAATTCAAGAGGGTCACAAAAGCTGTCGTCTACGCGGCGCAGGATCACGTCAATCTGCTCGAGGCCGTCTACAGTTTTGAGGTAGACGCAGCGGTCGCGGACGGTAAGGTCTGCGCCCTCAACGAGTGTGAAACCGAGGTAACGTGCGATATACGAGTGCTCGAAGTAGGTTTCGTTATGGGGGCCGGGAGTCAGGAGCACGATGCGCGGGTTGTCTTTTTGAGACAGGCTGGTCAGGGCTTCGCGCTGCGCCCGAAAGAAAGGTGCCAGGCGCAGCACGTTGGAGGTGCGAAACAGGTCGGGGAGCACGTCACTGACGATCGTGCGGTTTTCGAGGGCATAGCCGCTGCCCGAGGGAGCCTGGGTGCGGTCGGCGAGCACCCACCATTTGCCGTCGGGGGAGCGGGCGAGATCGACCGCAAGCATCTGAAGATAGCTGTGCGCCGGAACGCGGACACCGACAAGTGGGCGGAGGAATGCCGGGTTTGCGTAGAGGAGCGCAGCTGGAAAATGCCCTTCCGCGATGAGGCGCTGCGGGCCGTAAAGGTCCTCAAGAACGAGGCTGAGCAGTTGGGCGCGCTGCACGATGCCGGCCTCAATAAAGCGCCACTCGTCGGAAGGAATGAGAAACGGGACAACATCAATCTTCCAGGGTCGATTGGCCCCGAGCGGATCGCTGTAAATGTTGTAGGTGATGCCATTTTCGCGAATGCGGCGCTCGGCGCGGTTCCAGCGGCGGCCCAGCTCTTCTGGACCGATGGCCCGGAAGGACTCGATCAGGTGGGCCCAGTGCGCACGGGGGGTGACACCGTCGGCGGACAGCTCGTCGTAAGCACCTCCATAGCGCAGCGGGGTCTGGTCGAGATCGACGGTCATGGTTTGCCTGCCAAGGGCATGCCTTCGAAAGGAATAACCTTTCCAAACTTGCCGGGCTCGGGAATACGCAGGTCGAGCGTGATGGGGAAGAGGGGGTTTGTCTCTTCTTGGGGCACGACGATGGAGCCGAAGGTATGGTCGTTGACCACGAAGCGCTCTTTGCGCCGCTCTTCAGCCTCAGCGGCGTTGACGGGGCGGTTTGGATAGACTCGGTCATCGGGTGGAGCGACAAAGTAGGTACAGCGGGCGATGGAGCGTTCGCTGAAGGTATCAATCAAATCAAAGACGAGGGGGGCGTGAATGGGCACGGTGGGATGCAGAGCTGCCTTGAAGCGCCGGGCCCGGTAGCGAATGCCGGCGATGGCGACGCCCGGCTCGCCGGTCGGCGTAAGCGGAACGCGACGCCCGTAGCAGGAGACGACGTAGCGTGATGCGGTGGCGATGCCGGAAAGCCTGACCTGCATGCGCTGCATTGACGAGTCTACGCTGCGCACGGTGCTGCCCGAGACGGTCTCCTCGGCGAGCACGTTCCAGGGTTCGAGGGCGTGGCGAAGCTCGAGCTCCATGCCCTCGGCCTGGATACTGCCGATTTTCGGGAAGCGGAATTCGTAGTGAGCGCGGAACCAGCTTGGCTGGAAGTCGAAGCCGGAGCGGGAAAGATGCGCGAGCACTTCGCCGAGGTCGCGCTGCACAAAATGCGGCAGCATGAAGCGATCATGCAGCGAGGTACCCCAGCGGATGAGGTGGCCCTCGAAGGGAGTCTTCCAGAACGCGGCGATGAGAGCGCGAATCAGCAGCGACTGCAAGAGGCTCATGCGGAGATGCGGAGCCATTTCGAAGGCGCGGAGCTCGAGCAGGCCGAGCTGGAGGCCAAGGCCCTCGGGAGGAAACATCTTGTCAATGCAGAACTCGGCCCGATGCGAGTTGCCGGTCATATCGACGAGCAGGTTGCGGAAGAGTCCGTCGATGACCCAGGGCGGGCAGTCATTGGGAGGAAGATTGGCGAAGGCCACTTCCAGCTCGTAGAGAGCGTCGGTGCGAGCCTCGTCGACGCGCGGGTACTGGCTGGTCGGGCCGACGTACATGCCAGAGAAGAGATAGGAGAGCGAGGGATGGTTTTGCCAGAAGGCAACCATGCTGCGGAGCAGGTCAGGGCGGCGGAGGAAGGGGCTGTCCAAAACAGTCGCGCCGCCAATGACGATGTGGCTGCCGCCGCCGGTTGCGAGATGCCCGCCGTCGTAGTGGAATTTTTCGGCGACCAGCCGGTTCTTGCGCGCCTCTTCAAAGAGCAGGACGTGGAGACCTTCGAGCTCATCCCAATTGCTTGCGGGGGGCAGATTGATTTCGAGTACGCCGGGATCAGGGGTGACGCTAAAGAAACGGAGGCGGGAGTCCGCAGGCGGGGTATAGCCCTCAACCCAGACCTTCATTTCCAGGTGAGCGCAGGTGTCTTCGATAGCGGCGATCAATTCAAGGTAGTCTGCAAGCTCTGAGGTGAAGGGCAGAAAAACGTGCACACGGCCTTCGCGAGCCTGGATGCAGAGCGCGGTACGGACCAGCACCGGGGCAGTCTCCGCAGTGCTTGAAAGCGGCGGCAGTGGATCGGGCGTGGGCTGTGCTGCAAATAGATCTGGACGACGCGGCTGGGTGGCAGGCAGCTTTGCCTTGTTTTCAAACGGCGCTGCATCGGGCTCGTAGTGCAACTCATCCGGAGCCACCCAGGGGATTACTTCGGCCGCGATGCGGAAGCCAATGGGGCCATCGCCAAACATGAGTTCGAGGCGCTCGGGACGGGGGAACCAAAGCTGGCTCGACCAGAACAGGCTGGACCCGCTGAGTTTGCCCGCAGGCTGGCGGCGGCGGATGGGCAGAACGTAACCAGCCGCTTCTTCTTCGCCGGAATTGTAGGCGGGGAGGAGATTTTCGCGGCTGACCTGCAGGCGGCGAGTGAGCGCCTCGGCAAAGCGCAACGAATCCTCAACCCCGTATGACGACTTTTCTTCTTCAGTCGGAATGAGTGCAGGATTCTGCCAGACAGCCACTCCGTCGGCCCGCCAGTAGCAACTGAGGGCCCAGCGAGGCAGCGGCTCGCCTGGATACCACTTGCCCTGGCCGAAGTGGAGCAGCCCAGTGGGGGCGACCTTGTCGCGAATGGCACGAATCAGGTCCAGGCCGCGGGTGCGCTTGATTGGCCCGAGAGCCTCGATATTCCATTGCGCGCTTTCCGG
This sequence comes from Acidobacteriota bacterium, assembly GCA_025359885.1. Taxonomy (GTDB): domain Bacteria; phylum Acidobacteriota; class Terriglobia; order Terriglobales; family Acidobacteriaceae; genus Acidicapsa. Next base: position 64,962 of record JANYDG010000030.1, read on the forward strand.
CTCGTCGATGCCAACAAAAGTGGGCTCGCCGCCCATGGTCAGTCGGATATTCTGCGCCGCGAGGTCGCGATCAACCTGGTGGGCAAGCTGCTCAACGTTGGCCCAGTCCTCTTCAGAAAACGGCCTGGAGACGCGGGGAGCTTCGTTCAGTCGCCGGATGGTCATGGAGAAGCTCAAATCGACATTGGCTGGCTCGGCGGTGCCCGAGATGGGAGCTGCCTGGGCAGCTGTAGGGGTACAAACGAGCGGGATATGCCCTTCGCCGGCGAGAAAACCCGAGGTGGGGTCGAGACCAATCCAGCCCGCACCGGGGAGGTAGGCTTCAGCCCACGCGTGCAGGTCGGCGGAGTCTTCGCTGGGGCCGCTGGGCCCCGCAACAGACACATCGAGAGGCACGTCGTCGGGGGCGAGTTGAATGAGGTAGCCGGAAACAAACCGCGCAGCAATCCCGAGATGGCGCAGCAACTGGACAAGGAGCCAGGCCGAGTCGCGGCAGGAGCCAGCGCGGAGCGCCAGCGTTTCTTCGCAGCTTTGCACACCCGGTTCCAGCCTTGTGCCATAGGCAATCTGGTCGCGGACGTGGCGATTCAACTCGAGCAGCAGGGCGATGGTTCCGGTTTTGGCGGCCTTTTGCTGAAGTGGGGCAAAGTTCTCGAGAAACGTCTTCAGAAGCGGACCGAGCCGTTCAACGGATCGATACGGCGCAAGATCCAGAGCCAGCTCGGGGGCGTAGGTGAAGGGGTAATCAGCGACGCCTGGCTCGAGGAAAAAATCGAATGGATTGATGGGTGAGAGATCCGCGACGAGATTGACTTCGACCACAAATTTATCGGTCTTTTGCTGAAAGATGAGCCGTGCCAGATGGTTGTTATGAAGATCCATCTGCCAGTTGAGGAGGTGCTCGGCGGGGTCTACACGGAGGGCGTAGCTGAGAATCGGGGTCCTGCAGTGGGGCGCAGGACGCAACTGAATAACCTGAGGACCGAGGGAAACCGCTTTGTCGTACCGGTACTGGGTCCGATGATTCAGAGCAACCTGTATTCCCATCTAACCCCTGTCAAGCCGAGCATTGAAGCGGGCTTTTTCTCATGGCCTTCAGCCCACTTTGTAATTTTTCGCTTCGCACGGAGAGTGCGAAAGCAGAGAGAGGCTATTTTCTGGTTGTCTCAGGAAGGCTTTGAAAGGATTACTGGCGGAGAGAGGGGGATTCGAACCCCCGGTAGAGCTTTTGACCCTACAACGGTTTAGCAAACCGCCGCCTTCAGCCACTCGGCCATCTCTCCGACTCATTCGGATTATACCCGATGCCGGAGTTTCGCGGCTTTTCGCTCGATTCTAAAGATGCAATTAGGCGTTAGCCTGGGCGAGAAAGCACTCGGCTGGGGTGGCGGGAACGGTTGGACTTGAACAGCGACGAGCCGGTCGCATTTTTTGCTAGGGACAGGGGCAAATCGTTGTTAGATTCACAGTCATGCGTTTCGCACTCAAACCGGCTCGGCGGAAGCTCCGGATCATTCCGTTGATTGCGGCCACCTACTTCATGGTTTCTGGTGGGCCGTACGGAATTGAGGATATTCTCGGGGGTGCCGGATTTGGCAAGGCCATTTTGATTCTGGTGTTGCTGCCCTTTCTTTGGAGTCTTCCAACGACTCTGATGATCGGGGAACTCGCCAGTTCCATTCCGGCTGAAGGCGGATTTTATGTTTGGGTACGCCGTGCGCTCGGCCCTTTCTGGGGGTACCAGGAGGGGTGGCTGTCGCTCGCGGCGAGCGTTTTTGACATGGCGATTTACCCGACGATTTTCGTCAGCTACCTCAGCCGATTCAATCCAGATCTGACTGCGGGGCCTCGCGCCTATTTCTGGTCTCTGCTGGTCGTGGTGGTTTGTTGCGCGTGGAACCTGCGCGGGGCTCCGGCGGTTGGCGAGGGGACAGTGGGGCTGTTCGTGCTTTTGCTGGCACCGTTTGCGGTGTTCATTGCGCTGGGATTCTGGCACGGATTTACTGCCCATCCAGTGATTCAGTGGCATGCCGCGTCTACAGAGGCATCCCTTTCGACCGCGATCCTGGTCGCAATGTGGAATTACATGGGCTGGGATAACGCCTCAACGGTGGCGCAGGAGGTTGAGAATCCGCAGCGGAACTACCCGCTGGCGATGGTTTCAGCGGCGATGCTGGTAGCAGTCACCTACATCTTGCCGCTTGCGGCGGTTGCGCTGATGGGCATTTCAGTGGCGAATTTTTCTACGGGCTCGTGGGCCGATGCGGCGGGCATGATCGGTGGCCCAATCCTGGCGACGGCGGTGGTTGCCGGTGGGGCGATCAATGGTTTTGGGATGTTCAACGTGCTGATGATGAGCTACACGCGGCTGCCAGTAGCGATGGCTGAGGACGGCATGTTGCCCCGAATCGTGACCCGGCGGAACAGCCGGGGAGTGCCCTATGTTTCTGTCGTGCTGTGCGCAATCGCATGGGCTCTGGCACTCAACCTGAAATTTGAGCGGCTCATCTCAATTGACCTCAGCCTGTACGGTGCCAGCCTGGTGCTTGAATTCGTCGCGCTGGTGGTGTTGCGGGTGCGGGAACCCAATCTTGAGCGGCCCTTCAAGGCGGGCAATCTGGCCCTGGCTTGCGCGCTGGGGGTCGGGCCGACAGTCTTGATTGGTTACGCACTTTACGCTTCACGCGCAGAGCAGATAGTCAGCGGATTTTCCGCGCTGCTGTTTGCGTTTCTGGTGGCGCTGGTTGGCCCGGTATTGTATTGGCTCACGACCTGGGGCCAAAACCGGCGGCGGCTGGCGACATCTGTTGGCGATTGACCTGAATTGGTCCTAAATTGACCTGTGCTGGCCCTGGATTGACCTATGCTGGTCCTGGATTGACCTGTGCTGGCTCTAATTGACGAGGAAGAAGTGATCAATCAGATAGTCGCGCAGTTCAAAGTCAAAGCTGCGCGTGTTCTGTGAGGCATCTTGGGCGTCAGTGTTATACGCCACGATGTAGGCGCTGTGGGTTGCCGGATCAAGGTAGAAATGGCTGCGGAATCCGTTTTGCCAGCCAGCGTGGCCGATCAGTTTGAGCTGCCGGTCGGTGTGGACGAAGAAGCTGGTTGCCACCTCATCCTGCGCACCGGTGCGCGACTGAAAGTCGTCGTCTGGCGGAACTGGCAGCCGTGGCTTCCACATTTCTTCAATGGAGGTGCGCTTGAGGATGACGCCATATTCCACCTCGCGTGAGGGGTCGCCCAGCAGGAAATTCAGATACCTGACCATGTCGGGAATCGGCGCATTGAGCCCGCCGTTGGAGCGCGTGACACCGGTGTTGAAGTCGAAGAAGTCTTCAGTCAGCTTGCTGTTCTTTCGGTCCCAGCTGTGGGATCGATGGGCGAGCAGGAAGTAAGGGCTCCGGTCAAAGTAAGAGCGGCTCATCCCCAGGGGACGGAGCACGTTCTTTTCCATGTAGACGGCGTAGGGGTCGCCGGAGAGCCGTTCAATGATTTCCCCCAGGAAGATGACGCCAAGGTTTGAATAGCTGAAGCGGGAACCCGGCTTGAAGGCAACATCGGTATACGGCATCATGGCCACAATTTGCGACCATTGGGTCGGTTCAAAGGGCTGCCAGTCTTTGTCGTCATCGCGCCAGGGCCAGGTTGCGTCGCGAAATCCGCCGGAATGCGACATGACGTGGCGAATGGTTATCTGTGCAATCGGGCCAAAGCTATTGTGCGCCGCGGCAAGTTCAGGGATGTATTTGACCAGCGGATCGTCGAGCGAAAGCTGACCCCGATCACGCAATTGCATGATCGCAACACCCGTGAGGCTCTTGGTGCAGGAGGCCCAGTGGAAGGCGGTTTCATTGTCGACGGGCACCTCAGGAGAGAGGCTTTGCAGGCCATAGTTGTCGTGGAGAGCAACCTTGCCGTCGCGAAGGATGGTGAGGCTGCTGCCGACGATGCCAATACGGCGCAACCCGGTCTCGTAAAATGAGCGGATTGCGCCGGAGTCAGGGAGCGAGTCCTGAGCGGACAGCTCGACCGTAATCAGGGACGAGAGGAAAACCAGTGCCGCAAAACTCAGCTTCCGCATCGGTACTCTCCCCTCCTGTCAGTGGGGCTAGCTGTTGTTCAGCTTGGAGTCTTCAAACTGCTTCTTTGAATAAATGATGTGGTCGCGGGCGTAGGCAGCGTCGTGCCAGCCCTTGATTTCGACGCGCTTGCCTTCCAGATCCTTGTAGATCGAGAAGAAGTGCGTAATCTCCTTGAGCATGTGGGGATAAATATCGGTGTAGTTCCACACATTGTTATAGCGGGGATTATTGTTCCCAACGGCCAGCACTTTTTCGTCCAGCACGCCCTGGTCGAGCATCTCCAGGAGGCCAATCGGCCTTACCTCCTGCACGCATCCTGAAAAGCTGGGGTAAGGCACCAGTACCAGCACGTCAAGCGGATCGCCGTCATCGCTCAGCGTTGAAGGGATGAATCCGTAGTCTCCGGGATAATGCACCGGTGAGTACAGATTGCGATCCAGCTTGAAGACGTGCAGTTCCTTGTCGTACTCAAACTTGTTGGTGCCATCCTTGGGGATTTCTATCACGGCGCGAAAGACTTCAGGGGCCCGATCGCCGATCGGCAATTCAAGATAATTGACCATTGGTGTGAATTCTCCTCGTTAGGGGGGTTGAGTCCGGCGTGGAGAATCGAGCCGGAGGTTGGGCATTGAGCGACAAACCTGGAGAAATACTATAATCGTGGAAATGAAGGCTCATGTCTATGTCACATTAAAGACCTCTGTTCTTGACCCACAAGGGCAGACCATCCAAAACGCATTGCGCAAGCACCAGTACACCGCCGTGGAAGATGTGCGGCAAGGCAAGTACTTCCTGCTTTCGCTCGCTCAGGGGCTGACCATCGAGGCTGCCCGCAGCGAAGTGGAGCGCGTCGCCAAGGACGTGCTGACCAACCCGGTGATTGAGAATTATTCATACCGCATAGAGGAATAGAGCGAGCGAATGCTCGGCCGACGATTTGCGTGCAGGTGGCAAGGTTGGTTGTGAGCATTACCGCAACTCCTGGATGCAAAGCGGGTAATAGAATTTACGTATGTGCGGAATCGTCGGTTATGTTGGTTCGAAAGAAGTAGTCCCCGTCATTGTTGAGGGGTTGCGGCGTCTGGAGTATCGCGGGTATGACTCGGCGGGCATCGCTGTCGGCAGCCCGGGCGAAGAGAAGCTCTCCATTCGGCGTGCGCCCGGCAAGCTCAAGAACATCGAGCAAGTCCTCCGTGACCACCCCCTGCACGGCACCTACGGCATCGGCCACACTCGCTGGGCGACGCATGGCCGCCCCACGGAAGAGAATGCCCACCCGCACCGCGACTGCACCGGGCGCATTGTCGTTGTCCACAACGGCATTGTGGAGAACTACCTGGAGTTGAAGCGCGAACTGACCGCGCAGGGCCACGTTTTCGTCACCGAGACCGATACCGAAATCATTGCCCACCTGATCGAACAGGTGCAGAAGGACGCAGAAGCCGCCGGCGCACCGATCCTGCTGGAGGTGGCGGTTCGCGCGGCGGTCAAGCGCCTTACCGGAGCCTTTGCACTCGGCGTGCTCTCATCGCTCGAGCCAGACAAGATCATCGCAGCGCGGTTTGGACCGCCGGTGGTCATTGGCATCGGCGAGGGTGAGTACTTCGTCGCCTCGGATGTGCCGGGCATTCTGCATCACACCCGGAATATCTGCTTCCTCAACGACGGCGAGATGGCCATTCTTACCCTGTCTGGAGTGAAACTGACGGATTTCGAGGGTTTGCCGCTTCCGTTGAAGGTCCAGCGGATTCTCTGGGACCCCATCCAGGCAGAGAAGGGCGGCTTCAAGCACTTCATGCTCAAGGAGATCTGGGAGCAGCCGCGGGCCATTCGAGACACGACGCTGAGCCGGATCTCGCTCGATACGGGTCAGGTCTTTCTGAATGAGATGGGCCTGACGGCGGAGGAGCTGGGGAAAATTACCAGCGTCAACATTGCCGCCTGCGGCACCAGTTGGCATGCTGCCACGGCCGGCAAATACATGATTGAGCGCCTGGCGCGAGTGCCGGTTGAGGTGGATTACGCCAGCGAGTACCGCTACCGCTCCCCCATCGCCGACCCCAACGCGCTGGGCCTGCTGATTACGCAGTCGGGCGAGACCGCCGACACCCTGGCCGCGCAGCGGGAGATGATCGCGCTTGGCTCAAAAACCGTAGCGATCTGCAACGTGGTGGGCTCGATGATCACCCGCGACGCCAGCGGCACCATCTACACCCATGCCGGGCCAGAGATTGGCGTGGCCTCGACCAAGGCGTTTACGGCGCAGATTACGGCGCTGTTTCTGTTTGCGCTGCATCTGGCGCAGGTGCGCGGGCAGTTGACCGCTGCCGAATCGCTGACCCTCGTCGAGGAGCTGAGCAGGATTCCGGCGAAGATTGAAGAGATGATCAAAGGCATCAGCGCTCAGTGCGAAGAGCTGGCCAAGAGCTTTTCAACAGCGCGCGACTTTCTCTATCTCGGCCGCGGCATCCACTTCCCGATTGCCCTCGAAGGCGCACTGAAGCTCAAAGAAATCAGCTACATTCACGCTGAGGGCTACCCTGCCGGCGAGATGAAGCACGGGCCCAATGCGCTGATTGACGAGACGCTGCCGGTGGTGGTGCTGGCCACACAGGATCGTTCCGACGCCGGTTCTCGGCTGCGGTATGAAAAGACGCTTTCGAATGTGCAGGAAGTGACGGCGCGCTCAGGCCGGGTCATTGCAGTGGCAGTCGAGGGCCAGGAGGATATCGGGCAGCTCGTGGAGCATGTCATCTCGATACCGTGCGCGCCTGAGCTGCTGCTGCCGCTGCTGGAGATCGTTCCGCTGCAACTGTTGGCCTACTACATCGCGGTGCGTCGCGGGTGCGATGTGGACCAGCCACGCAATCTGGCCAAGTCTGTCACGGTGGAGTAAGGCCAGGCTGCTTTAGTGGGACGAGTCCTTTTCCTTGCTGGTGAGCGAAGCCCACAGAATGCAGCACAGGAAGGTGACGGCGAGTACCGGTACGACGAAAAACGGCGACGTGATATCCATAGCGAAAATCCCTCGGTTTTAGCGTAGCACGGACAATCATGGTCCGGTGCTTAGGGTTTGATTTCGACGGGCGTGCCGATGGGGACCATGGTCCAGATCTCATCGATTTCCGAATCGGTCACCGCAATACAGCCGAGGGTCCAGTCGTAGAGGCGATGAGCCGACCCGATGAAGCCTCTGCCGTTTGGCAGCCCGTGAATCATGATGGCTCCACCAGGAGCAGCTCCCAGCTTTGCCGCACGTTTGCGATCTTCCGCGTTGGGATAGGAGACGTGTAGTGCCTTGTGATAGCGGCTATCTGCGTTGCGGGCGTCGATGACGTAGTGCCCCTCAGGCGTGAGCGCGTCGCCTTCCTTTTGCTTCGGTGCCAGGCCACCCCGACCGAGAGCGACCAGGTACGTGCGGACGACTTTGCCGTTGGCGTGGAGTTCGAGGAGATGGTCTTTCTTCAGGATGACCACCAAGTCGGCTTTGGTGGGCGACAGTTCGGGGTCGCTTCGAAGGAGTGGAGTCCAGGTCAACGCAAAGAAAGCTGAAAGCAAAAAGCCAAGACGAAGGATCGACCGTCTGGAGCCCGACGAATTTTTGGGAACCGAGACCGGATTCGCTGGTGAATTCATGGACAAAGTGTAGCGAATCTGAGACCCAGATTTTCGTGGTGCATGACCAGCAGAACACCGGGCATTTTTTCTGCTTTGCTGGCGTCGAGTGCGCGAATCGTACCGTGGGCGATGTGCTGGTGACCGCGACCGCGTGCGCCATACCGGCAAAGTGATAGTCGGCGGCGTACTGGGCCGCTCCGGTCGTTTTGAGGGGACCATCGATGCGGGGTTTGTCCGAACCGATGACGGCGGATGGCGCAAAGGCAACAGGGGCGTCGGGCATGGGAAAGGTTCCTCGACTTGGATTGCCTGGACTCTGGCGATACGTCTAGCTACTGCGACGCCCTGCTGCACCCACTGACGAGTGGGGAACAAGGTTGGATTCAGCTGCTTTCAAGGGTGGTGCCAGAACTGGCTGAGCAGCAGACCGCCGAGGCGGATTGCCTGGGATTGCAGGGACCAGCCGGAGGATTCAAGCGCGACGTGATGCTCGGGGAGTTGGGTGAGGCGGAGTTGGGTGAGGATGTCGAACGCGCGGTACAGAAGCGCGACGAGCGGGGCGGCAAAGAGGCGGCCGAAGAGCGTCGGCGGAATGGCGAAATCGGACACCACCCACAGGGCATGGGGTGCAAGAGCCAGGCTGAGGCGCTGGGCGAGGTCAGCTACTTCCCGCGTCGTAAGGCAATCGAGGAAGAAGTGGGTGGCGATGAGGTCGTAGCGGGCACCGGTGCCGGGAGTCCAGAGGCGCAGGTCGGCCTGCTCTGTGGTGAGGCGGGCCGCGTTGAGTTGGGCGGACTTTGAAAGTGCCTGGAGCATGGCGGGGCTGATATCGACTGCGTGGATATGGATGGCGGGGTTCTGGCGCAGGAGAGAAGCGGTGAATCGCCCATCCCCGTCACCCAGGATGAGCGCTTGGCGGCAGGAAGTGAGCTGGGGCAGGAAATGTGTGCGGGCGTGCTGCAGCCAGGGGCCAAAAGTGAGGTATTCAAGCCAGCGGTAGGGGTGGGCGAGGCGGTCAAAATTGGGCGCAGACGTCGGTTTCATCGCAATACCAGGAGCGCGAGCGGTGTCAGCAGAACGAGGTCAGCGGTGGCGCGGAGGGTGGTTGCGTCGAGCCGGGTCCGCAAGGATTCGAGAAGGACGAGGAGCATCGCGCTCGCGGCGGCTGAGACCAGCAGCAGCGCTGAACGAGGCTGACTGAAGCTCGCTGCAGCGGCCAGAAGGCCAAATGTGGCAAATATCAGAGCGAGGCGGCGAATTTCAGGCGAAGAGCCAGTTGACTGGGATTCCCAAACCTCAATCGCGTGACAGTTGAGCCAAGCCAGGGTGATGAACGCCAGGGCGGGGGCGAGCAAGCTGAGTTGGCCCATTTGACCGGAAGCCATTCTGAACCAGGTTGGGGCAATGCAGGTGAACGTGAAGAGAACTGCGACGAGCAGTTCTTTGGGGATTCTGAATCTGGAAATGAGGCGGCTTGGGTGGTGCACAGACGTGAAGTAGGCGAGAGCGGCGCAGGCCAGCACGGTGTTGCGGGTGCGGGCATCGGGAAGCATGAAGTGCCGCGCGAGGAGGATGGCAGCTACCGCTGACGCGGCGGACAAAGGAATGAAGAAGCGGCGGAATCGCCAATGGAAATGATGGCGTGGGCGCAGATTGCGGGGCTGGAGCGAGGCGGCCGATGGGGCGGGGCGGGCGTCGAGCAGCCTGTCGCCTATGTACACGGCCCATGTCGCGAGGGCCAGCGTGCATGGCAGCCACAGGGGCAGGCTTACATGTCCGGCCCAGGCAAAGGCCAGCAGCCAAGTCACAGAGACGGTGGGCGCGTCGAGGCTGGTGAGGTGCCAGAGCCGGAGTGTGTGGGAGATGGCCACCTCTTGATTTTAGGGCGGGCCGAGGGAAGGTGATTGAATTGCGGGTACGCGGTGCTATCCAGAGCAGGTTGCGAGGTAGGGGAGCAAGAAGCTCGTGATGAGTTGGAGGCATATTTGCTGACGCTGGAAGGTGTCTTGATGCGTGAGTCAGGCTGTCGGTTTGGGTCGAACTTGCTGTTCGGTGTTTTGATGTTTTGGGTCAGTGGCGCTGGCCGCAAAGCCGACCTCGGCGGTATTGTTGACGGCCAAGGCCGAGGTGGCGTTTCGAAGGGGGACGCCGTGGGAGATGGGCGCTTTGCTCGATGAGGCATTGAAGGCGGACCCTTGCCTGGGGCGGCTGCATTACGTTTTTGGTCGGATGGCGGAACTGAATTCGATGTGTGCGCTAAGCGAGAAGGAGACTCTACAGGCGTACCGGCTGGACCCAACCGACCCGGATATTCGCAGTGCCTGGATTGGGACACTTCCTTGTGGAGCGATGGATCTGGAGCTGGGTGGAGCTGGCTTGAATTTGCGGGGCGACGTGGCTGCTAAAGGCGATCGGCCATTGCCGACGGGGTGTCAACGAGATTTTTGAGGTCTGGGCGAGATGAGTCGGGAGGATTGACGTGCGGACATGCTCCGTCGATTGGGGAGGATGTCCCGTTGTGAGTGGGGCGCGGCGGCGGGAGCGGCTGGTGGCCGAGGATACGAGGAAGAGACTTCGGGGTCGAGTAAGATATTTGGATGAGTACGAATAGTCGTGAAGAGTTTAGCCGGATTAAAAGATTGCCGCCGTATGTGTTCAACATTACGGGGGAGATGAAGGTCTCAGCCCGGCGTCGGGGCGAGGACATTATTGATTTTGGGATGGGCAATCCTGATGGGGCGACGCCGAAGCACATTGTGGACAAGATGATTGAAGCGGCGCAGAAGCCTGTGACGCACCGCTACTCGGTCTCGAAGGGGCTGCCAAGGCTGCGCAAGGCCATCTGCAACTGGTACAAGACGCGTTATGACGTTGACCTGGACCCGGCAACGGAGGCGATTGTCACCATTGGCTCGAAGGAAGGCATTGCCCACCTGTGCCTGGCGATCCTCGATTCAAACGATACGGTGGTGGTGCCGAATCCGAGCTATCCGATTCATATTTATGGGCCTGCGATTGCGGGTGCGCATGTGGTGAGTGTGCCGATTCACAATCAAGACCAGTTTTTGGCGGAGCTTGAAAACCTGATTCCGCGGATGATGCCGCGGCCCAAGGCGCTGATCGTCAACTTCCCTTCAAACCCGACGACGGAGTGCGTTGAGCTGCCTTTTCTAGCGCGGCTTGTGGAGATGGCGCGAGAGTTCGGCTTCTATCTGATTCACGATCTGGCCTATGCCGATATCGCCTTTGATGGGTACCGGCCGCCGAGCGTGATGCAGGTACCGGGGGCCAAGGATGTCGCGGTCGAGTTCTTTACGCTCTCAAAAAGCTACAACATGCCCGGCTGGCGGGTTGGCTTCATGGTCGGCAACCAGACCCTGGTCAACGCGCTGGCGCGGCTGAAGAGCTACTTCGATTACGGCACGTTTACGCCGATCCAGGTGGCTTCGATTCATGCGCTTGAGGGTCCGCAGGGCTGTGTGGCCGAGATTTGCGAGACGTACCGCAAGCGCCGCGACGTGCTCGTCGAAGGGCTGAACCGCGCCGGGTGGCCGGTAGCCCTGCCCAAGGCGACGATGTTTGTGTGGGCGCGGATTCCAGAGCAGTTTCGCATGCTGGGGTCGCTGGAGTTCAGCAAGCTGCTGCTGACCGACGCCAAGGTGGCAGTCAGTCCGGGCATTGGTTTTGGCGAGTATGGCGACGGCCACGTGCGTTTTTCGCTGATTGAAAACGAGGAGCGGACACGGCAGGCAGTGCGCGGCATCAAAATGGTGATGGCCGGCAAGGTGCTGGTGTAGGGAGCAATGCTACGGGCTGGGGTCTTTTGGACTGCTCCCGGTGGTGATCAGGGACCACAGTCCAGCTTCATCGAGGATGGGAATGCCTAACTCCTGGGCTTTGGTGAGCTTGCTGCCAGCTTCTTCGCCGGCGACGACGTAGTTTGTCTTTTTGCTGAGGGAGCCAGAGACTTTGCCACCGGCGGCCTCGATCTTCTCTTTGGCCTCATCACGGGAAAGCGTCGGGAAGGTGCCGGTCAGGACGAAGGTGAGCCCGGCGAGCTGGTCGGTGCGCATGCGCTTTTCGGCGGTAGTTTTGAGGCCGAGCGCTTTGAGTCGTTCGACGAGTGCGATGTTCTTTTCGTTTTCAAAGAACTCGCGAACGGCGGCGGCGACCTTGGGTCCGACTTCTTCGACCCTCTCCAATTCTTCCTGCGGGGCGACGGCCAGAGCATCGATGGAACCGAATTCAGACGCGAGCAGCTCGGCTGTTCGTTCGCCAACGAAGCGGATGCCGAGGGCCATGAGCAGGCGGGCGAGCCCGGCCTGTTTGGAGTTGTCAATCTGGGCGAGCAGGGTCTGGGCGGATTTTTGTCCGACGCGTTCGAGAGTCAAGAGCTGCTCTTCGGTAAGCGTGTAGAGATCGGCGAGGCTCTGCACCATGCCTGCGCCGGTGAGTTGCTGGACCATGGCTTCGCCGAGGCCCTCGATGTTCATGACTTTGCGGTGCGACAGGTGGAGCAGCGATTCGCGCAGTCGCGCCGGGCAATCGACGTTGGTGCAGCGGTAGTCTACTTCCCCCTCTGCGCGGTGGACGGAGGTGTGGCAATCAGGGCAGGTTTCCGGCATGGAAAAAATGCCGGTGCCCTCGGAATGCTCGGCATCGACGATGACCTCGGTGATCTTGGGGATGACGTCGCCGCCGCGTTCCACTTTGACCCAGCTGCCGATGCGCAGGTTGAGGCGGGCGATTTCGTCGGCATTGTGCAGTGTGGCGCGACTGACGGTGGTTCCGCCGATCAGCACGGGAATCAGTATGGCGGTGGGTGTGAGCTTGCCGGTGCGTCCGACGTTGATTTCGACGTCGAGAATCTGCGAAGTGCCGGCCGAGGCGGTGAATTTGTAAGCGATGGCCCAGCGCGGGGCGCGGCCGGTATACCCGAGGCGAAGCTGGGTGGCCTGAGCGTCTACTTTGAGCACCACGCCATCGATTTCGTAGCCCAGAGTTTCGCGCAGGGCCTCGACCTCGGTGAGAAAGCCAAGCACGCCATCGATTTCAGTGAACGTGTTGCGGTGGTCGTTCACGCGGAAGCCGAGTGCGGTGAGCGCTTCAAGCGCGGCTTTCTGGCCAAGCGGGCTGTATTCAGCGCCGGTGAGCAGAAAGTAGGCATAGAAGTCGAGGCGGCGGGCGGCGACTACTTTTGTGTCGAGTGTGCGCAGGGTTCCGGCGGCGAAGTTGCGCGGATTGGCGGCGGGTGCCAGGCCTTCGCTCTCGCGCTCTTCATTGGCTTTGCGAAAGCTGGCGAGGGGCATCACGACTTCGCCCCTGACCTCAAAATCCTGGCCAGCGGAGCGAGTGTCTTCGGCGGGGTGAATCCCGGACTCAGCGATTTGGGCTGGATAGACGGTCAGCGGGACGCTTTTGATGGTGCGGACGTTGGTGGTGACGTCTTCGCCAATCTGGCCATCGCCACGGGTCAGGCCCCGTAACAGGCGCGCGCCGCCGTCGGGGGTGGATTCGTAATGCAGGGCAAGGGAGAGGCCATCCATCTTGAGCTCGGCAACGTAACGGACGGGCAGCGAACCGGCGAGCTCGCGGACGCGACGGTCCCAGTCGCGCAGGTCGGCCTCGTTGTAGGCGTTGTCAAGCGAGAGCATGGGGCGGGAGTGCGGAACCTTCTGGAAACCGGTGGCAGGTCGCCCGCCGACGCGCTGGGTTGGCGAGTCGGGCGAGAGCAATTCAGGATGAGCATTCTCGAGCGATTTCAGCTGGTTCATCAGGGTGTCGTACTCAAGGTCGGCGATAACCGGGGCGTCGAGAACGTAATAGAGATACTCGTGATGGTGCAACTGCGCGCGCAGTGCCGTGATCTGGGCACCGGGCTGAGGACTGGGCTGGGGACCGGGTTCGCTGGCTGGGGAAGGGTCGGGGGGAACACTTGAAGACATGGGCAGGATTATAGCTGGGCAGATGAGGCGCAAAATTGAACTGTTCGCGCATATTGAACGTATGTAGAAATTGTTGGTGAGAAAGGTGACTCCATGAGCAGTTTTGCCTATCCGAATCCGCAGGCAGTCTTTCAACAGCAGTATGAATCCGTGCGCCGGGACGAAGTAGTGGGGGTGCTGCTGGCGTTGTTTCTCGGCGGATTTGGCGTCCACCACTTCTATTTGCGGCGGACCGGCCTGGGAATCTTGTATCTCGTGTTTTCATGGACACCGATTCCGTGGGTACTTGGCTTTCTGGAGTGCTTTTTCATGCCGGGCCGGGTGCGCGAGTTCAATGCGATAGAGGCCGCACATCTTGCGGTGGCGATGGGCGTTGCGGTGCCGGGGTATGTGAGCTATCCGGGCTGGGTGGCGCCGGGCTGGGGATCTTCAGGCTGGGGATCTTCAGGCTGGGCAACGCCGGGCTTTGCGCCGGCTGCGACTGCTTCAGTACCCACCACCGGCGTAGGCCAGGGGACGCTGACGGCTTGCGGGCATTGCCGGCAGGTGAACTCCGCCGGGGCGCACTTCTGCGGTGGTTGCGGCTCCCAATTAGGCTAGCGGCGGAAAAGGCCTTCCCAAATTCATAGACTTGGGGTGTCGGGATGAAAATAACTTGTTGCCGTGACGGCAACAGTTGATACACTCCTTACAAACCCCCATTTTCCGGAGTGACTTTGCCTGACGATTTGACCGGTAAGGCCCCTCTGCCTGAACGAATTGGTGCCCCGGCAAACGGCATGCCTGGAGTTACAGTCGGCGAGCCTGTCGCTCTCGGCAGGATGAGTCTGTTTTTCGTTTTCATTCTGGCCGCGGTTGTCTTTTGGTTGATTCACGCTGGAGACTGGCAAAAATGGTGGCTGGAAGACCTGCACGTATACTCCTACTCGCTGCTCGGTTGGCTGGCGGGCAACAATCCGTATAACAATTCGCTCTCTCCCCTTTTTTTCCTCTATCCGCCCGCGTTTCTGTATCTTGCCAGGTTTGTAGAGTTTGTGCTGCCTCAGCACTGGGGCGAAGAAGCGTATTTTGTCATCCACATCATTGCTACCTTGGGCTTGCCCCTGGTGCTGGCGCGCTATTATTTTCGCCAGACCTGGCTGGGACCACTGTTTGCGCTGCTGCTCTTTTTCGCTTCTCCGCGATTTACGGGGGTGCTGGCACTGTGCGGGCTTAACGTAGCTTCAACGCTTTATTGTCTTGCCTTCTTGGCTGCCGTGCCGGGGCTCAGGCGCAATCGCTGGCAATGGTTTTATCTGGCCGTCTTTCTCGCGGCAATCATCAAGATCACCTTCCTGGCCCTGCTCTTGCTGCCGTTTCTGGCGGGTCGGCGGCAGTGGAAAGGCATGCTGGCCTGCATCGCCGCCGTGCTGGGGATCAACTTCGCGGAAGCGGTCGGTAATCCCGAGCTTTACAAGGGATATCAATGGGCGCTTAAACAGGGCATCCTCGTGCAGCAGCAGTTTGGCTACGGCGTCTTTGGGATGCTCGCGACCTACCATCATCGTCAGGGAACCCCGTTGGGAGCCCTGCCCTATGTCGGTTTCGTGGTCATGGCCGCCCTGATCGGAGTGATGATGCTGCGCCTGCGCCGCCGCCTGGAAATTGCCAGTGACGTCGAACGATGGGGCAGCCTCACATCGAGTGGTATCTGGCTGGCTCTGGTTGTCGTCACCGTGGTTCTGGCAAATCCTCGCGAAATGCAATATGACGTTGACATTGCCCTCGTTGCCGCATTCGTCCTGTGGGTGTATGGACTCAAGACAAAGCGCCTGCTGGGGCTGATGGTGGTGTTGTTTTTGCCCTCCGTGGTGGTGCCGTTGGTCGTGCTCAATCCCCACATGCATGGTATCTACGAGACGCTTCTGGTGCTGGCAGGGTTTGGTTTGGGATATTGGCGGCTGTGGCGTGATAGCGGAATTCATTGTGATGCTCTTGTGTCCCCGCTTGTTCAGACGGCCCAAATGGTCAGCGCTTCTTCGGTCGGGCTTCCCTCCTGAAGGAGTTTCCCCCCGGCTCCCCTTGGCTTGGCTGGTGCGCAAGGGTGGATCTACCTTTTCGCCCTGTGTGTTAGGCTTCTTCGCAAGAAACAATGCTTAAACCATCTGCATCGGAAGCCATCAGCCCGGCAATTGAGAAGACAAGACAGTTCCTTCTTCAGCCTTTTCGCCTCGGCCGGTTCCTCAAGCTGACGATCGTGGCTGTCCTGACAGAAGGCGGGATGTCCAGCTGCAATTTCAACATGGGGTCACACTCGGGAAAATCGGATGGAGCCCAGGTGCCGATGCACTGGCCAGTGTGGCATTGGCCTTCGATGCCCATCATCATAGGGATTTCAATTGCCGTCCTCGTGATGGGGATTCCCCTGATCATCCTCTTGAGCTATCTGCTCGTTCGGCTCAGATTCAGCTATTTTGATTGCGTTCTACGACTACAAGACCGTATTTCCCCGGCCTGGGCTCGCTTTCACCGGCAAGCGCTGCGCTACGTCGGGCTGAGCCTGTGTATCGGACTCGGGTTCTGGGCCATCCTCATTCCGCTTGGGTGGACGATTTACCAGCATTTCAAACCGCTCTTTCAATCGATTGGCTCGGACCATCCGCCGGGGTTGCTCGACTTTTTGCCTGTCCTCGCGGTGGTTGTTCCTGTGTTTCTGGTGCTGGGGCTGGTGGCGTATCTGGTCGAAACGACGATGAGCTGCTTCATGCTGCCCCACATGGCCCTAGAAGATGCTTCTATCAGCGAGGCCTTTGCCGACGCTTGGAGCAATATTCAGCTTGAGCCGGGGCAGTTTGCCCTGTTTATCCTGCTGCGGATTTTGCTTTCGATCGCCGCGACCATCGTTGCCGTCGTTGCCCTGATGATTCCGCTGGTTATTTTAGGCATCATTGCCGTGGTCGTCGTGCTGGTATTGAAGGCCATGTCAACCACGATTGCCATCCTGCTCGGGGTGCCAGCCGCAATCCTGGTCTTTGGGCTGTTTTTCCTGGCCGCCATCGGCATGAGCGGATGCATCGGGACCTTCCGACGCAGCTACGCGCTGCTCTTCTATGCGGGCCGGTATCCTGCGCTGGCAATGGTCTTGTGGCCTCAGCCTCCGGTGCCCGCTCCACTGGCCCCGCCACCGGCCTCTCCGCCGCCCCCCACCGCAGAAGCGGGGTTTGCGCCGGAGTCGGCTGCAGCTGTTTGAATCAGCGTTTTACTTCTTGTCTGCGTTTCGTGCGCGAATCTTGAACCAGATCGGCGTGCCTTCAAACCCAAAGGCCTCGCGAATCTGATTTTCAAGGAAGCGCTGAAACGCAAAGTGCAGCTGAATCTTGCGATCCGTAAACAGCACAAACGTCGGCGGAGCCACTGCTGCCTGGGTCATGTAGAAGATGCGAATCCGCTTGGCCATCGGCACCGGTGCCCGCTGAAAGTCAATCTTGTCGAGGAAGCGATTCATCTGGCCTGTCGTGACGCGCTTGCGGCGCTGGGCTGAGATGCGTTTGATTTCCTGCATGACCTTGTTGAGGTTGGTGCCGTCGGCGGCGGAGATAAAGAGGACCGTCGCGTAGTTCAAATACTTGAGCGCGTGGCGTACCTGTTCCTCATAAATTGCCCGGTCAGCGTGCGGCTTGCCGTCGGTGCGCGCGGTCGTGAGCAGGTCCCATTTATTGATGACAATGATTACCGACCGCCCGCTCTCGTGCGCGTAGCCGCCAATGTGGGCGTCGCTCGCGGTGACGCCCTCGGTCGCGTCAATCATGAGCAGGGCGACGTCGCAGGATTCAAGGTGGCGCCGGGCCATGACGACGGAGAGCTTCTCGGCCATGAGATGCGTCTTGCCCTTGCGCCGAATGCCGGCCGTATCGACGAGGCGCAGACGTTGGCCGTCGTATTCGACCACTTCATCGACGGCGTCGCGGGTCGTTCCGGCGATGGGTGAAACGATGGCGCGCGAAGTGCCCGTGAGCGCGTTGAGCAGCGTTGATTTGCCTACGTTGGGACGGCCAATGATGGCGACCGAGGTTTCGTGCTGCTCAAACTCACCGTGGGTTCGATGGAGAGGCTTATCGTCGGTGCCAGTGGTTTTCGGATTCACCAGCTCCGCCTCGGCGTCTTGTTCGCCCTCGACATCTTCCTCAGGCCCAAATTCGGAGAAGTCGGGGACCTCGTCCTCATCCTCCTCAATCTCCGGGCCCATGTCTTCGGCGAATTCGTCTTCCTGGTCTTCGTCAAAGACAACTTCGTCTTCGAGGTCGGCTTCATCTGCGTCGAGGGGTTCAGCGTAGGGGTCAACTGTTTTCTTGACCAGGCCGGGCGCAGCGGGAGCGGGTAGGCGGTCAAAGATGGCGTCGAGCAGGTCGCCGATGCCGAGGCCATGCTCGGAACTGATGGGGAAAAGCTCAGAAATGCCAAGCTGGCGCATATTCTCAGCCGCCGCCGCGACGGTCGGGTTTTCAACCTTGTTGGCTACCAGGTACACAGGCTTGCCGCCGCGAATAAGCATGCGGGCCAGCGTGAAATCAGGCGAGGCGAGCTCGGTGCGCGCATCAACCACCATCAGCAGCAGGTCGGCTTCTTCAATTCCGACCTTTGCCTGCGCATAGATTTCGCTGGGAATGTACTCTTTGTCGTCGGTGACGATGCCGCCGGTGTCAATGAGGCGAATGATGCGGCCATCCCACTCGACGTCGCCATAGATGCGGTCGCGGGTGATGCCGGGCTCGTCGCCAACGATGGAGCGGCGCGAGTGTGTCAGCCGATTAAAAAGCGTGGACTTGCCCACATTGGGGCGACCGACAATGGCCACCAGCGGCAGTTGCGAACTCGCCGGGGTGGAGGGGACTACGGACTTGTGGTACTTCGACACGAAAAACTCCGATCAACTTTCTATACCGCTCGTTTGCGCCCCATTTTGCGCGGGGGATGCAGCTACCCGTGAATTTCTATTGTCGCTTAGTCCCAGATTCGCTGCACGCCATAGAGGTCGAGCTTTTTGTCGGCACTGAAGATGGGGAGTTGAAGGTCAAGCGCCTGCGCAACCAAGAGGCGGTCAAAGGGATCGCGGTGGTGACGCGGAAGCTGCCCGGAAAGAATCGCTTGAGCAACAGTCGGATGAGCGAAGAAGAATCCGGCCGCTGCCTCCCTGGCTTCGAAGTTGTTGAGGAGCAGAGTTGCATCCAGCTTGCCGATTCCGGTTTTGATGGAGATTTCCAAAGGGATGACGGAGGAGATGAAGCCCTGATGAGCAATATCCGTGAGAACATCGAGGACATCAGCGGGTAATCGACGAGGGGCAGTGCGAAACCAGAGATAGGTGTGAGTATCGAAGAGGTATTTCATCGGACAAGTTCAGGCGAAAGTGCCTTGCCTTCCAAGGCTTGCTGGAAGCGATTGTCCTTTTCGGGATTCTCAAATCCGTACTCAATCATCTCTTCGTCCGTGAGGGGTGCGAATGCGCTGTCGTCAAAGCGGATAAGACCCTCGAAACCACCGGCGAGGCGGCGATTGGGTTCCGGAGCAGTAGCCTGTTCAAAAGGGATGAGTCTGGCCACGGGCTTGGAACCTCGCATCACGACGACCTCCCGGCCAGCCTCAGCTTCCTTGAGCAGGCGGGAGAAATGTGTCTTCGCTTGATGGACGGTATAAGCCATGGACTAAGCATATTTAGTCCACTTTGCCATGTCAAACTGTACGGGAGGTATTCGCCCATGGTTGCAGCCCCAGATTTGCCCGATTCACACCATCCGTTTGATTTGGAACGGTTTGTCGAGGCGCAGAGCCGCGTGATGGATATGGTGAAGGCAGAACTGCGGGCCGGGGC
Organism: Acidobacteriota bacterium; assembly: GCA_025359885.1. Taxonomy (GTDB): domain Bacteria; phylum Acidobacteriota; class Terriglobia; order Terriglobales; family Acidobacteriaceae; genus Acidicapsa. The sequence goes on from JANYDG010000030.1 coordinate 84,458, forward strand.
CAAACGCGGCCACTGGATCTGGTTCGTCTTTCCCCAGTTGAAGGGGCTGGGAGTGAGCGAAACCTCGCGCTTCTACGGCATCGCGTCGCGGGAAGAGGCTGCAGCCTATCTCAAGCACCCAGTCCTGGGGCCACGCCTGGTGGAGTGCACACGCCTTGTGCTGGGAGTGAAATCCCGGCCAAATTTAACTGCGGAGCAGATTTTCGGCGAAATCGACAGCCTGAAGTTTCGCTCGTCGATGACCCTCTATGCCGAGGTCACAGTGAAAGAGGCGGCCTTTCAGGAGGCTCTGGAGAAGTACTTTGACGGCGAGGGTGATCCGGCGACATTGGAGATGCTGGAGTAGGCGCTCGACAGTTCTCAAGCCCGCTCAGGTGAAAATAGCGACAACCGCTATTATCGTTTTATGCATAAATCAAAAATAGCGAGATTCCTTATTTTCGAAAATGGAAATAGCGGTACTTGTTATTTTCGATTATGATTAAAAAGGAAAATAAGGATACGGCTTATTTTCGTTTGAATCGAGGAAGCGGATGGGGAAGGTTCCTGGCAAGCCGGTGCGGATGGGTGGGTACACTGCGTTTGTGCCTGCGACCTTGCCGCCGAAGATTGCCTGGACAGCGCGTCTGGTGCGCTTGCTCTCAGATGCTGACAGCTTGCTGGGCAGGCTGGCGGGGGAGGGGCGAAGGCTGCCCAATCCGCACATCTTGATGCGGCCGTTTGTACGCCAGGAGGCGGTCCTTTCGAGTCGGATTGAGGGGACGCAGGCGACGCTGGGCGAGCTATTGGCGGCGGAGGCAGGCGCCGTGGTCGAGCAAGCTCCTGACGACCTGCGCGAAGTGGCCAACTATGTGACCGCGCTGGAGCGTGGCATGACCATGCTTCACGAGCTGCCCTTGAGCGTGCGAATAATCCGGGAACTGCACTCTAAACTGATGTCCGGTGTGCGCGGGAACACCGCTGCGCCGGGGGAGTTTCGAACGATTCAGAACTGGATAGGCAGGCCGGGCAGCACGCTGGCCAGTGCGACGTATGTGCCGCCTCCACCGGGAGAGATAGGGCCGTGCCTGGCTGCGTGGGAGCGATTTCTGCATAAGTCGGAACTGCCACCGCTGGTTACGATTGCGCTGGCGCACTACCAGTTCGAGGCCATTCACCCGTTTCTAGACGGCAACGGGCGCGTGGGACGGCTCTTGATTCCGCTCTTTCTGGTCGAAAAGGCCATCTTGCCGACCCCGTTGCTGTATCTTTCAGCCTTTTTTGAGGCTTCGAGGACGGAGTACTACGGCGGATTGCGAGCGGTGAGTGAGAGGGGCGACTGGGAGGGGTGGGTCGAGTATTTTCTGCTGGGCGTGTCACGCATGTCAGAGGACGCGCTGCGGCGTGTGACGCGGATCAACGACCTGTTGATGAAGTGGCGAGGCGAGATGGCGGGCGCATCGACCAAGGTGCCATTACGCGTGGTGGAAATGCTGGCGGCAAATCCGTTTCTCACGACAAATGGGGTTGCGGAGGAGTTGAAGATTGCGTTCACAACGGCGCAGCGGGCGATTGAGCGGCTGGAGCTGGCGGGTATTGTGCGGCAAGTGGGCGAGGCCAAGCGCGGGCGTGTCTACTGCGCGCGGGAACTAATGGGGATTTTGGAGGAGCCAGCGCAGTTGACGCTCTACAACTAAATAGGCTGGAGGGGTCCAGTGAGTTGCATGGACACTCACTATGATGGAGTGAGCAGCCTTCCACAATGCCCACCTCCGAAACTACAGCCCGCGACCTGCCCACCCTGCACGCGTTTTTTGCGCCCGGGGGAATTCTCGCCAATTCGCCATTGCCCTACGAGTACCGCCGAGGGCAGTTGGAGATGGCGCGGGCCGTCGAGCGTGCTCTTGAAGAAAAGCGGCACCTGATTGTCGAGGCCGGCACCGGTACAGGCAAGACCCTGGCCTACCTGCTCCCCGCCCTGCGGACTGCGTTTGAGACCGGGCGGCGGGTCATCATTTCGACCGGGACAAAGGCTCTTCAGGACCAGCTTTTCTTCCGCGACGTGCCTTTCCTTGAGTCGCTGCTGGGCCCGCTTCGGGTCTGCTACATGAAGGGCCGCGCCAACTATCTCTGCCGTCACAAGCTGGTAACCCTGACTGCGCATCCAATCCTGTCGGGGCTTGAAGAGATTGACCAGTTTCACCAAATCGCCGAATGGGAAAAGACCACCGAGACCGGCGACCGCTCGGAGCTGTCAGGTCTGCCTGAGGTAAGCCAGCTTTGGGCCAAGCTCGACGCCCGCAGCGAGGCCTGCCTTGGTTCGACCTGCCCGGACTACGGCCGCTGTTTTGTGACCGAGATGCGGCGGCGTGCGCAGGAGGCAGACATCGTCATCGTCAACCATCACCTCTTTTTTGCCGACCTGGCCGTACGTCAGCAGGCCGGGGGCGCGCCCGATGCCGGGGTGCTGCCCGAGGCGGGAGCCGTGATCTTTGACGAAGCGCACGAGCTTGAAGAGGTGGCGAGCAGCTACTTCGGCATTTCCGTAAGCAACCTGCGCTTTGAAGACCTCGTCCGCGATTCTGAAGCGATGCTCAAGAAGGGCGATGGGTATGCAAGTGGGCCAAATACGGCCGTGCTCGTCTCAGGGCAACAGTTGCGCGACCGTGCGCGCATGTTCTTTGCCCAGTTGCCCATCACTGGCGACGGCCGCCAGCCCTTCGACGGGCGCGAAGAGTTTCTCGAAATGCGCGGCGACCTGTACCTCGGCGTCAAAAACACACTCATCCGCCTCGAAGCTGAACTTGACCAGCTACGCGGCGTCGACGAGGCGCCGGGGCTGCGCAAGCGCGTCGGCAATCTGCGCACCGAGCTTGAGTTCCTGATGGAGTCGAACTCAAGCAACACCGTCTACTGGCTTGAGCGCCGGATGTCGGGCGGATTGCAGAAACAGTCGCGGGTGACCTTTCTTCAGGCCACGCCGATTGATGTCTCTGGCATTCTGGATGCACAGTTATTTCAGACTTTCCCGACCGTCGTGATGACCTCGGCGACGCTGACCGTGCAGGGGAGTTTCGAGCACATTCGCGGACGGCTGGGGCTCGCCGACGGCGGCGGGTCGGGAAACGGGGCGGCACGGGAGCTTGTCGTCCCTTCGCACTTCAAATACGATTCGCAGGCGCTGCTCTACCTGCCGCCGGAGATGCCCGACCCCCGCGCTCCGGACTTTGCTGAGGTCGCCGCGCGGTGCATTCAGCAGGTGCTGAGCATCACCAAGGGCCGGGCCTTTTGCCTGTTTACCAGCTACAACCAGATGCGCGACCTGTATGAGCGCCTGCTGCCGGTCCTGGATTACCCGATTTTGCTGCATGGCTCTGCGCCAAGAAACGTGCTGCTCGACCAGTTTCGCGAAACGCCCAACGCAGTGCTGTTTGGCACCGCCAGCTTTTGGCAGGGCGTTGACGTGCAGGGTGAGGCACTTAGCTGCGTCATCATCGACAGGCTGCCGTTTGCCGTTCCCAACGACCCGGTGGTGGCAGCGCGCATGCGGTTCATTGAAGAGGCGGGCGGCAAGCCGTTTTACGAATACCAGGTGCCCTCGGCCGTGATTGCGCTCAAACAGGGCTTTGGGCGGCTGATCCGTTCGCTCGAGGATCGCGGCGTCCTGGTGCTGCTCGACCCGCGCATCCGGCAAAAAAGCTATGGCCGCGCATTCCTCGAAAGTCTGCCGCCTTACCGCGTGACCACTTCGATCACGGATGTTGGGTTGTTTTTTGAGTGAGGTCGCACAGGACTTGGCGGTACATCAAGGAGAAACGACGGCGGGCGGTAAAATCAAAGCTGGCAGGTCGGGGCTCTTTATGTCGCGAAATTTCTATGTGTTGGCTGGAACGTTGGTGCTGCTCTCGCTGGTCTCAGGCGCGATGACGTTTGTGCCTTCGAGCTTTCAGCCGGGGCTGCCGGCCAATGCTTCTCTGTGGAAGACGCTGGCGCTGTTTCTCCTTCTCGGCGGCCTGGTATCGATGCTGGTTGGGTCCATGTCCAATCTTTTTGAGCAGGTCGACCGGCGCACAGAGGCGCGGCGGCAGTCAGAACGCAAGCGACGGCAAAAGGGCTTGTAGCTGCATCGCCACCATCCCAGCCCCTGCTTCAATTCAAATTCAGAAAAGAGTGGTCAATCATGTATGAAGTAACGGTCGACGCCGGTTTCTCTTCGGGGCACTACCTGCGCAACTATCGAGGCAAATGTGAGAATCCCCACGGACACAACTACAAGGTTCGCGTAACCCTGATCGGGCGAGAGCTCGACGCTACCGGCCTCTTGCTGGATTTCAAGCTGCTCAAGCAGGTCATGCGGCCGGTCATTGAGCGTATTGATCACCAGATGCTCAACGACCTTGCGCCCTTCACCGAGCTGAATCCCTCGGCGGAGAACCTGGCCCGCTACTTCTACGACGAAACCAGCCAGCAACTAGCTGAGATGACCGAGGGTCGCGTTCGCCTGAAAGACTGCACGATCTGGGAAACGGAAACAACAACCGCCACCTACTATGAATAGCGATTGCTTTGCCAGTAGCCTGCGTTGAGCGCCGTGGCAAATGTGACCCAGGCCAGGTAGGGCAGCAACAGCCCGGCAGCCAGCGGCGAAATCCCGCGAAATGCCAGCACTGTAGCCAGGATAGCTACCCAGAGTACGACGATTTCAATCAGTGCCCAGCCGATGCGGTGTCGCGCAAAGAAGAGCCAGCTCCAGGCAAAGTTGAGCGCCAGTTGTACCAGGAACAACGTGATTGCCAGGCTTTTCCCTGCTCCTGAAACCGCTGCCGGGCTCATCCAGATTAGCCAGGCGGCCACCGCCATCATCAGGTAGAGCAGCGTCCAGACCGGGCCAAAGACCCAGTTCGGCGGCGCAAAGCTGGGCCGGCTCAGGGTACGATACCAGCCTCGCACCTCACGCGCAGTAAAGCCGCCGCTCACGCCAGCCACGGCAAAACAGAGCACCATCCATAGAACCAGCCACAGCGAACTACCCCAACTCGCCCAGTTCAATTGGTTCATCGGACCAAATACCGCCTGACTGGAGTGTTCGCGTTGCGCTGGATCTTAGCCAAAGTTACTTCATCCCATCGAGAATTGAGCCGACGATGCCGCCGACTACGCCGCCCTGCGTCGATTCGCGGCCAGCCGAAGGCATGTACTGCTGCAACTGGTGGGCGAGACGCGAAATGGGCAGCGTCTGCAGCCAGACACGTCCTGGACCCGTCAGCGCTGCGAGGAAGATGCCGTCGCCGCCGAAAATCATGTTTTTCAACCCGCGCACCACCGTGATCTGAAAACTCACGCTCCCCTGGAACGCCCCCACATGGCCCGGATGCACGCGCAGGGTTTCGCCGGGAGCGAGGTCTTTCACCACGACTTCGCCGGAAAGCTCAAGCCACGCCGTTCCAATGCCTGAAACCTTTTGCAGCAAAAATCCGTCGCCGCCAAAGATTCCCGCGCCCAGCGATTGCTGAAATCCCACGCCCAGCTGAATCTGCTCTGTAGCGCAAAGAAAGCCATGCCGATGAATGAAATACTCATGCCCCGGCTGCACCTCGACCGGCAAAATGTGGCCGGGAACGCGCGTGGCAAAGGCCACTTCACCAGCCGCACCCCAAGCCCGGTACTCGGTCATAAAAAGGCTGCCGCCGCCGGCCACACGTTTCAGCGCGCCAAAAAAGCCGCCGCCGCCCATCATCTGCGTGTGCGTCGTCATGTTGATTGACTGGCTCATCCAGGAGAGTTCGCCAGCCTCAGAAATGACACAGTCATTGGGCTGCAGCAGAAATTCAAGGACCGGCATGGTGGTGCCAACGATACGGGATTGCATGAGTTTTCTCCTGAAGTAGTGGAGGTCATCGGGAATGGATTTCAGGGGAAGTATACAACGCAGAGTGAGATTTTCATTGTTATCTCAAGGGCTTGTAAAAACTACCCTACCCGGATCGTCGCCGTCATCGCATGCTCCGCGCCAGGGCCCAGCCGAATGGCTGCATCGAGGCAGTTACAAGCTTCAACGCAGACAAACCGACGCCACTCGTCATCCCCCATATCGGCCAGAGCTGCGGCACCCTCCGCCCAGGGGTTCCAAACCACCGTATTTTTCGAATTCTGCTTCGAAACAACGATCCTCCTGCCCCCGTCCAGAATCGTCGCATCCCCCGCCGCCTCAAGATAAACACGGTCAGTCAGGGCCGAAAAGACAATCTCGCCCTCCCGACTCTTTTCACGGAAGGCATCTGGCTTGTCGAGATACCTCAGCCCATCCAGCCCGGCAATCCTTACCAGATGCACGTCGCTCACCGCGTGATAGGTGTGCAGTGCTTCTTCAAAGCTGAAGGGTGTCTCACCGGTATTGCTCACGTTCAGTTCCAGCCTCAGTTCACTCCCGACTGTCACCCGGTAAGCTGCGCGAAAATCATGCGGCCAAAGCGCCTTCGTCGTAGCGCTGCTCTCAAGCGCAAGAGTCACCACAATCTCCGCTCCGGATGCCACAACTGACTCAAGCTGCCACTCCGTCGTCCGCGCAAAACCGTGTTGCGGAGCTTTGGGGTCATCAGCTTTGGCACCGAACCACGGAAAGCAAATCGGGACGCCACCACGAATCGCCCGCCCTGGCCCCCACCGCGACTGCTCACTCATGAAAATGACTTCATCAGCGCCCGCAGGCAGCCACGAAGACACCTGTGCCCCTTGCAGGTAGATCTCCGCCGAGGCAAGCGGCGACGTAATCCGCACTGCTGCCAGCCCCCCGCCCCCCGCCACAACACTCGCAACTCCAGGAATCGCGAATCCTTCATGCAGTTGTTTGATTGCGTTTAAGTCCATGGCTCAAGATAAACCTTCGGGGCTCACCATGGTGGAGGGCAGCTTCGGGGCGCAAAAAAAGGAGTCGCCCGGCCTTGGAAGCGAGCGACTCGATGAAGTTCGATCCTGTTCGCAATTGGGCTAATTGGTTCCGCAGGCCCCAGCGCTTTCCAGCGACCAGTTCAGTATCTGCGCCGTCGAGGTGAGCGCCCCCGTTCCCGCAGTGAACCCGGCATACGCTGTCGGCAGCCCAAACGGACTGGCTGGAGGCAGCACGAACGTGTGGTTGAAGTGCTTGGCAGTCACGGTATCCGTAAGGTCCAGGGTCATGAATTTGCTGTCCCAGGTGACGTTCGCCAGCAGAATATCCCCACTGTGCAGGTTGATTCCGCTTGAAGTAATGTCAACCGACGGCAGCGTGGGAATCGCTCCGCCAAAGTAAACTCCCACCGAGTTGCTACCCTCACCTGCATTATTGTGCAGGTCAAATTTGAGCGCCGCACTGTGCGCAATCCCCTGATAGCCGAGGCCGCCCGCAGGTGCTCCCAGAGCGTTGGGGCTGTTGGTTTGCACAGTAAAGGTAAAGCCATCCGCCGACGTCGGTGTAGCGTTCAGGAAGCGGAAACGGAAGCTGGTCGCAAAGACCGCCACCGGTATCCGCGGCAATGCAAACGCGCTGGTGTTCTCGTTTTGCGTGCCGTTGGTCAGGTCCAGACTATTGCCGACAATCGCCGCTCCATGGTTGAGCACCAGGTTCGCGTTTGCATGGAAGCCGTCAATGTAGTTGATGACGCAGGTGCGATAGGCATTGCTGATGGTCAAGGTCGCGGCAGCCTGGTTGCTCACCGTCAGCGGACTGGCCAGCGCAATCGCCTTGATCGTCGTTGTTACCGCAATCACCTTGGGAATGCCGTTCCAGACTGGCGAAGCCGTCGTCGGCGTGGTGCCGTTGGTGGTGTAGTAGATGGTTGCGCCCGGAGTAGCATCGGTAATCGTATAGTCGTGCGGCCCATAAAAAGTACCACCGGCCGGCGAAATCACCGGCGTCGCCGTCTGCGTCACCGGCACAGGATTGACCACCAACATCACCCACGCGCTCTCAACACCGCCGCAGGTGAGCGAATAGTTGAAAGTACCCGTCGCAGCTGGAGTCACAAGTTGGCTGCCGCTCAGGGCCTTGCTGCCCGACCAGCCGCCATGCGCCCAGCAGTTCTCAGTCGTCTGGCTAAAGGCATTGGTCACGTTCCAATCCAGCGTGATGCTCTGGCCGAGCGTGATCGTCGCAGCGGTGGCTGTGAGAGTGACCGGTGCGGGAACCGCAGGCGAGGCTACCATCTTGTAGATCTGCCACTGCGCCGGGCCGTAAAAATTGCCGTCCGCCGCCTCGAGCGGTGTTCCGTTGGCGTTACCATACGGCTGCGAAAACCCAACCAGCGTATTCAGCGTCCCCGAGCCTGACGGAATGAACTGGAAAAACGTGCCGTTCGGAGGGCCAGTCGGCACCACCGCGCCCGGTCCGTAAGAACTTGTCGTTCCATAGAAATTGCCATCCCCGCCCAGGAAGAGTCCAGAAGCAGGCAAACCGCCTTCAGAAGAACTGTGCAGGTCGTAGAGATCAAGCGTCACGGTCGGTACCGCGCCGGGAACAACCTTGAAGATCGATCCATAGCCTAGCCCGCCCTCTGCCGTCAGCCCGTAAAGCGCGCCGTCCTGGCCCTCGGTCAGGCCATAGGCCGGGTTGTAGTTGGGGTCTGACTGGCCGGTCGGAGGAAAAGAGCCAATCGTGGCAAACGAGGCAAAGCTCGCTGGGTCAAAGCGAAAGATCGATCCACCATTGCCGCTCGCCCCGCCCCGCCGTGTCACTCCGTAAATCAGACCATCGCTCGCCTGCAAAAGCTGCGTGTTCGGCAGTGCTCCATCCGGGCTGGTTCCGGTAAAGGTATGCACCAGTTGAAACACCCCCAGATGCGTGTATTCAAAGACGGTTCCAGCGTTGGAACCGCCGCCAACCGTCGCCGCGCCAAAAATATCACCAGCATTGTTTTGCATCAGTGCCCCGGCGCTGCTGCCGTCCGTAGCCGCAGTCAAAGGATGCAGCGGCGTGATTGCGCCGCCCAACGTCAGCCGGAAGAGAATGCCATTGCCCAGGCCGCCGGTCGTGTTGGTGCCGTAGAGATTGCCGTCGTTGCCCTCAATCAGGCTAGCCTGCGGCGCGCCGCCGTCGGCTCCATTGGCAAAGTTGTAAATCACCGTTCGCGCTCCACCCGGAGTCAGCTGAAAAACATATCCATGACCGCTGCCCCCCGACGGACTGGTGCCATAGAAATTCCCATCGCTCGCCTGGATCAGTTGCGAGGGGAAGTCCGAGCTGGCAAAGGTGAAAATCACGGTCTCAGCCGCCGTTGTGGCATCTGCGGCAGCAGTCGTAAGCAAGACAAAGAGCAAAGTGAGCGCAGATACGACCAGCGGCTTTGCAAAGGTGTTGAAACGCATGGAAATTCTCCTGATTCTGTAGTTGCGGGCACAAAGCGGGGAAACGATTCGGTTCACGCAAGGGGAATGCGGTGCTGCGATTATGGGAGCGCAAACCAACTTCAGTCGAGAACTTTCCTATGCGCTCTGCAAACTAGTGGGAGGCATTGAGAAATCGTTACAACCGGAATGAAGTTATTTCTTCAAGCACGCTCCACCGCCGTAACATTTGCCCAGGTTCTTGCTTTACTTTCCGTCATTCCCTCTGGGAATCGCTTGTGCATTTGCGCTTCCTTTCAGCACTGAAACCATGTTCCCGGTACAATCGCCTTCGGATTAAGCCGGAGGCCAGACCTATGCCCCACAACGCAGCCCTGCGCCAACAACTTGTCAAACTACTGCATTCCCATGAAGCCCATGCCGATTTTGAGGCAGCAATCCATGGCCTGCCACCCGCTCTGCGCGGACAGCGCCCTGCCGGAGCCGACCATTCGCCCTGGCAACTGCTCGAGCACCTGCGCATCGCCCAGTGGGATATCCTCGATTTTTCCCGCAATCCGGACTACCAGGAGCGGAGGTGGCCCGCCGACTACTGGCCTGCCACTCCCGCCCCGCCCAGCAACACGGCCTGGGACGAAAGCCTCGCCGCTTACCGCGAGAATTTGCGGGAGATGTGTGCCCTGATCATGGACGATGCCAATGACCTCTTCGCCCTCATCCCCCACGGCACCGGCCAGACGATTTTGCGCGAGGCGCTGCTGATTGCCGACCACAACGCCTACCATGTGGGCCAACTCGTGCTGGTGCGGCAGTTGCTGGGGGCTTGGGGGTAGACAGATGGGGACAGGATTTTGAAGAAACAAGACTCTTTCCCGTTTCAGGCACACTCTTCGAATTGCGAAGCAAGACTACCTAGGATTTGGAGACGGCATCTTTTTTGGGCAGGCAAGACTTGGCTATGTACTTAAGGAATCGGCTTTCTTGATTGAGCCGTCCGTCTCCGGTTCCTACTTGTCGAAATCGACCATCTCCTCAAGGCCGTCCGTGCAATTTTCAAGCGCGATCAGGCACAGGCTTAATGCCATCAACCCAAACCCCTGAGGTCGGGTGGGCAAACAGCCTTCCCCTTCCGGCCTCAGAGTTCAAATGGTCTTAGAATAAGAAGTAATGAGCTTTACCGAACAATTCGACGTCGCCGTCGTCGGCGCGGGGCACGCTGGCTGCGAGGCCGCCATGGCTGCCGCGCGCATGGGCCTCAAGACGGCGATCATCACCATGAACCTCGACCTGATTGCCCAGATGAGCTGCAATCCCGCCATAGGCGGCATCGCCAAGGGGCATCTCGTCCGCGAAGTGGACGCGCTCGGCGGCGTGATGGGCGAAGTGGCCGACGCCGTGGGCATCCAGTTTCGCCTGCTCAATACCTCCCGTGGCCCCGCCGTCTGGAGCCCCCGTGCCCAGTGCGACAAACAGCTCTACCGCGTAAAGATGCGTGAGGTCCTCGAATCCCAGCCCAACCTGCATATCAAGCAGGCAGAAGCGATCGATCTGGTCCTCGAAAATGGGGAAGATGAAAAGCGCCGCGTTCTCGGCCTCAAGCTGCGCGACGGCCGACAGCTTCTTGCCGGGGCCACCATCATCACCACCGGCACCTTCCTCAACGGTCTCATTCACTGCGGCGAAGAGCGCTACCCCGCCGGCCGCAGCGGTGAGCCCGCATCAGTTCTGCTCGGCGAGGCACTGAGGCGTCTCGGCCTGCGCACCTGCCGCCTCAAGACGGGAACGCCGCCGCGCCTCGATGGCCGCACCATCAACTGGGCCGCGTTCGAAGAACAACCTGGCGACCCGGAGCCAACGCCCTTCAGCTTCAGGACAAAGAAGATCGTCCAGCGCCAGATCAGTTGCCACATCGCTTTCACCACGCCAGAGACGCTCCAGATCATCCGCGACAACGTCGGGCGCTCGGCCATGTATTCGGGGCAGATTGAGGGCATCGGCCCGCGCTACTGCCCCTCCATTGAAGACAAGATCGTCAAGTTCCCAGAAAAGACGCAGCACCAGTTCTTCCTCGAACCCGAGGGGCTCAACACCCACGAAGTTTATGTCAATGGCATGAGTACTTCGCTTCCGATGGAGGTGCAATTCCAGATCGTGCGCTCCATTCCCGGCCTCGAAAACGCCGAAATGCTGCGCCCCGGCTACGCCATCGAATATGACTCGGTCGACGCCACCGAGCTCGACCGCGCCCTCGAGGTCAAGTCGATGGAGGGCCTCTACCTCGCCGGGCAGATCAACGGGACAAGCGGCTATGAGGAAGCAGCCTGCCAGGGCATCATGGCCGGCATCAATGCTGCGCTCAAACTCAAGGGCGAGCCGCCTTTCACCCTCGACCGCACCGAGGGCTACACCGGCATCCTCATCGACGACCTCATTTCCAAGGGTACCAACGAGCCTTACCGCATGTTCACGTCGCGCGCTGAGTTTCGCCTGCACCTGCGCATTGACAACGCCGACCGCCGACTCACGCCCTATGGCCGTAAGCTCGGCCTTATCGGCGATGAGGCCTGGGCAGAATACCAGCAGAAGCAAGCGCGCATGGCCGCGCTCGCCGCACTGCTCACGGCAAAGAAGGTGGATTCTGCCGGACTGGCTACATTCGAAGGGATCGAATTCAGCGCCATCACCGGCCAGACCTGGGCTCAACTGCTCAAGCGCCCCGAGGTCAGCATTGAACCTGTCCTCCGCGCCCTCGCACCGGAACTGGCGCACCACCCGCTGCTTGTTGATTATGTCGCGGAATCCTCGGGCGAGCGTCTCACCGCAATCCCCCGCAACGAGGCCAGGGCTGTAGAAACAGAGATCAAGTTTGCAGGCTACCTTGAACAGCAGAAGAAGGCCATTCTCAAGCTGAAAGAAGCCGAAGGCGTCCGCATTCCTGAGTGGCTCAACTACACGACCATCAGCGGCCTCTCCCGCGAAATGCAGGAGAAGCTGGGCCGCGTGCGCCCGCAGACCATTGGCCAGGCCAGCGCCATCCCCGGCGTTACTCCGGCGGCGCTTGGGCTGGTACATGTGAGCATATGCATCCAGGGCAAAGTACGCGGTACGACACAGGCTGAATTCCAGACTTCAAGTCAATAGGGAAATTTATTCTTTGACGACGGTTTTTCCTTGACTTTGCAGCGTGTCGGCAACGTACGATGTGCCTCATGTCGCCCTCTGCCATCCTTTCGCGCCGAACATTTTGTGTCTTACTCGCCGCAGCCAGCGGCCAGCTCTGCGCCTCTCCTTCTCCCTCCGCGGCTGGCTTTTGGGACACACCAGAAAAAGCCGCAAGCTTTCCCGAACCACCCGATTCGGCGCGGCCCTACGTGCTCTGGATGTGGATGGGCCACAATGTGAGTGCCACCGGAATTACACGCGACCTTGAAGCCATGCAGGAAGCAGGACTAGGCGGCGCGACGATTTTCAGCCTGTCCGACACGGTCATTCCCTGGGCTGGAGCGATTCTGAAAAGTCCCACGCCGGATGTCGTGAGCTTCACTGAGCCATGGTGGAAACTCGTCCGCCACGCCGCCGAAGAGTGCCAGCGGCTGGGCCTGGAACTCATTCTGCATAACTGCGCCGGCTATGAAAGTAGTGGCGGCAAATGGATTACGCCTGAGCTTTCGATGCAAGAGGTCGTCTGGTCAGAGCAGCGGGTGACGGGCGGTGCGTCGGTGAAGTTGAAATTGGGCAAGCCTGCAGTGGACCCGCATCCGCATGCTCAGTTTCCGGATTGCTACATCCCATCGCTGGGTAAAGTTGGCGTACCGATCATTGATGCCCGCAACAGCTACTTCCGCGATATTGCCGTTCTTGCTGTTCCTGCTGAGGGTGTCGTAGCCAAAGAAAAGATCATCGATCTCTCCGCGAAGATGACCGCCGACGGCGAACTTGAATGGACGGCGCCCGACGGACCATGGTCCGTCTACCGCTTTGGCCACACGACGACGGGCGCGATGATTCAGCCGGCGCAGTGGGATGCGATGGGCCTCGAATGCGACAAGATGAGCAAGGAGGCGGTGACTTTTCACGTCAAACACGTCGTCAGCGAGATAAAGAAATTCCTGGGCGACTCGATGGGAAGCAAGAGCGGTAAGGGGTTGACGACGCTCTACTTCGATAGCTATGAAGCAGGTGAGCCTACCTGGACGCCGAAGATGCGTGAGGAGTTCCAGGTGCGACGCGGATACGATGTCACACCATGGCTGCCAGTGCTCGCTGGGCGCGAAGTTGGCAGTGCTGACGACACTGCCAGATTCAAGCAGGATTTCCGCCGGACCATTGAAGACCTTTACCGCGATTGCTACTGGGCTACCCCGGGGCCATTGGCGCATGAAGCGGGTTTGAAGTTTGTTGCCGAGCCTTATGAGGGTCCGTGGGTGCCGGACGAGGTAGTTCAATTCCTCGACTTTCCCGCAGTCGAGTTCTGGACGACCGATAACCGCTTTTCCCCCTCAAGCATGGAGCAGACGATGAATGCCGCGCACAGGCTTGGCAGCAGGATTATTGCCGCGGAAGCCTTTACTTCGCAGCCGCAGTTCGGCAACTGGACCGAACATCCAGCATGGCTCAAGCCTATCGGCGACGCGGCCTTCTGCGCTGGAGTCAACCGATTCAACATGCACCACTTCGTGCAGCAGGCCTTTGACTCTAAGTACCAGCCGGGCAATGTGATGGGCCAATGGGGTATTCACCTGGGGCGCTTCCAGACCTGGTGGAAGCCGGGCCACGCCTGGCTCGCCTATCTTTGGCGCTGCCAGTCAGTCTTGCAGCGCGGCGAATATGTTGCGCCTTCGCAAGCTACCAGCATGCAGATCACCACCGACGACACGACTGTGCCGGGAGTGGAGATGCACAGCATCCACCGGCGCGACGGCGAAACCGAGATCTACTTCGTCGCCAACACCGCATGGCGCAGCGGAAGTGTGAATTGCAGCTTTCCCATTCACGGCAGGCAGCCCGAACTTTGGGACCCCGTCGCGAATACCGTCCGCAATCTGCGCGAATTTCGTGCAACCGTGTCCGGTATTCAAGTGACGCTGGAGTTTGCAGAGACGCAAAGCTTTTTTGTCGTCTTCCGCAAGCCGCTCGAAAAGCGCTCGCTTGCAAAAGTCGGCACGGATTTTCCCGCGCTTAAAGAGCGCACAAGTCTTGAGGGAGCGTGGCAGGTTAGCTTTGATCCGAAATGGGGCGGGCCGGAGACGATCAAGTTCGATGCGCTCATGGATTGGAGTGCGCACCCGGATGCTGGCATTCGCTACTACTCCGGAACGGCTGTCTACGCGAAGACCTTCAATGCTGGCCGCTACGATAGCGGCAAGCGCGTGTATCTCGATCTGGGCGAGGTCAAGCATCTGGCTGACGTTACGCTCAATGGCAAGCCGATGGGCGTGGTGTGGACCGCGCCCTGGCAGGTGGATATTACCGATGCGGTCAGGCTGGGACAGAACCAGCTGGAGATCGCTGTGACCAATGTCTGGGCCAACCGGCTGATTGGCGACGAACAGCATCCAACGGACTTCATCTGGCAGATTGGGGAGCCGAAGTTCAAGGGAGGCTACTTCATGAAGGAGTTTCCGGAATGGTTTCTCAAGGATGAGCCGCGCCCGGTAAAGGAGCGCTTCACTTTCACCACATGGAACTACTTCAAGGCTGATTCGCCGCTCATTCGTTCAGGGTTGTTGGGCCCGGTGCGCGTGATGGTTGAAGAAGGTTGATGCCAGCTGCGGTTGGCTGGGTTACAGTTTTGTATGCGAATCCAATTCAAAGGCTGTATCTTCCTCCTCGTTGCAGCCAGTGCAGTTGCAGCTAGTGCAACGCTTGGTTTTGCGCAGAATAACCCTCGCTCTCGCGATCTGGGCATCCCTTTTGATGGAACGCCCGGCCGCCTCAACGCAATCACCGATGTCGCCGGGGTTGAGGTCGGCTCGACAACGCTCATCGCTGGCGAAGGCGCACTCAAGGTCGGCGTAGGTCCGGTTAGAACTGGCGTCACGGTTGTTCTGCCTCGCGGCAAGACCGGAACCGAGCCGGTCTACGCCGCCTGGTTCAGCCTCAACGGCAACGGCGAAATGACCGGCACTACCTGGGTTGACGAGGGCGGATTCCTTGAGGGACCGGTCGGCATCACCAACACTCACAGTGTCGGCACGGTGCGCGATTCCTTCATCGCGTGGGGCCTCAGGCACGGTGCATCCAAACAAGCCTGGTCGCTGCCCGTTGTCGCCGAGACTTTTGACGGCTTTTTGAACGACATCAACGGCTTCCATGTCAGGCCGGAGCATGTCTTTTCCGCGCTCGACGGAGCCCATGATGGCCCGGTCGCCGAGGGTAATACCGGCGGCGGCACAGGTATGGTCTGCTACGGATTCAAAGGTGGCACCGGCACCGCCTCTCGCGTGCTCAGCAAGGAACTGGGAGGATACACCGTCGGTGTTCTCGTACAATGCAATTGCGGTCGCCGTCCCCAACTCACCATTGCCGGCGTGCCCGTCGGCAAGGAGCTTCCCGACGGCATTCCCTATGCGATGGCTCAGCCCTCGCCGCTTCCGCCTGGGGATGAAGTCCTTGGCGACGTCGGCTCGATCATCATCGTCGTCGCGACTGACGCGCCTCTGTTACCTCATCAACTCAAGCGCCTCGCTCACCGCGCCACCCTTGGTCTGGCCCGCACTGGTTCCACCTCGGGCAACGGCTCGGGCGACATTTTTCTCGCTTTCTCCACGGCCAACGCCGGTGCCGACAAGGTTCCTGGACCCAATCCGGTGCTCACCGCTTCGAATGAACGAATCAGCCCACTGTTTACCGCCACCGTCGAAGCCACCGGAGAAGCAATCATCAACGCGATGGTCGGCGCGGAGACCATGACCGGCGCCGATGGCCACACCGTCAACGCACTGCCACACGACAAACTTCAGCAGGTGCTGAAGAAGTACGGGCGGTAGCCGCGCATTTACTGTGGCGACCCATCCCCATTGACCACCTGCTGCCGCGTCCAGTTCCCCGAAAGCGAGCCGTTTGGATTGGCATTCGCATCATTGGTCTGGTAGCTGGTCTTGCCGGAGCCATCGACCCATGTATACGAGTAGGCGCTCGAAACCTTGTTCACCTGCCCCGAACTGGGGTCGCGTACGGTCTGCTGATCGAGTGCAAAATCCACGACATTGGATGTAGCCGTTGATCGCGCCTGCATCGCCTGGCTAGCCCGGTTCATCTGCATCGTCGTGCCTCGCTGCATCGTGTCCAGGAACTCCTGATGCATCCGCTGCTGGGTAGCCTGGCTCCGCATATACTGCTCATGATTGGCCTGGAGCTGGGCCTGCGCAGCTGCCCCGCGTCGCCCGCTTTCAGCCATGTTCCGTTGCGCCTGCTGAGAGTTTTCCGCGTTCCAGGCCTGCGTCCACGCATTGTTCTGCGCAGCCCCGGCTGTCTCCAGCATCTTTACAATCGCCGTGAATTGACCTTCGGGCGCATGCACATACCGCACATTGGCCGAACATCCGTGTACATCCATACCCGCGATGCCACCCATCGCTCGCGACCGGCTTTCAGAGCAATAAATGCTGACAGAGATTTCGCCCCGCACGGTAAAGCTGCCGTTCTTGAACTGAACGATCACGCGGTCCATGTCCGTATGCTCCTCAGGAGGAATCATCCCTGCCGCCTGGTACCGCGCCGCATTGGTAGCCTTGGCCTCGGCAAAGCCTTTGTTTGAAGCAGCCATCACCTCCGCCGGAAGCGGATCGTCCGCGACATAGTCAGCCTTCAGCATGACAGCCATATACTTCGCAAACTCGTTGGCCGTCATGTCGCGCTTCAGCGGCAGGCAATCGTTGGCACCCACCCCGGGTCCATAGCCCCATTTCCAGTCCATGCGCGGCAGCCGCTCCAGCACCGTCAGCCCATCCGGGCTGGTCGCACGAAATACCGGAAACGGCACCGGACTGCAACTGGTCCCCTGCAGCAACCGTCCCGCAAAATGCCACTTCGCCGGCACCATCACATCAAACGCCGTCATACTCAGGACTGGATCGGCAATCGTCTCCCGGCGCATCCCAGCAGGCAAGTTTCCCTGTGCCCGCGCCCCCAGCGAAGACCAAATGAACACTACCCCCAGAACCAACAAGCCATGCTTTCCAGCTATCATCCTCACGGCAAAAGCCCTCCCGCGGGCTGGGAAGCCCACATTCAGAATCGCGCGAAGCAAGCAAGTTTCCCCTCATCCGCACTGCCAGAGAAGTACCCTGCTCCATCCAGTCGCAGGAACCGGAAGATTCACCCCAGCCCCTACTGCCCCACCCGCCACGGCGAGGTCGTCGTCCATGACTTCAACTCACCTGTAGCCCACTGATTTGATTTGTCTTTGTGACAACTGGTGCAGGGGTTTGGAATGCCAGACTGCTCCGTCTGCGCTGGTGCGATGAAGCGGAAGGTATGCGCACTGACGAAGTTTTCTTTAATCGTCTGCTCAATCTTCGACATGTGGCAGGCCAGGCATTGGTTGCCTTCACTGCCTGCAGCGTGATGTGTATGTTCGCTGACGGTGCCATGGAGACCAGCCGGGTTCTTCTTTGTATGGCATTGCAGGCAGAGCGCGTTGCCGACTGCGACCAGGTTGGCCGTGTTCTGGTTACTGTGTACCTGGTGGCAATCAAAGCAGCGGATCTCGCGGTGGTACATATTGCTCTGCACAAAATCGTTGCCCTGCATGCGATTCTTGTGGCCGGTCATATCGGCGAATTGATAAAAATTCGTCACGCCCGGCTTCAACTCTTCAAGCTTCCAGTAGTCGGCCAGTCGTTTGCCGGGGACGTAGCCCACTGGCCAGTCATAGGCGTGTCCCAGCGTCGGCGTGGCAACCGACTTGTCCAGCGGGCGGCCCTGGCTGTGGCACTGGATGCAGGTGTCAGTACCGCTCACGGCGTCAAGGGTTTCAGGATTAACGATATTTGTCTTGGTGGGATGGGCATTGTGCAGGCTGCCCGGTCCATGGCATTTTTCGCAGCCTACATTCCATTCCGTAACTTGTTTAGTCTCAATGTTGTAATTGACTGAGTGGCAGCCGTCGCAGGTCGGCCCTGTTGGCCGATCCATATTCGTAGGGCCATAAAAAGGGGTCCACCAGTCGGTGCCGTTCTCCACGTGATAGGGAAGCCAGCGGCCCTTTTTCACGTCCCACTGGGCGGGTAGCGGGTAATAATCGTCACCCTTCTTCGTGAAATAGCGCTGCTTCCAGCGGCTGCCGTAGGTAAAGGCTACTTCGTCAAGCGAAAAGGTGCGCAGCGGGTCGGGATGAATAAAGTCACCAAGTACCGCCTCGGGATGGGCCTTCGGGTCGCGCACGATGTTCGCCATCCGCGTCTGCTTCCAGCCTGCATACGCCACGGCGTGGCAGGATTTGCAGCTTTCAGACCCGGCAAACCGGGCTTGCGGCTGGGCAGGAGCCGGCATAGTCCCCTGCGCGCTTGCCAGCCAGGCTGCGCAAGCAATGCCAGCCAAAATGACCGCAGTCCGCAAAACTTCTCCACAATTGCTGCCCATTCCTGTAACCCCGTTCCGCGTGGCTCTTCTCCGGCAAGCTGATAGTAGCTGCTGGTCATGCGAGCGGCAATCGACAAATGAAGAATCCTCCTGCCCAATCCCTTCCACTAGCTCGCGCCTTCGTGCGTTCGCCACTCCACTCCCTGCTATCCTGATCGCATGTTCGACCCAGCCGCAGCCAGCGATACCGCGCTTCTCTTTACCGAGCAGGTGTTGGTCCTGGCGACAATCATCGGCTCGGTCGCCGCCCTCCCCAGCTTTATCGAATTTATCTCGGGAGTCCGCAAACGCCGCGAGCGCATTGACCTGTCGCTCGAAGACGAAGCGGTTGACCAGCTGCATCCGCGCCTGGCCGGCATGGATGAACTGCTCCGTTCGATTGAAGATCTGGTCGACCGTGCCCGCTTTCCGCAGGCCTATCAGGAACTCAAAATCGGTAACGAAGTGCTGATCATCGGACCAAGCCAGAGCGGTAAAAAGTCCCTGGCCCAGACAATCGCCAAGGCCACCGGCATGGAGCGACTCGTCACCGTCTACAATCCCCGCGACTCCGACGCTCTCGCCAAGGCTAAAAGCCTCGTCCGAAGCTATAAGCGAAAGAAAGTCATGCTGCTGTTGCCGCGCATTGATCTGGCCTACAAAGAGAGCGACCCAGAGGTCCTTACTGAACTGGACGCCCTGATCGAAAGCACCTCTGAGCGCCATAATGTTCTCGTCGTCGCCACGGCGGTCAGCTTTGAGCCAGACAGCGACCTCGATAACCTCTTTGGCATCAAGCTCGCCCTGCCTGGCGCAGAGGTAATCGGCGTCAACCGCCGCGAAACTCCCGACCAGGTCAAGCCGATGATGGCTGAGGTTGCCCGCTTCTACCTGGCTGAGGCGCAGCGCCGCGGTTTCCAGGTGCAGGGCATGAGTGAAGATGAATTTTGCGCGCTCATCCTCGCCGAAGCCATGAATCCGGCCGAAGTCGAAGACATCGTCGTTCTCTGCGAAACCGCCGCCCTTTTCCGCCGCCGTACTCGCCGCGCCAGCGACCTGCTCTTTACCCGTGAAATCCTCGACACAGCCGTCGCCCGCGTCGTAGTCGGCTAGCGCGAGATTTGCCCGATGTCGGCGAATCGTTAGCGCTCTACCTCTCATCCACTTAGAGGAAGTTATCTCCCGGAGTCATCTCTCATGTCGCTTTCTGTTGCTGAAATCAATCAAAAAAAGGTGGTACCTGTCGAGGGCCTCCTTCCGGCTCTCGCTCACCGCTGGAGCCCGCGTTCCTTCAAGGATGAGCCAGTCACTTCTGCGGAACTGAAGACGGTGCTCGAAGCGGCTCGCTGGGCTGCATCATCGAGCAACGTACAGCCATGGCGATTCCTGGTCGGCGTTAAAGGCACAGAAACCTGGGACAAAATCTTCGCTACGCTCGTTCCTTTTAACCAGGCTTGGGCTGGGAACGCAGCGATCCTGATTCTCGGCCTGGGCGTGGAAAGAGATGCCAAGGGGCGACCCAACCGCTATGCTCTCTATGATTTAGGTCAGGCCGTCGCGCAGCTTACAGCACAGGCGGCAGCGCAGGGCCTGGTCACCCACTCCATGGGCGGATATGATGCCGAAGCCGCTCGCAAAACCTTTGGCCTAAGCGCGGATTACGGCCTCGGAGCCGTGATTGCACTCGGACACCAGGCAGCTCCCGGCGACCTTGCCGATGAGCAAATGCATCTCCGCGAAGTGGCCGCCCGCGAACGCAAGCCCCTCAGCGAGATTGCCCTTACCGCTCTCGATACCCCGCTCGCATTCTGAAGCGTCGGACGTCCCGAGCCTCCAGCATCACGTTACAGTGAAAGCTGGAGGTCCCGTTGGCCACGCAGAATCACCGCAGACCGATTGCGCGCAAAGGGTACACAAGTCAAAAGCGGAGCCGCATCGCGCCGCTGTTGCGAGTGGTTCTGGGCCTATTCGCCCTTTGCGCAGCGATTCTTGTCTGGGCTATCGCCGCCCGCAGCTTCGCCGCCATGGCCAATTCTCCGCGCACCACCTTTGATGCGATTGTCGTCCTTGGTACGCCAGCAGACGACGATGGCAATCCCACGCCCCAGTTGCTCGACCGCATCTCCGAGGCCGTCCACGAGTACGAGCGCGGTGTGGCACCAAGGTTGATCGTCACCGGAGCCGCCGCCCACAACCAGTTTGTCGAGGCAGAGGTCATGGCCCGGGTTGCAGAGTCCCAGGGCGTGCCAGCATCGGTGATATTTCCTGAGCCCTACGCGCTCGACACGATTCAAAATGCCTGCTACTCGGCCCGGATCATGAAAGCAAATGGGTGGCACTCAGCCGAGGTGGTCTCAAGCGCTTCGCACTTGCCCCGCGCGGCGATGATTTTTGCTCACGTTCCGGACAATGGCCTCCAGTGGCGGATGCACCCGGCTCCGGACGCCCTGACCTCCAGCTTCTACAGCAATGCAGCCGTGCTCGTTGAAACCCTGAAGACTGCGCGTTACCTCGTCTGGACCCGCTGGACTGAAGCCTGCACCCCATAACCGTAGCTTTTACCTCTGCAAGGCACCCAATCTGAGCCCGCAAGCCCCGCAAAACGCGATCAACCGCGTCTAAACTCCATTCCCGTGGCTCTCGCGTTGTTTCATCGTGCTTTCGCCATTTACCATTCAGGAGTGATGCTCTTTGTGAACCGTGCCGCTCGTATGCCCATTCGTGTCTTCGCCCCCGTCGCCCCTGTGTTGATTGTCGCTGCCCTGGCAGCCGTCTTCGTTGCCCCATTCCAGGCCCAAACCCCGGCTGCTCAAGGCTCAACCCCCGCGCCAGCGCAACCGGCCAACGGCGTGTATATCGCCTCTGACCCCCTGGCCAACGTCAAGTACGACAACAAATTGGATGTCTCGGTTGGAATGGCCTATGCGCACATGCATGCTGGGCCAAATTTACGCGAGGGAGCCAATCTAGGCGGCCTCGACCTGTCGGCCTCCTACTGGCTTACCAGGCACTGGGGCATTGAAGGCAGCGGCCGCGGCTACCTCGGCACCAGTGGTGTTGCACCCAATTCAGTCAATCTCGCAGGCCTTTTTGTCAGCCAGTACATGTTTCTCGCTGGCCCGGAATATCTTGGCCCGCACAATAAGCACGCGGCGATCATGCTGCACGCGCTGGTGGGCGGAGTTTACGGCGACTTCAACACCGATCTGCGCAACAACAAGCCTGGCCCGACCGGGCCGGCCGCTTTCTACGACAATCAGATGACCTATGGGGGAGCCTTTGGCGGCCACCTCGACCTCAACCGCTCGCCAAACTGGGTCTTCCGCATCACCCCCGAAGCGCTGATGACCGGCTATGACGGCACCAGCCAATATCCCCACACGCAGTGGAACTTTGGGATTTCAGTCGGAGCTGAGTACAAATTCAAGAAAAAGCGGTAGGTCGCTGAGTGTTGAAGGTGCAAAAGGGGAACCGGCCAGGACGCGCCTGTTCCCCTCTTTCTTTGCCCACTATTCCCTGACTTTAGGCGTCAGGTATTCGGGGCCGACGGGGTCGGTGACGGATTCCATCACAATTTGATCGATTTCGACCATGGCTACGTCGCTGATCTTCCAGCCGAGCACTCCGGCGACGGCGTCGAGCTGGCTGGGGCGCTTGGCTCCCCAGAGGGCGACGGAGATGCCAGGGCGGTCGAGCACCCAGCGGGCGGCGAGTTCGAGCACTGTCTTGCCGTAGCGCTGGTGCGCAAATGCGCTGAGTCGATCAACTGCGTTCAAGTACTGGGTAAAGCGCGGCTCCTGAAACTTGGGATCGACGGCGCGGATGTCGCCCTCAGGGAAGGTCATGCCGTGTGTGAGGCGGCCAGCGAGCAGGCTGCGGCAGAGCGAGCTGTAGGTGAGCACGGCGACTCGGTTGGCCGCGCACCAGGGCAGGATTTCCCTGTCGATTTCGCGCTCAAAGAGGTTGTAGGGCGGCTGGTTTGAGGCAAGCGGCGCAACGGCGCGGAAAGCCTCCATCTGGGCGACCGAGAAGTTGCTGACACCGAGCGCGCCGACTTTGCCTTCGCTGACGAAGCTGGCAAGCAGCCCGGCGGTCTCCTCGACGGGAACCAGCGTGTCAGGCCAGTGAACCTGGTAAAGGTCAATGAAATCAGTGCCTAGGCGGCGGAGGCTGTCCTCCAGTTCCTGGCGGAGGCGCGCCGCGCTCGAGTCGGCGAAGACGCCAGCGCGGCCAGCCTGGGAAAACTCGAGGCCGGCCTTGGTGGCGATGTAAAAAGCGTCGCGGTTGCCGTGGGCGCGGATGGCTTTGCCGAGGAGCACTTCGGCGCGGCCGTGGCCGTAGATGGGCGCGGTGTCGATCAGGTTGACGCCGCGGTCGACTGCGCTGAGCAGGGTGGCGACGGCGTCGGAGTCAGAGACTGCGCCCCACTCCAGGCCGCCGATGGCCCAGGTGCCGAGGCCGATGCGGGAGACTTGTTTGCCGGAGATTTGTGTGAATTCCATCGGGGCCTGCCTTTCCGAGCAAGCATAGCGCATGCGGCAGCAAGGTGAGAATGCAGACTCTTGTCCAACACAAGATGATCCTGAAGTTCAGGATTGATTCCAGCGCAAGATGAGCCTTAAGGAGTCTGAGCGGTCAAGCTGAGGATTGAAGATCAGCGTGCACGAAGCCGAGAAGTTGAGTTTGGAGCAGATTC
>JANYDG010000048.1 GCA_025359885.1 Acidobacteriota bacterium
TGGGGCTTTGGCCCTGATCCCCTTTTCTTTTGGGATGCGGGGCCCTTAGGAACGCTTCGCCGGGTGGCGATGGCTTTCGGCTGATGGATTGGGGCGTATTGCTCGATGAAGTAGTCAGGGCTTTGCCCCAGGTACAGCCAGGAGCCACGGTTTGCCGGAAATATTCCCTTGGAAATGAGGGGAATTCGGCGATTGCCGCGCGGTTTCCGGTAGAGGCGTGGGCAATCTTGAAGCTCACCTATCAAAACTCTGGTCAGATTTAGATTTCGAGGCTATTTTTTTGGGGTCCCCCATAAACCATCTTTTCAGGCGGAAGGAATAGGCAACCATGCGCAGATTGAGGCAGTTTCAGACCATGACGTTGGCAATCGCTGGGTTGGCGGTGATGGCGATTTCGTCATATTCTCCCCGGGCTGCGGCCCAGGCTGTGTTGGAGTTGCAACCTGTGCCGCTGGTGCGGGGTGTGGTGGACGATGGGCAGCGTGTGACGCTGAAGGGCAACGTGCATCCGATGGCGCGGCCGAAGTATGACCTGGGCCGGGTGGAGGATGGATTTGCGGCGAACCGGCTTTACCTTTTGCTACGGCGCAGCGGGGCGCAGGAGCAGGCTCTGGAGCGTTTTCTGGAGGAGGCGCATACGGCGGGCTCGCCGGGATACCACAAGTGGCTGACGCCGGTGGAGTTTGGCAAGCGGTTTGGGGCGGCGGACTCGGATATTGCGGCGGTAACGGCTTGGCTTGAGGGGCATGGATTTACGGTCAACAAGCTGCATCCGGGTCGGATTGCGCTGGAGTTTTCTGGGAATGCGGCGCAGGTGAAGGCGGCGTTTCACACGGAGATTCATCGCTATGGGATCAAGGGCGCGACGTATTACGCGAATGCCACTGACCCGCAGATACCGGCGGCGCTGGCGGGCGTAGTGGCGGGAGTATCGCCGCTGCACAGCTTTCATGCGCAGCCGATGGTGAAGGTGGCGGGCCGAGCGAGCTACAACCCGAAGACGCATGTTTCGAAGCCGGAGTGGACGTATCCGAATGGCGGGGGCTATATCAGCTTCCAGTTGGGGCCGCAGGACTTTGCGCTGCAGTATGACATCAACTCTGTGTATGCGGCGGGGACCAAGGGCGCGGGACAGAGCATTGGGATTTTGAGTGTTTCGAACATTGATTTGAACCTGGTGGCGGCTTACCAGACGCTTTTTGGTTTGCCGGCGAATGTGCCGACGGTGGTGGTGGACGGCAACGATCCGGGCGAGAACACTGCGGCAACCGAGGCTTACCTGGATGTGGAGGAGTCTGGAGCGATTGCTCCTGCGGCGAAGGTGGTGCTGTATGCGTCGGAGGGGTCGGTGTTGACGGATCCGCTGGTGACGTCGGGATTGCGGGCTCTGGATGACAACCAGGTGGGCGTGATCAGCATGAGCTATGGCACATGCGAGGCGAGCCTGGGAGCCTCTGGCAACGGGCTATGGTTGCAGCTGTGGCAGGAGGCGGCTGCCCAGGGGATTACTGGCTTTGTGAGTGCGGGCGATGGCGGTTCGGCGGGCTGCGACAACTTTGATACGGAAGCGGTGGCGGTGAGCGGGTTGGGCGTGAATGGATTGGGTTCGACGCCTTACAACGTGTCAGTGGGTGGAACGGACTTTTATTACAGCAACTACGCGGTGGGTGGAAGCGCGCTGAATACACAGATTCAGAGCTATTGGAGCTACACGGGGAGTACGACGCCGGCGCTTTCGCTGCTGCAGGTTGCTCCTGAGCAGCCTTGGAACAACGCGCTTGGTTTAAATGCGACGACGGGAGGGTTGTACAACCCGCAGAATTCGAGCATTGTGGCGGGCAGTGGCGGTTCGAGCAGTGCGGCGGTGTATGCCAAGTCTGGTCCGGTGACGGGGTATGCGAAGCCGGCGTGGCAGAAGGGTGCGGGAGTTCCGGCGGATGGGGTGCGTGATTTGCCGGACGTTTCGTTGTATGCGGCGAACGGGCCGAACTATATTTACTACCCGATCTGCGCTTCGCAGGGCGATTGTGTGAATACGCGGCCGGGGACGGGGGCGGTTTATATCACGAGTGTGGGTGGGACTTCGGCGTCTTCGCCTGCGATGGCGGGAATACAGGCGCTGATTAACCAGGCGACGGGAAGCTGGCAGGGTCAGGCGGATTTTGTGTATTACGCGCTGGCCAACAAGACGCTGACGGCGAAACCGTTTCGCGACATTACGGTGGGAAGCAACCAGGTGCCTTGCATGCAGGGATCGCCGAACTGCGTGCTGGCGACGACGGGACCGGGGAAGGGCTACTACGTCGAGAGCGGGTATGGTTCGACGGCGGGGTATGACCGGGCCACTGGGCTGGGGACCGTGGATGTGGCGAATCTGATCAAGAACTGGTCGATGGCGACATTCAAGCCGACGACTACGACTTTGGCAATTACGCCGACGAGTTTTGCGCATGGCACGACGGTTTCAGCGACTTCGACGGTTGCGCCGAAGACGGGGACAGGAACTCCGACGGGCACGGTGGGGCTGCGTGGGAATGATGCGCAGGACTATGGCAACGTGATCCAGGCATTGTCGCTGGCGGGCGGTACGGTGACTGCTTCGCTGAACAACCTGCCGGGGGGAACCTACCAGGTGGTGAGCAAGTATACGGGTGATGGCACGTTTGGTGCGAGCACTTCAGCGCCGGTAACGGTGACTGTAACTGCGGAGAGCGATACGCTGACGACATCGGGTTGGGTACTGAATCCGATGGACTATAACTTGTATCCGCTGGTAGCGGGAATGGCGATTCCGTATGGATCGCAGGTGTGGGTGGATGCTTCAATCCTGGGGGGGAACGAGGCAGGTTCGCCGCTCAAGGGGCCGAATCCGGCGATGGGCGCGGTGACGTTTACAGACAAGGTTGGAACGGTGAGCAAGGCGTCAGTGGTGGCGTTGAACAGCCAGGGCGTGGCGGAGTGGGCTCCGACGAGCCTGGCGATTGGCAGCCACGGGGTAAGCGCGGCGTATGCCGGGGATGCAAGTTATGCTGTTGCGACTGCACCCTCGGCGGCGAGCTTGAACGTATTCAAAGGGAATACGAGCATGTATGTGCTGCCCTATGAAACGAAGGTGAAGGCAGGAAGCAATGTGACGGTGAATGTGGAGATGAATCCTGCGTTTACGCCGATTGTTGGTAGCCTGCCGACGGGTGTGGTGACGGTGAACCTGGGGGGCATGACGAAGACGGCGGCGTTGACGGCGTGGGGCTCGAAGCGCGACTCGATCCAGAACGCGGTGGTGACGTTTACCAACGTGCCTGCGGGCATACTGCCACTGACGGCGAGCTACGCCGGGGACGCGAACTGGTATGGGACGGCGGCGACGTATGGGTCAGTGAATTCGCTGGCGACTCTGCCGGCGCCGCAGGTGACTCTGACGGCGACGACGACCACCTATCTGCCGAACCAATTGGTGCAGATGACGGGTAAGGTGATTGTGCCATCGGGTCAGCCGCTGCCGACGGGCTTCTTGTACTTTGAGTGGCGTGACCTGCAGGGTTATTACTACTACTACTACTACACGCTGCAACCGGGAGCGGGGTACTCGTACTGGAACCTGACCTTCCCAGCAAATCTTCTGGGCGATGGAGTGAACCAGTTTGTGGCGACATTCAAGGGAGATGCGAACTACTCGGCGCAGTCGAGTTTGCCGCTGGCGATTACGTTGAGCGGATCGGATTTTTCACTGACAACGACAACGCAGCAGGTGCCGGTGGCGATTGGCGGAACGGGAGCCGGATCGGTGATGGTTTCACCGCTGAGGGCTTATACGGGGACCGTGGCGGTGACGTGCCTGACTCCGACGGGGATTACCTGCACGCCGACTACGGCTTCGCCGACGGTTGGCGGGGGGGTTACGGACGGGATCACGCTGAAGGCTGCGAGCACGGTGAAGGCCGGGTTCTATCCGGCGGTGGTGACGGCGACCGGGCAGGGGCATGTGCACACGGCGGAGATCCTTGTGGCTGTGCACTAGACATTTTCAGGAATACCGTGAATTGTCTAGCTTTCGCGAGGATGGATTTTTCTTGATGAAAAATCCGGTCAGCGGTGCGGCTTCCATTCATACCATTCCTGAAAATGCTTTAGCTTTGATCTGGCTGGAGAAAGGGAGCCATCACGCGGAGGCGGGGTGGCTCTTTTCATTTTGGGACGGGGTGTGGGAGGGCAGGGAGGGCCCGGGATAGACTGGAGTTTTGGCCGGGAGGGTGGGGCGATCGGCGAGGATTCTCACAAGTCATCCTGGGCGCACGGGCTGGAGGGGGCGCTGGAGCAGCCGGACTGGCCGGCGCTGACGTTGGCGGAGGTCGACGCGGTGGTGCGGGGCTATGCGGGACTGGGTGGAGCGGAACAGCTGCTTTCACGGAGTCCCCGGCCTTTTTCCGCAGCGAGCCTGGTGGCAACGGAGAGCGGCGAGCGTGCGCTCGTGAAGAGACACCACAAGCTGGTGCGGGACCAGGCGGGGTTGCTGGAAGAACACCGGCTGATGGCGTACCTGGCTGAGGCAGATTGGGGCGGTGGCAAGCCGGTGGTCGCAGGACCTCTGGAGGCGCGGAACGGCGCGACGGTGGTGGAGCGGGGGGAGTGGGTCTACGAGGTATTTGCGCCGGCTGCGGGGGTGGATGTGTATGAGGAGGCACTTTCGTGGACTCCGTTTTTGGGCACGGGACATGCGCGGGCGGCGGGGCGGGCGTTGGGGCGATTGCACGGGGCGGTGGCGGGCTATGACGCACCAGTGCGGGGACAGCGGCAGCTGGTGACGAGCTTTACGATTTTTGCTGGCGGTGAGCCGGGGTTGGTGATGGAGGCTTACCTGGCGGGGCGGCCGCGGCTGCGGAGTTATGCGGAGGCGCGGCATTGGCAGCGAGATTTTGCGGGGTTGCTGATGCCCTTGTACGCGGATCTCGCGCCGTGGCTTGGGGAGCTGACGCCGCTTTGGACGCACAATGATTTTCATGCCTCGAACCTGATGTGGAGTGGGGCCGGGCAGGAGGCCGAGATCACTGGGATTATTGATTTTGGGCTGGCGGACCGGACCAATGGGGTGCATGATGTGACGACGGCGATCGAGCGCAACTGCGTGGAGTGGCTGCGGATGGGGGAGCCGGGCGGGTTGCGTCTGGATCATGTTCATTTGGATCAGGTGGACGCGTTGCTGGCCGGGTATGAGGACGTGAGGCCTTTGCGATACGGCGAGCGGCGGGCGCTGGTGGCGATGCTGCCGCTGGTGCATTGCGAATTTGCGCTGAGCGAGACGGAGTATTTTTTGAGTGTGCTGGATGCTGAGGAGAAGGCGCGGCTGGCGTATGAGGGTTATTTTCTGGGGCATGCGGCGTGGTTTTGCGGGGCTGCGGGGCGGGGATTGCTGGAGCACTTGCAGAATTGGGCGAGCGGGGTGAAGAAGTGATTCCGCTGGTGGCGGGTTGGTTTGGGGAACACTGGTTTGAGCTGCTGGCGGCGGCGGTGAGCGCGGTGGATGTGTGGCTGGCGACACGACGGAGCATGATTTCGTGGCCGGTAACGATTTTGGCGAGTTTGCTGTATGCGGAGCAGTTTCGCGAGAGCCGGCTGTATTCAGACATGCTGCTGCAGGGGATTTTTGTGGTGTTTGCCATTTACGGATGGTGGCACTGGTGGCGTGGGTTGAAGGCGGAGGGTTCAGTGCGGGTGGTGGTGCCGGGCTGGTCTGCGCTGGTGCGGGACGTGGCGCTGGGGGCAGTGGCGAGCGTGCTGCTGGGGTACTGGATGCGGCATTATACGGACGCTTCCCTGCCCTGGCTGGACGCGGCGCTGACGGGCGCGAGCCTGGTGGGGACGTGGTGGGGAGCTCGTAAATACATTGCCAACTGGTGGCTTTGGATTGTGGTGGATGTGATTTATATAGGGGAGTATGAGTTCAAGGGGCTGAATCTGACGGCGGGGTTGTATGGATTGTTTGTGGTGCTGGCGGCGCTGGGATTGCGGGATTGGCGGCGGGCGCTGGCGGGGCAGCGGGCGTAGACGAAAAGCAGATTCCCTCGAGCCATGACAGAAAGAAAAGCAAGGGCAGAAGGAGAAGCGGGTGCTTCGCTCTGCTCAGGGTCACAACTCATCGCTCTGGAGAGTTGACGACGATCAAATGGGATTGCCGAAGATGGAGAAGTGATGAGGGAGGCTCGGGCTACGGTTGGGCTGTTTCCGGTGCATTTTTCGCGGACGTTTTCGTTGCAGCGGCTGGGGCAGTATGACCCGACGGCGGTGATGGGGCGGGATGAATTTGCCAAGGCTTTCATTTATCGCGGAGAGCCGGGGGCGGTTTCTATTGAGCGGGAAGAGGGCGGGCTGGGGGTGAGGGCGTATGGCCCGTTTGCAGAGGCGCTGCTGGCGGAGACCGTTGCAGGGCTGGGGCAGGATGACTGCTACGCGTCATTTGCGACTGAGGATACGGGGGTTTGGCGGCTGCATCGGCGGCTGCCGGGGCTGCGGCTTTTGCGGGTTCCGTGGCTGTATGACATGACTTGCTCGGCGATCTTGCAGCAGCGGATTCGCACGGTGGATGCGATGCGGGACTGGCGGCGGATTGCGCAGCGTTGGGGCACGTCGTTTTCTGCTGGGGGGGTGGAGTTGCGGGCTTTTCCGGGGGCGGATGCGCTGGCGCAGGTGGCCGGGTTTGAGCTGGAAGCGCTGGGGATTGATGCCAAGCGAACGCGGACACTGCTGAAGTTTGCGCAGGAATCGCGTTTTTTGCCGTTGCGGACGGAGATGGATTTTGCCGAGTTGCGGAAGCATCTGGTGCGGATTCCGGGGATTGGGCCGTGGACGACGGAGACGGTGTTGGGCTATGGAGCGGGGGATGTGGATGCGGCGATTCCGGGGGACCTGCACCTGCCGCACGTGGTTTGCTATGCGCTGGCGGGGGAGCAGCCGGGAAGCGATGAACGGATGCTGGAGTTGCTGGAGCCGTTTCGGGGGCACCGGTTTCGGATTATCCGGCTGCTGTATGCGTCGGGGCTTGCGGTGCCTCGGGGGTGAATAAGCGATTGCGGGTCAGGACTGTGGGATGTAAGCGATTTGCAAGTCATTTGCGATTTGCGCCAGGCGTTTGTCTCGAGTCCAAAATGGGATTGCGCTGACGGTTGCGGCAGCCAACAATTGCATGTCAATGAATCCGACGCCTCGGCCATAAAGTCGGTGGATCTCGATGAAGAATAGAACTTCATCATCCTCTACTGGCGGGACCTGGGGAAGATCGCGAAGAAGGGCCAAAAACGCCCCGCGATTGGCAAGAGACCCACAGGCGAGTTCACCAAGGATGCCTGGATGCATCGCAATGATGTCCTGTTCGAGCAAATCAGAAAGGTGTGCGGCCGAACCTTGCTGATGGTCAATCCAAACAGAGGTGTCTACCAGGATCACAACTTCACTTTTTCCGGCTCATCTTGTGATGGCTCGGCAAATTCTGCGACAGGTTCAGAGCGCCGCCGTGGGATGTATTCCAGGTTGGGCTGGGAACCGCCAAGTCGCGCCAGTCGTCTTCCGCTTTCGCGCTGAATCATTGCGGTGAGAGCAGCCTTGAGCAAAGGGCCGGTCTCCTCGATTCCGGTGAGGAAGCGGGCTCTTGCCAGCAATTGATCGTCGAGATTGACTGTTGTGCGCATGGGCCCTCCGGATGCGTCAAATATAGCATCATTTGATGCGACTTTGGATGCGTCGAGCGCTCTTCTGAACTTCTTGATACAGATCTACGCGGTCAATACGGTCGAGAGCGGTGGAGTTGAATGGGTTGTGTAGTGTCCTAATTTGGTTTCATCTGATACTCGCCGTTCTTTTGGCGAACATCTTTCACCCAATCCCCGCCCACAAATGTTTCATGTTTGAGGGTGATAATGATCACGTTGGACTCTCTCGGATGTGGAGCTTCCCACTTATATCCGAAGTCACGGTGCCAGCTAAGCCCCATACTGTCGTATTCAATAAAGCCGTAGAAGTACATGCCCAACCCTCCGCTTTGAATATTCTTAGCAAAATCCTGAAGACTAAAGAGCGTATTTTCGATGAATGCTGGAGCATAGACAGGCGATTCGGTGGGCATAACTGTATCGACCGCAGAGTTGAATTCGTCAGGGTCAGGATGAGGCAGTGGCCATTGTCCAGATGGGCAGATCAGAAATCTTCCAGCACTAGATCGGATATATGCGTTAGAATGTCCGCTGTTCGTCAACTCCATACATGTGGAAAGAGAGAATCCGTTTTTGTGGCGCTCCTCGACAGTCACTCCTTGGGCATAAAGCTCCAGCCGCGCTCTTTCCCTCTCTACCATTCTGTTCAATTGTTCCCGCATAAGGCTGCTTTGATTGCTGAGCGCTCCGAGAGTTCTCACGGCGGCAATGATTCCGCCAGCACCGATAATGACCAAAAACCAGTTTGGGATGTTTGCAGGCCCGTACAATTCATGCCAGGGATACTTTGTAGGCTTGGCTTCGGTTCTGTTTTTTTCTTCGGCGGGGGATACTTCGGTATTTACTCTCGCCGGAAGTGGCTGGGATGGACTGGCGC
>JANYDG010000050.1 GCA_025359885.1 Acidobacteriota bacterium
ACCGAAACCGCATGCACCCAAAGCACCGGCTTCGAACCAGCAAGCACACTGCGCAACCAGCTCTGCGGAACAAGGCCCAGCCGCGCCAGCAGCCCCTCGCGGTATTTGGCCCGGCTCGCCACCCGCCAAAGCCACCACGGCGCGCCCAGCACCAAAGCTGCCACCAACGCCAGATTGTAAAAGAAAAGAATCATGCGTTACCGAATCACCCGGTCCCCGGTCTAAGCTGCAAGTGTTCGCCCAGTGCCAGCCAAGAAAATGATACAGTCGAGCCAGGTAACCCACTGGTCAACCGAAGTTACCCGAATCCAATGCGATATCCCCGCCTCCATCTCCATGCCCGCATCCGTCCCCTGGCACTCGCTCTGATGCTCGTGACACGCGCCTCAGGCACCGCCCTGGCTGCCGACCACACCCCGCCCGCCGTGCAGCCCGCCACTGACTTCGCCGCCGTTGAGGTTCACGCCGACGAAAAGCTCGCCATCGCCGCCGAGCCCTACGATTCGCTCGAAAAAATGGCGCTCTTCCGCGTCGATTACATCTCCCACGGAGTCCTCCCAGTCCGCCTCATCGTCACCAATAACAGCGACCAACCCATCTCCCTTCGTGACGCCCGCATCATGTACGTCACCGCCCTTGGCGACCGCATTCCCGCAGCTGAACCCGAAGACGTCGAGCGCCTTATGACCTCCAAAGAGAAAGCCGGCACCAAGATCCCCCTCCCCGGCCCCCTCCCCTCCATCCACCTCAAACCCAAGGCCAGCGACAAGCAGATTGAAGAGGATTTCGACACATTCGAGTTCCAGGCCCTCGTCGTAGAACCCCGCACCACCCGCGCCGGCTTCCTCTTCTACGACATCAACGGCCTCTCCCGCCCCCTCAAAGGCGCCATACTCAACCTGAGAAAAATCAAAGACGCCAACGGCAAAGAACTCTTCTATTTCGAAATCCCCTTCGACAAATACCTCAAATCCAAATCCCCCCAGATGAACTAACCCCCACAACTCCGGTTGCCCCGCAAATCCGGGTGCCCCACAAATCTGGGTGCCCCACCCTTGTCACAGCCCCATCGTGACATGGGTGGGAAAACGGCTCTCAGTCAGTCGTTGTCGTTGCTTTTGCCTTTCACACTCACACTTCACACTCACACTCGCTTCTCACACTCACACTCGCTCATAAAAACTCAACCCCGCATCCCCCTGCTCCTTCACCCGCACCCGCCTGAGCACCCCATACCGCTCCGCCAGCGAATCCTTCCTCCGGTGCTCCGCCACCACCAGCCCCCCCTCCGCCAGCAGCCCTACGCATTCGCCCCCCAAAAACTCCAGCGTCCGCGCATACTCCTCAGCCTCCTCATACGGCGGATCGAGAAAAATCACCCCAAACGGCCCTACCCCCGGCCGCTTCAGAAACGCCGCCACACTCCGCCGCTCCACTGCCACGCCCTCGCGAATCCCCAGCGCATCCAGATTCTTCCTGAGCACCGCCAGCGCCCCCGCCCCCTGTTCCACAAACGTTACCCGCGCCGCCCCACGACTCAGCGCCTCAATGCCCACCGCCCCCGACCCCGCATATAAATCCAAAAACGCCCCGCCCCGCACCCGGTCCACCGCCCCCTGCGTCAGCACATTCAACAGCGTCTCCCGCAGCCGGTCCGCCGTAGGACGAGTCTCCATCCCCACTGGCGCGCCCAGCGGCCGCGACCGATAAATCCCACCAATCACCCGCACATCGAGCCTCCCAACCGTTGTTGCCTTTGCCCGTCACACTTCACACTCGCACTCACACCCTCTCAAACCAGCTTCAGCCGCGCAACTGTGCCCTACAAAACGCCCCCGCGCCGCGCACTGCGAGGCCCAGTGGCTACAATCAATGTATGCGCGGTTGGTCAATCCCGTTAGGCCGGTGGATGGGCGTAGAAATTCGCATCCACACCTTTTTCGTCACCCTCGCCGTCGTCTGCCTGCTCTACAGCCAGTACATCGGCAGCGGCTCCGCCCCCGGCTTCGCGCTCTGGCTCCTCATCGCCTCCGCCGTCGCCGTTCGCGAACTCGCCCGCCTCATCGTCGCCGCCTGGTGCAACCTCCGCCTCCGCACTGTCCTCCTGCTCCCCATCGGAGGCCTCTTCGCCTACGCCAATCCCGAGAGCCAGGACCAGGCCAACTCCGGCAACACCCAATATGCCCTCGCCCTCGCCGGACCCATCGCCAACCTCGCTACCGCCCTCGTCCTTGCCGCCGTGCTCACAGGTGCCAGCGGCAGTCTCGACCTGATGGCCCAGCCTCTCGTCACACCCCTCGCCCTGCTCCGCAGCATGGTCTGGATTCAGGCCTTCCTCGGCCTCCTCCACCTGCTCCCCGCCTACCCCCTCGACGCGGGCCGCGTCCTCCGCAACCTCCTTGCCCGCTCCCCCCTGCCTCCCACTTCCGGCCCCAGCCCGGCCAGCCGCGCCTTCGCCGCACTCGGCCCCGCACTCGCCATGGGCCTCCTCGCCTGGGGATTCTTCCTCCGCGACCCCATCCTCGCCGCTGCCGGCTTCTTTATCTTCATCGGAGCACAACTCGAAGATCAGGGCATCTTCTTCCAGTCCGTCGTCGATACCGTGCAGATGCGCGAAGTCATGCTCACCGACTTCGCCACCCTCTCCCCCTCCGACACCCTCGCCGACGCCCTCGCCCGCTGCGTCCACTCCCTCCAGGAAGATTTCCCCGTCGTCCGCGGCTCCTCCCTCGTAGGCATCGTCAACCGACAGCGCATCGTCGAAACCCTCCGCGCCGACGGCAACGGCTACATCCAGGGAGTCATGTCCCGCACCTTCCAGGTCGCCAAACCAGAAGACACCCTCGGTGCCATCATCCGCCGCATCACCGCCGGCAAAGGACTCACCCTCATCCCCGTAGCAGAAGGCGAAAAAATAGTAGGCATGGTCAGTGTCCAAAATCTAATGACCAGCATGTCCCTCTTAGC
This sequence comes from Acidobacteriota bacterium, assembly GCA_025359885.1. GTDB lineage: Bacteria > Acidobacteriota > Terriglobia > Terriglobales > Acidobacteriaceae > Acidicapsa. The sequence goes on from JANYDG010000050.1 coordinate 2,968, forward strand.
CGAACAAAGAAAAATCGAACGCAACGACGATAGCAACTGACCCAGCCCCGCCCTCGACTCTCCCGAGTTTGACCGTCCATAGGCATCGACGATAGATAATTGAATTCGCGCCCGTACCAACCTTCTCGACACAGCCCCTCAGGAGAGCCCCATGCGATCGTCCGCCCCATTCCCATTCTCCCCGTTCCGTATCCCCCTACTCAGAATTCTCGGCTCCGCCCTCGTAGCCCTCGGCACCATCGCCCTCTTCTCCGAAATTGGCCCGTCGCACTCCACCCCCTCCACGGCCTTCGCCGCCGCCACCTGCCCCAGCAACGACAGCGGACTCAAACTCCCTCCCGGCTTCTGCGCCACCATCTTTGCTGACGGCATCGGCCACGCGCGCCATCTCGTCGTTGCCCCCAATGGAGTCGTCTTCGTCAACACTTGGTCCGGCAGCTACTTCCCCGCCGGCGAAAAAGTCCACGACGGCGGCCTTCTCGTCGCCCTCCAGGACAAGTCCGGCACCGGCAAGGCCGACGTCATCGAGCGCTTCGGCCCCACACTTCAGGAGGGCTCCCACGGCGGCACCGGCATCGCCCTCTACAACGGCTCCGTCTATTTCGAGGTCAACGACCGCATTGATCGACTAGACAGCCTCACCCTGCCCGCCGGCTCCATCGCGCCCATCGGCCCGGCCGTCACCGTCCTCTCCGGCCTTCCGCTCACCGGCGACCACCCCATGCACCCCTTCTACATCGCTGCCGACGGCGCGCTCTATGTCGACGTGGCCACCGCCACCAACTCCTGCCAGGCCACCAACCGCACCCCCCACTCTCCCGGCCTTGAACCCTGCAAAGAGCTCGAAACCCGCGGCGGCATCTGGCGATATGACGCCAAAAAAACCGGCCAGACCTTCTCCCCCGCCGAACGCTACGCCACCGGCATCCGCAACGCCGAGGGCTTCGGCATCGACAAGGCGACCGGCCGTGTCTACGTCACACAGCACGGCCGCGACCAGCTCCACGCCAACTGGCCCGAAATCTACCAGCCCGAGCAGGAAGCCACACTGCCCTCCGAAGAAGTCATGCTCCTCAAAGACGGCGGAGACTACGGCTGGCCCCGCTGCTACTACGACCCCGGCCTCAAGCACCTCGTCCTCGCCCCCGAATACGGCGGCGACGGCAAAAAGGCCGGCGTCTGCGCCACCAAGCTTGACCCCGTCGCAGCTTTTCCCGCCCACTGGGGACCCAACGGCATGGTCTTCTATGATCAGCATCAGTTTCCCGCCGCCTACCTCAACGGCCTCTTCATCGCCTTCCACGGGTCGTGGGATCGCGCCCCCTACGTGCAGGGCGGCTACAACATCGTCTTTCAGGCCCTCTCTAAAACCGGCACGCCCGGACGCTGCGAAATCTTCGCCGACGGCTTTGCCGGGGGCATCGTCTCTCCCGAAGGCGCCGTCCATCGCCCCTCCGGTGTCGCGGTAGCGCCCGATGGCGCCCTCTTCGTCGCCGACGACATGAAAGGCACCATCTACCGCATCACCTACACCGGCGCCCCAACCACCGCCGTAGCCGCCCCGCCCCAGTTCACCCCATGCCCCAGCCTCACCGCTTCTGCCGGAGAAATGGAGGCCGAGGCCAGGCCCGCTGTAGAGGCCCAACCCGCAGCGCCCCTCGCCGTTCCGCCCGGCGCTACCGCCGAGATGGTCGCCCTCGGCGATAGCATCTACCACGGCAAAGTCGCCAGCGGCACCTGCGCCGCCTGCCACGGTGCCACCGGCGGCGGAACCCCCCTCGGCCCAGACATGACCAAAAATACCTGGCTGTGGAGCGATGGCTCCCTCGCCGGCATCACCAAAATCATTGCCCAGGGAGTCCTCGCCCCCAAACAATACCGCGCCCCCATGCCCGCCAAAGGTGGAGCCCAGCTCACCCCCGAACAAGTCGAAGCAGTCGCCGCCTACGTCTGGTCCCTTAGCCACCATCAATAGCTGAGCGGACCATCTCCAATTCTTAAGTGCTTCGGGTGCCCCATGTCCCGAGACTTGACACTCGCCCTTGAGACCTGGGTCTTTCAAGTTTCTGAGAAATCCAAACAAACCACCCACCACCTTGCCGAGAATTAACCCGCATCCGCGTACCCTCGCAATAGCCCCGCACTCAACCACCCAACCAGCCAGCGCCCGGCCATGAAGAGCAGCGAAAAGGGCAAAACATTGCAGATTGCAATATTTTGCCCTAAAAAAATGCGCAAATCTGGCAAAAAGGATACCCCCTCCCCCCCCCCTCATTACGCTTTTTGTTCGCCTTTTCGCTGAAAACCCAAAGCTCTCCGCTACTTCCTAGTTCACCAGCCCGCCCCGCTCGGGAATATCCAGCGAAAACGTCGGGATCTCAATATCAAACCGCTCCCCGCTCGCCGTCTCCATCTGGTAAGCCCCGCCCATCATCCCAGACGGAGTATTGAGCGGGCAGCCACTCGTGTACACATAGCTCTCCCCCGGCTTCAACACCGGCTGCTCGCCCACCACCCCCGGCCCCTTCACCTCAGTGAATTCGCCCCGGCCGTTGGTAATCATCCAGTGACGGTTGAGCAGTTGCACCGTTTCGCGACTCTGATTTTCAATCGTCACACGGTAAGCCCAGAAATACTGCGAACTGCCCGGCGACGAATGCGCCTCATCGTAAGCGGGCTCAACGCTCACCGCAATCTCCCGTGTCGTTGCCAGGTAAGAGGTCCAATTTGCCATGACTCAAGACTATCGGATGCATCGTAAACGCGCACAATCCCCTAAGGCTTCTCGCAGCTAAAACTAGCTGCCTCCTCCGCGTTGCCTGTCCCTTTGTACCTGGCAATCAGCGGGTACGCACACAAAGGCCGCGTCCTCCCCGGAAAAGCCTTGCCGCTCGCCAGCAGGCTATCCGGAGCCTTGCCGCTCTCCACCCAGCTCTGCATGGCGCCCAGCGTGTCAAAGTCATCCAGCCCCGGCCCGCCGCTGCAGTGGTTCATCCCAGGCGTCAAAAAGAGCCGCGCAAAACTCTGCACCTCCTTTTCGCCGCCATTCTTTTCCTCAACCTGCCGGTAGTAACGGATCAGGTCGAGCGCTGAAAACACCGGGTCCGCCATGCCTGAATACAGCAGCAGCTTGCCCTTCCGCTTGTGAAACGCTGACCAGTCAGTCGAGGTCGGGTTGATCTCCGCCGCAGCTTGATCAATGCGCGCCGGGTCACTTGCAAAGTTGAACTTGAAAATATCGATCTTCGGCGGCACACTCGCAAGCGCCAATCCATTGAAGAAAGACGGAAAGATCATCACGTTGATCGACGGCACGGGCCCAACGCCCGTCATCCAAACCCGCCAACCCTCCGCCGAATCTCCCGAGTCATAGGGCCACGGCGAATAGATCGCCTTCCCTGCAGAGTCATGCGGCCCTTTGAAAATACTGTCGATCACGCTGACCTTCTCTGCCGAGAGACAGCCAGAGCTGGCGCCCGCCGAGCACTTCAGCACCAGCGGGTCAAAGTGGCAGGCCTCAGGGTTGAAGATCAACCCGTCCTTCAACCCATCGAGCGCATCGCATTTGTCCAGCACTGCACTGGAGAGCAGCTTGAGATCGGCTTCAGTCAGGGACTGCGACAGGTCAGCCGTACCATCCGCCTTCTTCGGAGCAATCGAGGCAAGCTCTACCGTGTTCCACGCCTCGGCAATCGCCGCATGCGTCAGGTTAAAGGCCGGCGCTCCGGCGATCACGCCATCGAAATACTCCGGGTACCGCTCGGCTGTCATCAGCCCCTCGCGCCCACCATTGGAACACCCTTGAAAGTAGGAGTACCGGATCGGCTGCCTGTAGTGTTGGTCAATGACCTTCCGGGCAACGTCGGTGACCAGCTTGGTTGAGCGGTAGTTATAGTCCGCGCGCGCGTCAGGGTCAGAACCAAAGCTCCCGTCGCTGTTGATCTGTCCAGAGTCATGATGACCACCGTCAGTCGATACCACTGCATAACCCAGGGCCAGCGCCGACTTCCGGTCAGCAACAGAGCCTGCGCCCTGCAATCCCAATGCAGGATTCAGCACTCCATCCAGGCCGCCGCCGCCCATGTAGAGCAGCCGCCCCTGCCACGCATCCGGCAGGCGCAGCTCAAATTGGTCGCCATACTCCTTGCCGCCCGCGCCCTTGTGGCCGTTCGTCACGCCATGCACCAGGCAGTGCGCGGGTAGAGAAGTAATAACCGACGGCGGCCCAAATCCACCCGGAATTGTCAGTGGCTGACCGGCAGGCACCGCCACTGCCTCAGAAATAACCGTGTTCGCAATTTTCATTCCCACCAGGTCGCCGCACTTTGTCGCTATCGGGTCAGCGGACGAGAGTGCCCAAACCTGCGAAGCGCCCAGCATCAGCGCACAGAAAACAAATATCAGGGCGTCATTCAACAGTTTCATTCTTCGATTCTCTTCTTCTATAGCGGCTATCGAACGCGACCCGATTCTACAGCGAACAGGGGGCCAGCGTCTGGTGACTTCCCATTCGATTCTTCGTCCGACTCTCCGTGTGCCCTGATTCTGCGAATTGGATGTGCTTGCCCAGCCCTGCGCTATCCTTCTTGAAGTGCCCGACTCTGAATTCACACCCGAACCCGAGCCTCCCGAGCCTCTCTCAACCTTGGCCACGGACCGCCCACTCGCCCCCGGCCTCTACCTCGTCGGCACTCCCATCGGCAATCTTGAAGACATCACCCTTCGCGCCCTCCGCGTCCTGCGCACCGCTGACCGCATCGCCTGCGAAGATACCCGCCAGACCCAGAAGCTGCTTAACCACTTCAGCATCACCACGCCGACCATCAGCCTGCACCAGCACAATGAGCACGACCGCGCCGCCGAGCTGGTTGCAGAAATCCTCACGGGCAAGCGCCTGGCCGTCGTCTCCGATGCCGGCATGCCCGGAATCAGCGACCCCGGCGGTCATCTCACCCAGGCTGCAATCGCCGCCGGAGTCTCCGTCTTCCCCATCCCAGGTGCCAACGCCGCCGTTAGCGCACTGGTCGCCAGCGGCCTCTCCATGGAGGAGTTCCAGTTCCTCGGCTTCCTCCCGGAAAAGGCCGGAGCCCGCCGCACAGTGCTCGAAAAGCTAAGCCAGAGTGCTGTCACTGAACGTCCACGCACCCTCATTTTTTATGAAGCACCCCACCGCATCCTCGAAACCCTCGCCGACCTCCAATCCGTCTGGGGCCCCTCACTCCGCGTCGTCGTCGCCCGCGAACTGACCAAGATGCACGAGGAATTTCTGCGCGGCACCGTCGCCGAAGTCAAAGCCAACCTCGCCGCCCGCGACCGCGTCCGCGGCGAAATCACGTTGCTCGTTGAAGCCGTCCCGCTCACCGCGGCAGCCTCCAAGGCCAGCCTGCTCATCCGTGTCCAGCAGCTTCAGACCAAGGGCCTCGACGAAAAGGAAGCTCTTAAGCTCCTCGCCCGCGAGCTAGGCCAATCCAAAAGCGACCTCTACCGCGAACTGCAGCGCGAGCGCGCAAAAAAAACCCCTGGCACCAAACGCCAGGGGCTTTAATCCCGAAACATGCAGTCTACAGTCCGGCTATTGCCTCGGCCTCCGCAATCTCTGTCATCAGCTCGGCTAGCTGTTCGCGCCGACGCTCACTCATATCCAGGAAGCGAATCCCAATCGTGTTCTTGTCCAGAATCGCCTGGCTCACCCCAGCGATCCGGAACGGCAGTCCATGCAGATAAAACTCGGCATCGACTCGCGTGTAAATCCCCAGGTTAAACGGCCCGTCTGTGCGCAACCGGCACCCTCCCTGGCTCAGGTTCAGAATGCTCCCCGGCATCGTAATCCCTGTCTTGATCAGTAAAAGCTTCACGCTGGTCGCTACCCCGTGGCGGTTATCGGCGCGGCGATTCACCATGCTCACGGTCATTGTCCGCTCGCCCAAATCTGAGCAGAAAGCTACCGCAGCAGTCTCGGCAGCAGCGACAACAGGCTCCGTTCGATCAGCAACAGGCTCCAGTTGAGCAGCCTCGGCGGGCGCTACCGCTACTACGGCCTCGGCAACTGCGGCTGGCATTGGACCCGGAGGTGCAACAGTGGATGCCGGAATCGCCGTCTTTACTTCACCTGCAGCCACTTCCGCGATCACCTCAGCCAGTTCGTCTACCCGGCGAAGCGGCATATCCAGAAAACGTACCGCAAAGCTCTTCTTCGCCCGTGTACCCACGGTCACACCAACGAGGCGAAAAGTAATCCCGCGCAGTTGGAACTCTACTTCCACCCGCACCATGATATTCGGAACGTAGCGCTGTTCCATCGCAACAAGGCAACCTCCCTGGCTCAACTCCAGCAACCGCCCCGGCATCTGCGCACCCCCGATTACAGGCGTAATGGTCGCACTGCATTCCACCGGGTACCGCGGGTAAGCCCGACGCTCGAGGCTGATCTCGGGCGGCATCGGTCCAAGTTCCGTATCTGTCGCAGCCTTTGTGTTTCCCATAGCCCGTAAGGCCTTCTTTCCATTCCGATTCGGGCTCAAGCCTGCAACTCAAGCACCGACCTCAGTGTCCTGTCCCGTCCCAGGGACGCGCCGCTGCTGGTTGCAGCGTCTCGCGGCCCTTTACCCGGTCGTACTGATACACGTCGCTGGTTGTTCCCAGCGCCTCGTTGTACAGGCTCACGCCGCCCGTAACCTGCGTCAATTCTTCGGTAAACGCATGAATCGCCTGCAGTTGCTGAGCCGTCGCAGGCAACTCATACTTGCTCGTCTTCAAAAATTTCTGGTAGCCACGATCCGTCAAACGCGCGATTTCGCCCTTGACTACCGCCCCGGGGCGCTCCTGGTACGCGACCACCGTCTCCGTCCCGGTTGCCGAACCCAACTCCTGTCCGACCGCATTGCTCGGCACCAGCACCGCTGCACATCCGTGCTTCGCGACCTTCAGAGTGCCTGACGCGATGGTTACTTCAAAACCGTGCGCCCGCAGCGCTTCCTGCACCTGCTCCAGTGTGAGAGCCTTCGTCTTACCTGCCATCAGAAACGATCCAGTCCCCTGCAACTCGTTGCACATCAACCAAGGTCGAGCCGAATATCCTCGTCGAAATCTCAACTAGAGCTATGTACAATCCGCCGCAAGGTGTTGAAATAGGTATCGGCAACTTCGCCGATTGCTTCAACTCTCGCACATGCATCTTGGGCATCGCAATTCGCTTATGGTTTCAAATCGATTACAAGAGATGGAATCACCTATGCTGCAACTCCCGCAATCCGTTTACGCCCAGCTTCGTCAGCACGGTGAGGCCGCCTACCCCGACGAATGCTGCGGCATCCTGCTCGGCACCCAGGCCGGCGAAATCAAGACCGTCACCCGCGCCGCCCCGACCTCGAACGCCAGCTCTCATCCCCACCACCATTACGAAATCGCCCCCCTCGACCTTATCCACATTGAGCGCCAAGCGACTGCCAGCGGGGAATCCATCCTCGGCTTTTACCACTCTCACCCCGATCACCCCGCCCACTGGTCCCTCACCGACCTTGCTGAAGCGCACTGGATCGGCTGTTCCTACCTCATCACCTCCGTCGAAAAGGGCCGCGCCAGCGCCTCCCACTCCTTCCACCTCGCCGGCTCCCGCGAAGAAGACAAACACTTCCAGACGGAAAAAATCGCCCTTCTTGATGCACCAGAACTGGTCAACGCCAGCCTCCAGTGATTCGTGGTGAGTTGAAGTGGTTTATCCTGAAAACTCCGACATTTTCCAAGGAATTCAACGATGACCACCGCAGTCGCCCCCGAAGCTCTACCCCAGCTCACCAATGACGAACTAGGCCGCTATTCCCGCCACCTCATCCTGCCCGAGGTCGGCATGGAGGGGCAGCAGCGCCTCAAGGCCGCCAAAGTGCTCTGTGTCGGCACCGGAGGCCTCGGTTCGCCACTTGCGTTTTATCTCGCGGCCGCCGGCATCGGGACCCTCGGGCTCGTGGACTTCGACGTGGTCGATGCCAGCAACCTGCAGCGCCAGATCATCCACTCCACCAAGGACATTGGCCGCAAAAAGATTGATTCTGCGCAGGAAAAGCTCAACGCACTCAATCCGCACCTGAACGTCGTCAAGCACGACACCATGCTGACCAGTGCCAACGCTCTTGAAATCTTTGCCCAGTACGACATTGTCGCCGACGGAACCGACAATTTCCAGACTCGCTACCTGGTCAACGACGCCTGCGTGCTGCTCGGCAAGCCTAACGCCTACGGGTCGATCTTTCGCTTCGAGGGCCAGGCCAGCATCTTTGCGACTGAAACCGGCCCTTGCTATCGCTGCCTCTATCCCGAGCCGCCGCCGCCCGGCCTGGTGCCCAGCTGCGCCGAGGGTGGCGTGCTCGGCATCCTCCCCGGCATCATCGGCGTCATTCAGGCCACTGAAGTTATCAAGTTCATCCTCGGAAAAGGCGACCCACTCATCGGCCGCCTGCTTCTCTTTGACGCGCTCTCGATGAAGTTCCGCGAACTCAAGCTGCGCAAGAATCCCGATTGCCCGGTCTGCGGCACCAATCCCACCGTCACCGAACTCATCGACTACAACCAGTTCTGCGGCATCGCCAACGAGCCGGCCGCCGACGCGCCCATTAAAAACGGCATCGCGCAGATCTCCGTCAAAGCCCTCAAAGAGCGCCTCGACAAAAAGGAATCCCGCAACGACAACTTCCTGCTGCTCGACGTCCGCGAGCCGTATGAAATCCAGATCGCCAACATCGGCGGCAAGCTCATCCCCCAGAACGACGTGCAGAAACGCATCGACGAACTCAATCCCGAGCAGGAGATCCTCATCTACTGCCGCAGCGGCGCACGCAGCCAGAAGATCGCAGAACTGCTCAAAGCCAATGGCTTCAGCAAAGTCTCAAACGTAGCCGGTGGCATTCTCGCCTGGGCTGATGAAATCGACCCGACCGTGCAGAAGTACTAACGCGTAAGATATTGCGAATCAATGGGTTGTCATCCTGAGCGCAGCGAAGGACCTGCTTTTCTCTTCACCAACCAGCAAAACCCAGGGTGCCCCCATCCTTGCCGCAGCTCCATCGCGACAAGGGTGGGAATGGCAAACCTCAGGTAGCTACTCCACCCGCACCGTCCCCTTCACCTGCTCCTCCGCCGAAGACCCGCCCAGCTCGAGCTCTACCGGCTCCGCCTCCACCGCCCAGCGCTTCCCCGCCTCATCCCAATAGGCCAGATCGCTCGCCTTCACCGTAAAGCCGACCGTAGCCGTCTGCCCTTTGACCAGGAAAATCCGCTCAAAGCCCTTCAGTTCCTTCAGCGGCCGCTCGACCTTGCTGCCCAGATGCTTCACATAGAGCTGCACCACCTCATCGCCATCCCGTGCGCCCGTGTTGGTCACCTCCACCGTGACTGAGACCGCCCCATCCTTGCCCATCGTCGCCGCGTTCATCTTCAATCCCGCATACTTGAAGCTCGTATAGCTCAGCCCATACCCAAACGGATACAGCGGCTTTTCCTTCATGTACATGTACGTCCGCCCATGACGCAGGTTGTAGTCCAGCATCGGCGGCAGTTGCGCCTCGGACTTGACCCACGTCTGGACGAGTCGGCCCGCCGGGTTGTAGTTCCCAAACAGTACATCGGCAATCGCATTGCCCTCGTCCTGCCCGTTATGGGAGGTGTGCACAATCGCCGGCACATGCTCCTCGGTCCAGTTGATGGCATAGGGCGCACTCGCAACCAGCACCACCACCGTCCTGGGATTGGCGGCGTAGACCTGCTTCACCAGCTCTTCCTGGCCCAGATTCAGCGACTGGCGGTCGCTGCTCTCCATCCCTTCGCCTGCCACCGCGCAAGCCGCTTCAGGAGCGATGCTCACCATCAGGCTCTTCAGCGCCTCCATCGGAGTGCGCCCGCAGGTAGGATGGTTCCCCACAACCACCACCGCCACATCGGCTGCTTTGGCCAACTTCTCCGCCTGGCCCCCGGCATTGTCGGTCGCAAAGCTTACCGCCACCGTTGGCCCAACCGCCTTGCGAATCCCCTCCAGCACAGAGACCGAGTACGGCGGCTGCCCTCCGTAGAAATCCGGCAGCACTGCATCGGCCCGCGGCCCAATCACCGCAATCGAACGCAGCGCCTTCAGGTCCAGCGGCAAAATTCCCTGCGCATTCTTCAGCAGCACCACCGACTCCCGTGCCACCTGCAAGGCCACCGCCCGGTGCTCCGCAGAATCAACCGGGTTCGGCTGGCCCTTCATCTTCGCAAACGGCAACGCATCCGGTGGGTCCAGCAGGCCCAGCCGCAGCTCCACACGCAAGCCGCCGCGCAGCGAATTGTCGATATCCTGCTCCGTCAGCAGCTTCGCCGCCAGCGCCGCCTTCACCGCCGACCGCCAATCCTCACCCACGGTCAGAAACATCCCCACGCCCGCCTTCACCGCCGCCGCCACCGAATGCGCCAGATCCGGAGACGTCTTGTGCGCCATCACCATGTTCTGCAGGGAACCCGCGTCGGTTGAAATAATGCCGTCCACGCCCCACTCCTTCACGGCGAGCTCTTTCAGAATCGGGTTCACCGTCAGCGGCACATGGTTCCACGCGTTGTAGCTGGCCATAAACGACCGCGCCCCGCCGTGGACAAAAGCCTCCCGAAACGGCACCGAGTAATACTCCATCAGCAGCCGCGAATCAAAGTCCGCAGAGGCTCCGTAGCGGTTATTCTCATTGCTGTTGGCCAGAAAGTGCTTCACCAGCGAGGCCGCCTGCCAATACTTGGGGTCATCTCCCTGGATTCCCTGGATAAACGGCGCAGCCATCGCCCCATTGAAGTAGGCGTCCTCGCCATAGCTCTCCTGGTCTCGACCCCAGCGCGGGTCACGCGCCAGGTCGGCATTGGGCGTTAGCAGCACCAGAAATGACTTGGAATTCAGCTTGTTCTCGTGAATGTACCGCGCCTCGGAGCCAATGACCGCCCCCGCCCGGTGCATCAGTACCTTGTCCCAGGTGCGCCCCAGCCCCACGCCCTGCGGAAACTGCGTCGTCGCCGTCGCCTTCACCGGCACAGCAGGCTTGGGCCCCGGCACCACCGACAGCATGCCAAAAATCGGCCCGCCCAGCGCCACCCCGCTCAGCGCCTCCCCAATCGGAGTCCCCGGAATCCCCAGCCGTGGCGCAACCACCCCACCATCACTCAGGCTGTTGATTTTTTCCTCCAGCGTCATCCGCTGCAGCGCGTCATCGACCCGCAGCTCGATCCCGAGAGCCGGATTTTGAAACGGGTATGGCGCAGCCGGTCCCTGTGCAAAAGCAACAGAAACAACGGTGAAGGGAAGCGCCAGCAGCGCACACGCAGTCTTGAATCTGGTCATAGGGCCCTCGTTGAGACTGCTCTCTTATATCAGAGCCGGGAGCATCCTCAACCTCAGCCCTCATCCAAGAGCGGCCTGTTCAGCTCTGTTCGCCAGTTCGCAGGGTCAGGGCTGGCCTCCGGACCTACCAGATACCGCTCCCACAGGTCTACCGCCTCCAGCAAACCGCAGGCCTCAATCCACGCATGAAACTCACCCCACGCCGACCCCATCCCCTCATAGCCGCCGTGATACACCGTCCGCGCAACCCGCATCGACGGCCACACCCCCGTCTGCACTCGCCCGGCCGGCGCAAATTGCTCTGCCACAGGCACACAAATCTCAAAGTCAAACGCAGCGTCAGGCCTCTTCAGGTGGTGGGTAAACCACGGCCCATCCGGCTTCACACCCCGGCTGGCGAGCGCGGCATACACCTCTTGAATGCCCGGGCCCATCACCCGCTGCATCTCTGCTCGCGGTACCGTCAAGCGCAGGTATGCGTAGCCCTGCTCTTCCGTTTGCATTACCCGCGGTGTCTCAATCATCGAATCGTTTCCTCCGTCGCCTGCAATCCTACATCGTCTGCCCTCGGTGCCGAACGCCATTTGCCTGCCCATCCAATGCCTCTTGCGTCACTGTCCACCTCCACCCACCCCCACCCTCTAGGTACCTAAGCCTTTTTATTTTCGCAATTTACACTTTCCGCGCTTGACGAATCTATCGCCCCCTATGCATACTCCCATTTTGTATTTGCCTGAGTTCGTTCCCTTGCTCTGGCTGGAGCTGCACTACTATGGATCTCATTTTGCTGCGTGTTCTCTTCGTGGGCCTGATCGCCATTGTTTGCTATTTTCTTCAACCCTTCGGAGTTTCGGGCCCCCTCGCGGCGGGGCTCGGCGCCGTTGCGTCCGGCGCAGTCATCATCTTCGAATTCCGCGTACGCGCGCTCAATCTCCGCCGCCTCATTGGCGCAGTGGTCGGCAGCGTCCTCGGTATCTTCGGCGCATCGCTGTTTTGCGTCGTCCTGCGCAGTGCGTTGCCTAACGGCTCAACCTCGGCAGCCATTCAGGTTTTCGTCCTGCTGCTCATGACCTACGTCGGCCTGCTGGTCGGCACAAGCAAAGGTGATCTGCTCAACCCCGCCGCTCTCGGCACCGTCTTCTCCGGCGAAAAAGTCTCAAAAAAGAGCTTCAAGGTCCTCGACACTTCGGTCATCATTGACGGCCGCATCGCCGACGTCGCCGACACCGGCTTCATGGACGGTATCTACGTCATCCCCGAATTCGTCCTCCGCGAACTTCAGGTCGTCGCCGACTCCACTGACAGCTCCAAGCGCCAGCGCGGCCGCCGTGGCCTCGACATGCTCCAGCGCATGCAGTCCAACCAGAATCTCCAGATTCAGATCGTCCCCGACGACTTCCCCTCCATCAAAGAGGTTGACCTCAAGCTCATCGAGCTGGCCAAAAAGTGGGAAGCCAAGATCGTCACCAATGACTTCAACCTCAACAAGGTCGCCCACCTGCATCGCGTCGACGTGCTTAACATCAACGACCTGGCCAACGCCCTCAAGCCCGTCGTCCTGCCTGGAGAAAAAATGAACATCCTCATCCTCAAAGAGGGCAAGGAGTTCAACCAGGGCGTCGGCTACCTCGATGACGGCACCATGGTCGTCGTTGACCACGCTCGCCGCGTCATCGGCCGCTCCGTCGAAATCACCGTCACCAGCGTCCTCCAGACCGCCAGCGGCAAAATGATCTTCGGCCGCATCGACGAAGCTGGCCAGAAACCCGAAAATGGCCGCTCCGACAGCAACCGCCCCACCGCCGTCGAGTTCGCCCACTAGACTCGGGTTCTCTGACCCAACGACAAAAGCATGCACCCCAGGTCTGAACCCTCGGACCTGGGGTTTGTTTTTGCTATCCTCCCCACACGGGTCCAGAGTCGTGAATCCCTTTCTGCAGCGCCTCCAAATCGACCACCCCATCCTCCAGGCTCCTATGGCCGGCGTTCAGGGTATCGCTCTGGCCCTGGCTGTTTCCAACGTCGGCGGCCTGGGTGCACTCCCCTGCGCTCTGCTCTCGTCTCAGCAGATGGACTCCGAATTGTCTGCCCTTCGCTCCGGCACCAGCCGTTCCTATAACGTCAATTTCTTCTGCCACATCCAACCCGACCCTATTCACCCCGCAGCCCCCGCCTTTCCCCTCGCCAGCGCCGCCGCAGAGCAGCAAGCAGATACCAGCCTCTCGCCACTCTGGTGCGGCCAGAATCCTATGGGCTACCGCGAAATTCCCGCCGCCCAACCGACTTTCCACCTCGCGACCGGCACCCATTCATAGCCCGGAAGAGCCCAACCCAATCTTCAATCCCGCCCGGCTCCATTTAGAATGGAGAAGATTCCGGACCCCACCGTCCCGACAGGACCCAGATGACCACCCTGAAAACCGCCCTCACCGACTCCATCCAGATCGCCGCCACCCAGGCCGGCCTCCAGCTCCTTTCCGCCACCGAAGGTAAGGACTTTCACGGTTATCCCACGGCCATATTCGAGCTCGCCCCCATCGCCAGCGACACTGCGGCACGCACCCTCAGGCTTGAGCTCAGCGAACACTTCGATTTCAACGATGCCACCAGGCCAGACCTGCTCCCGGCCATGACCCAGCACCTCGCCGAAGAAACAATGCGCCTCCGCAACCCCCGCCCCGACGCTTACGTCACCCTGGAGGGGCTGCCCGTCTCCTACAAAAATTTCCGCTGGCCCTTCCACACCTCAACCTCGGGCGCAGACACCTACCTTGTTCACGGCGAAATCCACCTCGAAGACGGCACCGCCTCCCCGCTCCACGCCAAGGTTGCCGCCGCCATGACCGTCACCTTCGCCGAAATCGTTCCGGCCCCCGAGCAGCCCTACGCCGAAACAATCCTCTACAACGCCGTCCGCAAGACCCTCGACCAGGGCCAGCTTGAACTCGTCAAATCCGGCAACCGCCAGCCCGTCCCCATCACCACCCGCTACTACAGCCGCTGGCAAAAGAAATTCTTCTTCACTGAAACCACCGATGCCGCCCGCCTCGAATACCTGCTGCTAAAGACCTACTGGCTCTCCGGCGTCCTCGGCAAAAACCAGCCCGTATGGATCGCCGACCCCCGTGACGCCCAGTACCTCAACACCACCCAGGCCGACCTGCTCCGCATGGCTGCCGACGAGGCTGGAGAAGGCCTGCTCACCCTCACCGGCCAATACGCCGCCCCGACTCCGCTGCTGCTCGCCCGCGCCGACCAGTTCCGCGAACGCATGCTCAACGCCCTCGAAATCACCAAGCCCACCTTCAACGAAGAGATGCGCTCCGGCCACGCCAACATGTAACCCTCTGCCCAACAGCTCAAACAAAAAGGCCTTCCCGTCCGGGAAGGCCTTTTTTGTCGAAGGGTGTTACTCCTTTTTAAGCGCCCGATGCCCAATATCATGCCGGAAATAAATCCCATCAAAGTGGATCTTCCCCATCGCCGCATACGCGAGCTTCAGCGCATCGGGTAAAGTAGCGGCAGCCGCTGTCACCCCCAGCACCCGCCCACCGCTCGTGAGCACCTTACCATCCGTCAGCGATGTTCCCGAGTGAAACACTTTCACCCCATACACCTCCTCCGCCGCAGCCAGTCCGGTAATCTCAAAGCCCGTCTGATAGCTCCCTGGGTAGCCGCCCGAACTCGCAATCACGCATGCGCTCGCACCTGGCTTCCAGCGAAACTCCGTATCCGAGAGCCGCCCTTCCACGCAAGCCTCCAGCGCCTCCACCAGATCGCTATCAAGTCGTAACAGAATCGCCTGCGTCTCCGGGTCGCCAAACCGCGCGTTGAACTCCAGCACTTGCGGCCCCCGCGCCGTCATCATCAGCCCGATGTAGAGCACTCCAACAAATGGTGTGTCCTCAGCAGCCATGCCGCGCACCGTGGGCCGCGCAATATGGTGCAGAATCCACTCCGTCATCTCCGGCTCGAGAATGGAATCCGTCGAATACACGCCCATCCCGCCCGTGTTCGGCCCCGTATCCCCCTCGCCGATGCGCTTATGATCCTGCGCCGGCACCAGCTGGGCCACATGCTTGCCATCCGTCAAGCACAGGAAGCTGACCTCATCCCCGGTAAGAAACTCCTCAATTACAATCTGCTGCTCTTTTGAACCGAGCAATTTACCCGTAAACAGGCCATGCGCAGCCTCCAGAGCCGCCCGCCGCGACTGGCAGATCACCACACCCTTACCCGCCGCCAGACCATCGGCTTTCACCACAATCGGCGCATGGAAAAACTCAATCGCCTTCTCCACTTCCTCCGCCGTCGTGCACACCGCGTAGTTCGCCGTGGGAATCTGGTGCCGCTGCAAAAACCGCTTCGCAAACGACTTGCTCGATTCCAGCATGGCCGCAGCTTTTGTCGGGCCAAACACCTTCAGCCCGCGCTGCTGCAAGGCATCCACCAGGCCCAGCGAAAGCGGCAGCTCCGGCCCCACCACCGTCAAATCCGGCTGTTCCGCCAGTGCCACCTGCACCAGTCCATCCAGATCGCCCAGCGAAACCGGCACCAGCCGCCCAATCCCGGCCATGCCCCCGTTACCCGGAGCGCACACCACTTCCGTCACCCGCTCACTTTTTTGAATCGCCCAGGCCAGCGCATGCTCCCGCCCACCCGAACCAAAAATCAGTACCTTCATCGCCTGCTCGCTTCCCTTGGCCCGCGCCTGCCGGCCCAATCTCCCACAACTCAATGAGCTATCTGAGCAAACTGCCCTCGCGAAGTCAAACGCCACACCTCAGTTCTCCCGCTTAACCGACGCCAACTCCTAAAGGGCGATAGCATAGTTACGGTGGATAATCGTTACGAAAGCCTCGACGTCCAACTGGCGCGCCAAGCCCGCCGCGACGCCCAGCAGCGCCTCTTCCGGCGCAACCAGGCCCTCGGCCTCCTCGCCATCGCCGGCGCAGTGCTCGCCTGGCGGCTACTCCATACCCCCCCGGGCTGGATTTTTCCCGCAGGCTGGTGGCGCCTGTGGTGAACCCCGCCCCTGAACGAAAACAGGATCCTCTCGCAGTCCTTATCCTCGGCCCCACCGGCAGCGGCAAAACTGCACTCTCCCTCGCCCTTGGAGAGCAGTTCCAGGGCGAAATCATCAGTTGCGACTCCGTCGCTGTCTACCGCGGCCTCGACCTCGGCTCCGCCAAACCCTCCCGCCAGGATCAGGCCCGCCTCCCTCACTACCTCATCGACGTCGTCAACCCCGACCACGCCTTCACCGCTGGCGACTATGCCCGCCTTGCCCGCGCTGCCCTTGACGAAATAACTCAGCGCCACCACGTCCCCATCGTCACCGGCGGCACCGGACTCTACCTCCGCGCCCTCACCCAGGGCCTGCATGCCGTCCCGATTCGTCAGGAGAAGACGCGAGAAGCTCTCCTTCAGGGTCATGAAAAGCATGGTTCCGGTTGGCTCCACTCGCTACTGACCGAACTCGATCACGAATCGGCCCAGCGCATCCACCCCAACGACATTCCCAAGCTTATCCGCGCCCTCGAAATCATGTATGCGATCGGCCAGCCGCTTTCAGTCGTCTTTGCAGTCCCCAAAGACCCACTCACCGGCTTCCGCCTGCTCCGCATCGGTCTCAACCCACCCCGTCCCGCCCTCTATGAACGTCTCAATCAACGCGCCGCCGCCATGTTCGCCCTCGGCCTCGTCGAAGAAACCCGCTGCCTCCTCCAGCAGTTCGGGCGCGTCCGCTCCCTGGACTCCCTGGGCTACCGCCAGGCCCTCGCCTTCCTCGACGGCACCATCTCCGAAGCAGAAGCCATTGCTGCCGCCCAGCAAGGCCACCGCAACTACGCCAAACGCCAGCTCACCTGGTTCCGCCGCGAACCGGCAGTCCACTGGATCGAAGACTTCGGCGACTCGCCGCACGTGATTTGCAAAGCCGCCGCGCTCCTGCAAGCCAACATCGCGTAGCCCTGAACTTCGCACAGTGAAAAATGGACGACGATGAAAAAGCGGCATCCCATCGTCCCGGAACCTCTGGAATCAGGTCCGTCTGACACCTTCCGATGAGCAGGCTCTCCAGAGGTCATCCTCGCCCCTGATAATCGGCTGGCCGTTTTCCCGTAGGCATCGATCGCTCGCGACGTCCTAAAGCCCGCAGCGTCATTCACTGAAACCGCACGGCTCTGGTATCGCCTTCAATCGGCAAAAGCAGTTGACCTCTCGAACAAAGGTATTGCGCTCCGGGTCGGCTCATTGCGTAAATCGAAGTTGGTATCTGATAAACTTCCGCCAAGTGTACTTGATTGATCGTTTGACATTTCTAGTTCGGGAGTAATCGATGGCCATCCAATTGAAGGTCAACAATGTGGCAACCACGGTGGACGCGCCGCCCGAGATGCCTCTCTTATGGGTGCTCCGCGACATGCTGCATCTGAGAGGCTCAAAGTATGGCTGCGGCCTGGGGCTTTGCGGCGCTTGTACGGTAATGGTGGGCGGCCACCCGGTGCGCTCCTGCATCACACCAGTCGGAACCGTCGGCACTGACCCGGTTGTCACCATCGAGGGCCTTTCGCCGGATGGCATGCACCCCGTTCAAGTGGCGTGGGAAGCGATCGATGTGCCGCAGTGTGGATACTGCCAGGCCGGGCAGATCATGTCTGCCGCCGCTCTGCTGCAGCGTACTGCGCACCCCAGCGACTCAGAAATCGATGATGCCATGAGCGGCAACCTCTGTCGTTGCGGAACCTATACCCGCATTCGCCAGGCAATTCACGAAGCAGCACAAAACGCCGCCCCAAACCCCACCAAGTAAAAGAGGCCAGGTCATGCAGATTAATCGACGTTCTTTCCTGCGGATAAGCGCCCTGGCGGGCGGCGGTCTTGCGCTGAATCTTCACACCTCGAGGCTGGCCCAGGCGCAGGCACCAGGCGCTGCTCCCGACCTGACGCCACAGGCCTTCATTCACATCGCTCCAGATGGCATTGTTACCATCATGGCCCGCGCTTCAGAGTCTGGCCAGGGCATGCGGATCATGCTGCCCATGCTGATTGCAGAGGAGCTGGATGTTGACTGGAAGGATGTCCGGATCCAGCAGGCCGATCTGAACGAAAAGGTGTATGGCCGTCAATTTTCAGGAGGCTCCGCGAACACGCCCATGGGCTGGGAGCCAATGCGCCGCGTCGGCGCTGCCGGGCGCCAGCTGCTGCTCACCGCCGCCGCTCAAATCTGGGGCCTGCCCCCAGACCAATTGGATCAATGCACCACCAAGGCTGGACGGGTGCTGCACGCCGCTTCAGGGCGTTCCCTGGGATATGGAGAAGTCGCTGCGAAAGCCGCCGCGCTACCCGCACCCGCGCTCAGCAGCGTCAAGCTCAAAGACCCCAGGGATTACCGGATTATCGGCCACTCCCAGCAGGGCGTTGATACCCGCGCTATCGTCACCGGCAAGCCACTCTTTGGAATCGATGTCGAGCTGCCGGGAATGTTGTATGCCTCCATCGAAAAGGCTCCCGTCTTCGCCGGCAAGGTTAAAACCGCCAACATCGACGAGATCAAGTCCCTGCCGGGCGTGCGCCACGTCCTCGTCATCGATGGCGGCATCACCCCGGCGGCATTTACCCCGTGGGAGCCGGGCATGGAACCGGGCATCGCGATCGTAGCCGACACATGGTGGCATGCACAGCAGGCCCGCAAGAAGCTCAAAGTCGACTGGGACCTCGGCCCGGCTGTCACGCAAAGCTCTGAGGGATTCGCAGCCAAAGCGGCTGAGTTGCTCAAGGCGCCGCCCGAACGCGCTGTGCGCAAATATGGCGATGTCGACGCTGCGCTCACTGCATCGGCAAAGACCGTCGAGGCTACTTATCATTTCCCGTTCATTGCCCACGTCACCATGGAGCCACAGGGCTCTACGGCGCACTGGAAAGATGGCAAGCTGGAGATGTGGTCGACCAGCACACTCCCCGCCGATGGCCTGGCACTCGTTGCCAAAACGCTGGGCATCGAGCAAAGCGATATCACTACCCACATGGTGCGCTCGGGTGGGAGCTTTGGTCGAAGGCTCCAGAATGACTACCTGGTCGAGGCCGCGTGGATCGCAAAGCACATTGACGCTCCCGTCAAACTGCTCTGGTCCCGCGAAGACGACGTTACCCATGACCCCTTCCGCCCGGGAGCCACCGTCGGCCTCAAAGGCGGCGTGGATGCCCAGGGCAAGATGACTGCCTGGCGGCAGCACTTTGTCACCTTTGGCGATGGCAAGCAGGCCACATCCGGTGGCGGCATGGGGCAGGACAGCTATCCGGCCGGTTTTCCGCCCGCCTACGCTCTTCACGTTTCCATGCAACCACTCATGCTGCGTACAGGAGCCCTCCGCGCTCCTGGCGACAACGCCTACTGCTGGGTGGCCCAGTCCTTTGTCGACGAGTTGGCGCATGCTGCCGGACGAGATCCGCTCGAGTTCCAGCTCGACCTGCTCAGCAACAAGAAAATGCCGTGGTCGTCCGGTGAGCACGATGCCGTGGGAGACCACGAACCAACCGGGCCCTCCGTTCTCATCCCTGAGCGCTTCAAAGGCGTGCTTGAGTTGGTCGCCGAAAAATCAGGCTGGGCAAAGCGCACAAAAGAACCGGGCCGCGGCATGGGCATCGCCGCATGGTTTTGCCATTTGGGCTACTTCGCCGAAGTAGCCGACGTCAGTGTCGACGCGGATAACAAGGTCACAGTGCACCGGGTTTGGGCCGCCGGAGATGTCGGCAGCCAGATCATCAACCCCAATGCCGCCGAGAGCATGGGGCATGGCGGCATCATGGAAGGCATGGGCCACCTCGGGCAGGAAATTACCTTGGTGGATGGTGTGATCCAGCAGTCGAACTTCCACAACCATCCCTTGATGCGTATGAGGCAGGCGCCCAAGATGGAAGTCTACTGGCGCAAGACCGACTACGCACCGACCGGTCTCGGTGAACCAACGCTTCCGCCAATTCTGCCGGCAGTCACGAATGCCATCTTTGCCGCCACCGGCAAGAGAATTCGCAGCTTACCGCTTCAGAGCAGCGGATTCAGTTGGGCCTGATGTTAGCTTGGGCACTGAATGGAGGGGAGGACCACCGAAATCCCCTCAGTGCCCGTAAGTCGGCCTCTGTCCGTTCACTTGCCCGGGCATGAGGTCCTCGATTTCCGGTGGATTCCGAGTCGCTTATCGTCATCGGCTCAATCCTCTCCTCGGGGGCCGTTGACTAAGGGTCGTCTGAAGATCACCCAGTGCAGCGAAACCCCTGAGCACCAGACCTGCGCCCATGCCTGAAACAGCACCCACGGCGATTAAAATGGCAGCATGCGCCCAGGACATTTATTGACCGACGAAGCGCTGGAAGCATTCCTCCACGGCTTCGAAACCGGCACCCTCGACAAATCTGAGTGGACCCACGGCGCACACGTCGCTGCCGCGGCATGGTATCTCTACGGCTCCAGCTACGACGCCGTCCTCCCCCTCATCCGCCAGCGCATCCAAAACTTCAACCTTTCCGTCGGCGGAGCCAACACCCCCACCACCGGCTATCACGAAACCCTCACGCGCTTCTGGCTCCGCATCGTCGACGCCCTTCTGCAGGAGCGCCGCCCCGCCTCGCCCCTTGAAGCCGCCCGACTCGCCGTCGCCACCTATGGTGCAGAGCGCGCCCTCCACAGCGAGTACTACTCCGGCGACGTCGTCCAGGATTCGGCAGCTCGCCTCGGTTGGCGCACCCCCGACCTCAAACCCCTCCCCTGAACCCTCCGGGCGGTTTTCACCATCCTTTAGACTGAAGGGGTGTCGCCCCAAAGCACGCGGCGGCACCCGGAATGGAGTTTCCCTTGGCAGAGCAAGTTGCGGTAGAGACGATTTACGACGTAGCCATCCTCGGCGGCGGTCCCGCCGGATACACAGCGGCCATCCGCGCCGGGCAGTTCGGCCTCAAAGTCGCCCTCATCGACGCCTCCCCCAAACTCGGCGGCACCTGCCTCCACTGGGGCTGCATTCCGACCAAGGCCCTGCTCTTCTCCGCCGAAATATGGGATTACATCAAGAGCGCGGCTGACTACGGCATCGACGGAATTGGCACGCCGGTCATCAACTGGACCAACATGCTCGCCCGCAAAAACGCGATCATTGCCAAGCACGTCAAAGGCCTTGAGTTCCTCATGAAGAAGAACAAGGTCACCGTCCTCCCCGGTTATGGTCGCCTCACTGGCCCCGCTCAGGACGGCATCCACACCGTTAGCCTCACCGCTGCTGGCACCGCAGACGCCACTGCCGAGTCCACTTTGGTCCAGGCCAGAAACGTCCTCCTCGCCACCGGCTCCGACGCCAAAATGCTCCCCAACCTCACCCCCGACGACCGCATCCTCACGAATATGGAGATCCTCACCCTCCAGGCCGTCCCCAAATCCCTCATCGTCATCGGCGCTGGTGCCGTCGGTGTCGAATTCAGCTCGCTCTTCCGCAGCCTCGGCACCGAGATCACCATCGTCGAGTTCCTGCCCCGACTTGTCCCCGTTGAAGATGAAGAAGTCTCGAAGGAACTGGCCCGCGCCTTCAAAAAACGCGGTATCGATGTCAACACCAGTGCCAAGGTTGAATCCGTCGAGAAAACTGAGTCTGGCGTGCGCGTCACCTTCACTGACCAGAACGGCAAAACCGTCGTCAAGGAAGCCGACAAAGTTCTCGTCGCTGTCGGCCGCGCCCCCCGCACCGCCAACATCGGCCTCGAAACTACCAAAATTGAGACCGAGCGCGGCTTCCTCAAGACCGACACCGCCATGCAGACCGCCGAATCGGGCATCTACGCCATCGGCGACATCGTCCTCGGTATGCCCCAGCTCGCCCACGTCGGCGGCATGGCCGGCATGATCGCCGTCGCTAGTATCGCTGGACGCCCCTTCCGCCCCATCAACCACCAGCGGATTCCGGGCTGCACCTACACCGAGCCCCAGATCGGGTCAGTCGGACTCACCGAAGCCGCCGCTCGCGCGCAGGCTGCGCAAAAAGGTCAGGAAATCAAAGTCGGCAAGTTCCCCTTCGGCGGCAATTCCAAGGCCTCCATCGTCGACGCCCACTCCGGTTTCGTCAAAATCATCGCCGACGCCCAGTATGGCGAAATCCTCGGCGTCCACATCATTGGCCCGTCCGCCACTGAGCTTGTCTCAGAGGCCGTCGTCGCCATGGATCTCGAAGCTACCGTCGACGAACTCCTCTACACCATCCACGCCCACCCCACCCTGAGCGAAGCCATGCTCGATGCCTACGGCGCAGTCGACGGACTCGCCATCAACGCGTGAGAGTCAGCACTTGATGAGACCGGCCAGATACGGCCCCGGCGAAACCACCCGAACCTCGCCCCGCGCGCCCTCGGGAAAATGTTTCAAATTCCCAGTCACCAGCCACGCTCCCGAGGCCTGCGCCAAGGCAAGAATTGGTGCGTCCTTAGGGTTCGGGCATGCAAGCGGCCACAGCTCAGGCTCAGCCAGCTTTAAACTCACCTCAATCACAAAATCCAACCAAAGCGGGGGAAATCCATTCCGGGCAAACTTCGATCTGCGCACAACCTCTGAATATCCCGCCACAACGCTGGGGCTCGTCACCAACTGTACCTGCCCCTCCAGAACCCAATCCATCGGAGTCGCGGCAGGGGCGCCCTCAGAGTTGATCCCTGCCGAAACCAGCACGTTGGTGTCCAGCACGACCAGCCTGATCCCGGATTCTCTACAGAATCAGCCGTCCGTACCTCAGCAATTTCCGCTTCGATCTCCTCATCGCTCAGCGCACCAACCGCCCGGGCAATCCGCCACCCCTGCCTCAGGCTCGCCCTGGCCATCACCAGCCGCAGCTCCCGGTCTTCCTGAATCACGTCGCCCATCACAGGTACGAGAAAGTAGGCAGACCCATTCTGCCCCACCAGCAGCGTCGTCTCGCCCGCCGGAACCTCCCCCAGAGCCTTCGTTCCCCGTGTCCTGAACTCCCTGAGCGAAACATGACGCATATTGCACCTCTAATCGCACTGTAGCCAAAACGGCTACACCACGCATCCGGCCCCTACTTCGGCTTGACGACCACCGGCGGCGTCACCGGCCCGTTCGTGTCGCTTTCAGGTGTGTTCGAAATCTCTTTCCCGTCATAAATAATCTTCGTCTCTGAGCCAAACTGCTTGTAATCCGTGTACTTCACCGTCTGCCGCAGGTGCACATCCTGCGACAGATTCCCGATACCCCCCGGAAAATGAAGCACCCCATCTCCCTTCGTATACGTCGGGAACCAGTTTGCTCCATCAATCTGCTCGCGGTACGTCGTAAACGGAAGCGACAAATCCTCGTGTCCCCTGCGCAAGTCGTCCGGAACATTCTTCCCGCTCGTCACCACAATCTCAAACTCCTCTGCGTCTACCCATATCTTCCCCTGAAAGTAGCGCTTGTTCTTTTCAATCACCTTGGGCGCCACCTCAAATACAAAGCATGGCACCTGGTCTACCGTCTGTTTGCCCACATACTTCAGGTCGTATTGGCTGACGTCCTCCTTGGTCAGCACAAAGGGCAGCCGCTCCTGGATGTCCTGGAAATCCGCCGGGCTCATCGAGATCCGCTCCAGCGTATTGGCCGGGGCATGCACCACCTTCTCCTGCCGCTTGCCTTTCGGGTCAAAGGTCACATCGTCGATCTGGAAATACTCCCCATCCACCTTGTTGTCATCGTCCACCGTCTGCACCCTTACCGTGCGCCGATAGGTGTAGTGGTTCATTGCCTCGCGGAAAGTACTCTCCTTCTCGGTAAACCGGCGAACTATCTCCTCTGCTGCCACCGGCGGCTCTGCAATATCCATCGGTCCATAGCCTGAATCCAGCGGCATTGGCGTGTACGAAACCGTCGGCTTCTCATCCTTCTTCTTCTGCTCTTTGGCCAGCCCCAGCGGCGCGAGCGCCACCCCCACCATGACTAAAGTCAGCACTCCACCCAAAATCCGATTCACGCCCACGAGTAACCCCCACCCCTGCCAGTAGTCTTCAACCAAAGTCGCCAGTCTGCTCAACACCATTTCTCAGTACCACTTTAGACGCATAGGCTTACAACCCGTTAAGCAGGATGATAGTCCAAGGGTTGATTGACTGGCTTCGATATTCATCGGGCCAAGAGAAGCCACCTTTTTCCTGCTGACCGTAGACGAACCAGCAAGCTCCGTGGTTTCCTTGGCACACATGGAGATTCCCCGCAGGCAATCTCTCAAACTTCACTTTGCCTTGATGAAGCCAGCCTTAACCGAAGTTCGCGCACGAATGGGTCGCCTTAATCGCCCTAGCCAGCCAAAACCAGCCAAAGGAGTCTGCGCTCAGCCGCCATGACGAGTGACTTTCAGACATCGGCCGCACTCCTTATCGCCGCTCTCATGCTGGCTTTCGCCTATCTGCATGCGCGCTTCCGCAGTGTCCGTACCCTCCTCTGGATTCTCGCCCTGGCTTGTGCTGAACTGCAAGCCGTGCTCGTCTCAATCGCCGACAAGGCAGCTCTTGCCGAGCACAGCACTGCACTGCTCTGGCTCAATACCGTCGGCGAATCGGCCCTCATGCTCGGCTCCACCCTCTTTCTCGCTTCTCTCTCGCCGCTCAGCTTTCGCCTCGGTCGCTTCAGGATTCTCTTTGCTGTTCCCTACGTCATCCCCCTGGTGACTTACTCCGTACTGTATTACGGCATCAATCCCTACCTCACCGGCAGCACTCATGCGGGCCATGCCGCTACCTCAACCTGGCTTTGGGTCTACGCAGCTCTCGCCCTCTGGGCCGCAGGCGTTGCCTTCGTCTGGAGCCTCCAGAAAGGTGCAATACCCATCTGGATCGCAACCCTCCTGGTCGGCCTCGGCGGTGCATTTTGCCTCCCAGCCCTGCTCCACGGCGACGCCTACTGGCCTATCCTCGTCGTTCAATCAGGCAACATGGCGATGACCGCCCTGCTCATTGTCTACAACTATCGGCGGCTCTCGCCGGGTGTCGTGCTCACGACCGCAGGCTTCGTCGCATGGGCCCTGCCCCCCTTCCTGCTGCTCCCCTCCAATCATCTCAACTCGTTCGTCGCCCTCACAGATATCATCCTCGTCCGTGGTGTCATTCTCGGCCAGGTCCTGGTCGCCGTCGGCCTCATCCTCCTCGTCCTTGAAGACGAAATCGAAAAAAATCAGTCAGCCCGTCACCGCGAACGCCGGGTCCGCCTCGAACTCGAGGCCTATGGCCGCCAGGCTCTCACCGCCCGTAGTCTGGAAGAGTTCGACCGTGGCACCACCCAGCTCTGCGCCATGATTGCAGAGCACAGTCGCTTCGCCGCCGTCGCCATCCTCGTCCCATCAGCAAATGCCAACTTCACCATCGCAGGCTATGCCGGCATGGATGGCGCAACCGCTGGAGCCCTCGATGCTCTCGCCCGGCGCCTGCCGCCATCCAGCTTCGCCTCCAGTGCTCAACCCCTGGTCACGGGCAGCGGCCAAACCAACGGCCAAACCAGTGACCAATCCAATGACTTATCCAATGACCAGATCAGCGACCAGGCCGGCGAACAAGAAACTGACCCGACTCGCCCAGGTCCCATCGGCCGTAATCTCAACCTCGACTTCACCCCCTGGCTCACCCCCGGCGACGATCTCGAACGCATTCACCTCACCCGCATCGGTGCCGTTCCCCTGCTTGGCCCGGAAAATACCATCGAAGGCGCCCTGCTGCTCACTGACGCCCGCGTTCCCCTTGAAACCCTCCACGCCGACGACCTCCTCCCCCTCGAAATCCTCGCCGGACGCCTCCAGGCCGCACGCGCCCAGGCCATGATGCTCGGAAAACTCATCCAGTCGGAGCGATTCGCAGGCGTCGGCCAAATGGCCGCAAACACCGCCCAGCAGTTGAACAATCCCCTCACCGTCATCCTCGGCTATGCCGCACTCCTGCTCGAATCAAAGCTCTCCCTGGAAGACCGACCCTGCGCCGACGCCATCTCCCTCGAAGCCCGACGCATGAAAACCATCCTCGGCCGCCTCTCCCAGTTCTCCCAGGTCAACACCGAGCGATTCAACTCCTTTTCGGTCCCCGACCTCATCGCAGACATTGAACAGTTGCTGCGCCCTGACTTTCTTCGTCACTCCATTGAATTCCGCCTGACCATCGCTCCCTCTCTCGCACCGGTCTTCGGAAATGCCAACCAGATACGGCAAGCCCTCCTCCATGTCATGCAATGGGCCGTTGAAAAACTCCAGCGTGTCAGCCCCAACCAGGAGAAAGCCATCCAGGTCGAAGTCACCGCTTCAGATGCGCGGGTCCAGGTCCTCATCAGACACTCCGGGCCGTCAATCCTCCATCCAGAACAGCTTTTCGACTCCCTCTCTTCAGGATTCTCCAGCAAAGACCCCTCCAGCCTGGGCCTTGGCCTCTGCGCCGCAATCATTCGGGAACATCGTGGAAACATCGCCGCCACCAACACCAAACCCACCGGAACCGCAATCCTTATCGACCTCCCCACCACTTAGCCCCCGCTTTTTGTTGAATCCTCTTCCCTGATCCCAACCTGCCAGGTACCCCACTCTTTCCGCGCTCTTGCGGAAAGGTGGGAATCACAAATACTCACCTATCACCGCCGTTTGCCCTTCTGTCGTTGCCTTTGCTTTTCTGCCTGCCTGTCATTCCTGGATGGAGTCTGCTGTTCCTCACGCCTTTCCTTACCCTCCGGCGCCGGCCAGCGCAGTCTGTCAGGAAACGCAGCAGCAGGCGCGACCCACCTCGCTCAAGCGGTACACTGCTCTTGAACGCGCAGCCCACTCCAGCGGCGCTGCCAAATTCGAGGACCCAACCATGCGGACTCTCAATATCCTCCTTGCAGCTCTATTTCTCCTCATTCCTCCGAGCCTGCCCGCCGCCGCCCAGGCCAGGCGTCCCATGACTTTTCAGGACATGATGCAGATGCGCCGACTCGGCTCGACCGATGTCTCCCCAGACGGCAAATGGCTCCTCTACTCCGTCACCGACGTCGATTTGGCAAAGAACACCAAAACCGCAACTCTTTGGATTCAGCCCATCGCAGGTGGTGAGCCGAAACGCGTCGAAGGCACCGAGCCGGGCGACGGCAGCGCCCGCTTCTCCCACGACGGCAAGCAGCTCCTCTTTCTCTCCAGCCGCACCGGAAGTCAGCAAATCTACATCGCCAACTTCAATTCGGCCACCGGTATGGCAGGGGCTGCCACTTGCGTCACAGCGATTGCGCAGCGCAGCGCAAATATTGCACAACGCGACGCGGCCATTGCACAAAGCGCTGCACCGATTGCAATCCGAGTGCCCGATGCCGACAACGCCCTCTGGTCCCCGGACGGCAAAACCATCGTCTTCACCGCCCAGGTCTATCCCGATTGCCCAGCTATCTCCCCCGCCCATCCTGACGCAGGGCAGTGCACTTTAGACCGTGACTCAACCCAAGCCAATAGCAAAGTCAAAGCACGCATCTTTGACCACCTGCTCTATAAACACTGGAACGCCTTCACCGGCGACAAGCGCAGCCACTTGTTTGAGTTAGTAGTAGATACCGGCTCCATCCGCGACCTCACGCCCAATGATATCCACGATCTTCCACCCTTTTCGCTCGGCGGCGACGGCGGCTTTGCCTTCTCGCCTGATTCCAAAGAGTTAGCCTTCACCGAAAATCTCGACGAAGAACAAGCCATCAGCACCAACGCCGACATCTTCACTTTGGATATAACTAACCCGGCTGCTAAGCCAGTCAAAGTAAGCACCAGCCCCGGCGGCGACTTCAGCCCAGCCTACTCGCCAGACGGCAAGTATCTGGCTTGGCGCAGCCAGGCCCGAGCCGGCTACGAAAGCGATAAGTTCCGGTTAGCGCTGTACGACCGAAGGAATCGTACTTTGGACTATCCTCTGAGTTCCGCCGTAGTCTTCGAGCCCGGTCCAAAACCAGCCAAGTTTGAACGATGGGTTGACGAATTCTCTTGGCGAGATGACTCGGAACTTATCTACTTCACGTCTGGCTTAGAAGGCGAAGCACCAATTCAGAGCATTTCACTAGATCCGATCCCGAGTGACGCGGAATCGGCTTTACAGCGGGATGCTTCTGAGCTACGGCTGGCTAAAGTTCCTGATGGAGCTCACCTCCCTATTCACATTCACAGGCAGCTGAGCCAATACAGCAAGATTCGTGGCGAGTGGGCCGGAATTAGCGGCGTAATGGTGAACGGGAGATTCCGGCTCCTCGGCACTCTCATGCGCACAGATATGCCAAGCGAGGTTGTCCTCGGCGATCCGCTGGAAATGGACGACTCTTCGCGCACCATGATCGTGTCCCTCGATAATTCCGCACCTACGAAGGACCTTACTCAGGCCGAATACCAACCAGTTCTCGTAACTCACTTAAACGACAGTCTCCTATCTCAGCTTGATCTTCCAAAGATGGAATCCTTCTGGTTCCCAGCCGCAGATGGCACCAAAGTCCAGGGCTTCCTGATCCGCCCGCCCGGCTTTGACCCCGCGAAGAAATACCCCGTAAAATTCCTCATCCACGGCGGCCCGCAGGGCGCGTGGGGCGACTCCTGGAGTTACCGTTGGAATGCCGAGTTACTCGCCGCCAACGGCTACGTCGTCATCATGATCAACCCCCGCGGCAGCACAGGCTACGGCCAGGCCTTTGTCGACGGAGTCAACCACGACTGGGGCGGCAAGCCCTTCACTGACCTCATGCTCGGTCTCGACTACGCCGAAAAGACTTATCCCTTCATCGACAAAAATCGTGAGTGCGCCCTCGGCGCAAGCTACGGCGGCTACATGGCCAACTGGATTCTCGGCCACACCAACCGCTTCAAATGCATCGTCACCCACGACGGCATGTTCAATCCAGAATCCGCTTACGGCTCGACCGAAGAGTTATGGTTCAACGAGTGGGAATTCGCAGGCAAGCCCTGGGATTACTATGGCAAGCCGGACAGTGAAAATCCCTACCGCAAATGGTCTCCCGCGCTGTCAGCAAAGAACTTCAAGACGCCCACGTTAGTCATCCACAGCCAGCTTGACTACCGCCTCGATGTTTCCGAGGGCTACCAGTTATTCACAACCTTGCAGCGCCTCAAAGTCCCCAGCAAAATGCTCTACTTTCCCGATGAAGGCCACTGGATCCTCAAACCGCAAAACTCCGAACTCTGGTACAAGACAGTAAACGCCTGGGTCGACCAATGGATAGGTAAGTAAGTCATGCCCTTCGGCCGCCCCAAAAAACCGGCAGACCCACTTGACGAACCAGCTCTCTACGACTACGCCGTCAAGTCGCTCGGCCGCCGCATGCGCTCCGTCGCCGACCTGCGCCGACTTATGCAGGCCAAGGTCGAGCGAGGCGAAACCGGCGAGGCAAAGATAGCCGCGGTCATAACTCGTCTCAAAGAATACGGCTTTGTCGACGACACCGCCTTCGCCGAAAACTACACCCAGTTGCGCCAGCAGAATGAAAAATTCGGCGCGCGCCGCGTCAGCCAGGAACTAAGCCGCAAAGGCATAGCCCGGCAAACCATCACCGACACGATCGAAACCAAGTACGCCGAGGTCAGCGAAGAAGACCTCGCCCGCCAGCATCTCGACCGCAAGCGCATCCGCAAACCACAGAACGAAAAGGAAACCGCCAGAGTCATGCGCCGCCTCGTAACCGCTGGCTTCTCCGTCGGAGTTATCTACAAAATCCTCCGCCAATGGCAAGTCCCCGACGAAGCCCTCTCTGCCCTGGACAATCTGGATGAAGAACCCCTAAGCGATGAATAAGCGCTCCAGATGCGCCTCAAGCGGCTCGCCAATTACACTGGTTTAGCCATGCAATCACGTTCTGGAAACGAAATCCGCGAACTCTTTCTGCACTTTTTTGAGACCAAGCAGCACCGCCGCCTGCCTTCGTCCTCACTGGTGCCAGCCAACGACCCGACGCTGCTGTTTACGAATGCCGGGATGAACCAGTTCAAAGACCGGTTTACGGGCGCGGAGCAGCGGTCGTACAAGCGCGCCACGACCTCGCAGAAGTGCGTACGCGCCGGCGGCAAGCACAACGACCTCGAAAACGTAGGCTTCACCCGCCGCCATCATACCTTCTTCGAGATGCTCGGCAACTTCAGCTTCGGCGACTACTTCAAGCGCGAAGCGATCGCCTACGCGTGGGAACTGATCACCAGCCCGGAGTGGTTCGGCATCCCCAAAGACAAGCTCTATGTCACCATCTTCGAGGGCAACGCCGACGCCGCCCGCGACGACGAAGCCGAGCAGCTCTGGATCGAGACCGGCGTCCCCAAAGAGCGCATCTTCGAGTTTGGCGCCAAAGATAACTTTTGGCAGATGGGCGAAACCGGCCCCTGCGGCCCTTGCTCGGAGATTTTCTACGACATGGGCCTCGAAGCCTCCGAGACCGGCAAAGATTTACCCTTCGGCCAGGATGACGCCCGCTATGTGGAGATATGGAACCTCGTCTTCATGCAGTTCGACCGCGCGGCCAAAGTAGAAGGCGGCAAAACCGTCGGCTACACACTAACTCCCCTGCCTAAGCCGAGCATTGACACGGGCATGGGCCTCGAGCGCGTAGCCGCCGTCCTGCAAGGCAAGCTCTCCAATTTTGAAACAGACTTGTTTACACCGCTGATCGCCCGCGCCGCCGAACTGACGGGACGGAAGGCGGTCCGCCGATCCAGGGACCTCCCGAACGAAGGCCTTGTGGAAGGGCACGACTTCAGTCGTGCCGAAAGCAGCGGAATAGACAACGGGGCTTCAGCCCCTGAGGGAATTGACGTTTTCGTCCAAAACGCCAGCCTGCGCATCATCGCCGACCACGCCCGCGCCGCCACCTTCCTCATCAACGACGGCGTCCTCCCCGCCAACGAAGGCCGAGGCTACGTCCTCCGCAAAATCCTCCGCCGCGGCATTCGCCACGGCCGCCTCCTCGGCCAGGAGCAACCCTTTCTCTTCGAAATGGTCTACGCCGTCCGCGACCTCATGCACGGTGCCTACCCCGAACTCGCAGACTCCGCAGATCGCATCGCCAAGGTCGTGAAAGCCGAAGAGCAGCAGTTTGACCGCGTACTCAATGACGGAAGCAACCAATTTGAATATGAGCTAGCTTTGGCAGTCGGAAAGGCCGTATACGAGTTCATCAGGAGTAACGGCAGCCTAGTTGACGCCAACGCCACTCAAACAGAATTTTTGCAGCTATTGAAAACAGGAATAGCTAGCCCCAGAAGAGCAGAGGCCATCAAATGGGGAGTTAGCTTTCTCTCCGAATATACCGACCAGACTCATTCCTTGAGTTTCCCCGGCGATGTAGCCTTCCACCTCTACGAAACCTTCGGCCTGCCCCTCGACTTCATGGTCGAAGCCGCTCACGATGCCGGAATAGCCTTCGATGAAGCCGGCTTCGAAGCCGCCCGCGACGAAGAGAAAGCCCGCGCCCGCGCCAGCTGGAAAGGCGCCGCCACCAAAACCGCTAGCCCGGCCTACCGCGAACTCCCCAAAACCGACTTCCTCGGCTATTCCGCCTGGGTCGCGAATGGCGCGGAAGTGCTGGCCATTATTCAAAACGGCGTTGGCGTGCCGGCAGCAGCGGCAGGCGAACTCGTCGACGTCGTCCTCGACCGGACCAGCTTTTATGGCGACTCCGGCGGCCAGGTCGGCGACACCGGCCGCTTCACCACTCCCGACGGCAACCTCACCATCGCCGAAATCCAGGGCTGCGTCCTCCCCGTCCAGGGCGTCCGCGCCCACAAAGCTCTCCTCAGGCAGCCCCTCGCCGTCGGCGACCGCGTCAACACCCGCGTCAACGGCGAGCGCCAGCAGTCGATCACCCGCAACCACACCGGCACCCACCTGCTGCACGCTGCCCTGCGCCAGGTCCTGGGCACCCACGTCAAGCAGGCCGGCTCTCTCGTCGATCCGACCCGGCTGCGCTTCGACTTTTCGCACTTCACCCAGGTCGCCCCTGAAGAGCTCGAAGAGATCGAGTCCATCGTCAACCGCGAAGTTCTTTCGAATACCCAGGTCCAGACCTTCGCAGACGTCCCCATTGACGAAGCCGTCAACGAATACCACGCCATGGCCCTCTTCGGCGAAAAGTACGGCGACAAAGTGCGGGTGGTTAAGATTGGCGATTTTTCCACCGAACTTTGCGGCGGCATCCATACGGGGGCGACGGGCGAAATTGGTCTGATCAAGATTGTCGGCGAGGGCTCGGTTTCGTCGGGAGTCCGACGGCTTGAGGCTATCAGCGGTACGGGTTCCCTGGCCGAGTTCCGGCAGGATTTTGCCGTAGCGCAACTGGCAGCCCAGGTAGCTCCCACTCCCGGACTCTCTCCAACTGAGGCGCTGCAATCCAAGCTGGCGGCCCAGGAAGATGAGCTGAAGAAGCTGCGCCGGGAGCTCGAAGAGCTGCGCATGAAGTCGGCAGCCGGTGGCCTCGACGAAGCGCTGGCTCGCGCAGTCGAGGTCAAGGGCGTCAAGCTGGTCACGCTCCGGGCTGACTCGCTCGACCGCGGGCAGTTGCGCACGCTGGTCGACAATCTCAAGCAGCGGCTGGGCGAAGGCGTGGTTGTGCTTGGTTCAGCGCAGCCCGAGGGTAAAGTCGCCATCATTGCCGGGGTTACGCCGGGGCTGATCAAGCGAATTCAGGCCGGTAAGCTGGTCGGTGCGGTGGCCAAACTTGTTGGCGGCTCAGGCGGTGGCAAGCCGGAGATTGCCGAGGCTGGCGGCAAAGACCAGGCTCAACTCGACGCAGCGCTGGCGACGGCCCCGGGCATTCTGGGCGAGTTTCTGGGCTAGGATTCCCAAAGAACCGTTTACCTTGGGGGAACCTCTATGAGGACGCGGGTTCCGACGACGCTCTACGCGCTGTAGAGTCAAACCAGGGTGAACCGTGTTTGCATCCAAAGTTAGCGGTCACTGGAGACAGCAACCGGGATGGGTACTCTGCTGAAGCCGATGGGTCTGGCTTGCTGCCTGTTGGTGGCTGTCGCAGTGCAGGGGGGTGCCCGGCTTGCCTGGGGCGATGAAAGCGAGTCGGCCTGGGCGCGGGCCGTCGAACAGCGGACTCAGTTCGAGGCCAGCCCGGCAAATCAGCGCACGCGCGAGCAGTACGAGGCGCTGCTGAACGCATTTCGCGACATTTACCATCAGCGTCCGGGGGCGGCCAAGGCTCCAGCGGCGGTGGCAGCAGTGGCCGACCTGCTGGCGGAGAAGGGCCGCGTGCTGGCGGACTCCAAGGCTTCTCGAGCGGCGTTGGGGCAGTATGAGTTCCTCTTGCGGCAATATCCCCGCTCGCCGCAGGTTGAGAGTGTGCAGCTTTTGGAAGCGGAAATCTGCCGCCAGGACCTCAAGGACATGGCCTGCGCCGAGGAGAAGTTTCGCGCTGTGATGGCCGCCGAGCCGGGGAGTTCTTTTGCCGAGCAGGCAGCGATGGAACTCAACAGCATCAAGACTGGTGGCGCGGCCGCTTCTAATCCATCTGCAAACCAGCCCAGTCCAAAGCCGGAGTCCGCCGCTGAAGAGCCCAGCGCTGCTGCGCCAAAAGAATTCGGTGTGCCAGTTCAGCAAGCCGCCGGGAATCTGCGGACGACGACATCGCGCAAGATCGTCGCGATTACCGGCATGCGGCACTGGTCCAATCCGACCTCGACGCGCATTGCTATCGATCTGGGCGGCAAGGTGGAGTATGAGGCGGCGCGGGTGCCCAATCCTGACCGTATCTTCTTTGATCTGCATGGGGCGCGGCTGGCCTCAGGATTGAACGGGCACCAGGTTGAGGTGGTGGACGACGGCTATCTCAAGCGGATCCGCGCAGCGCAGTTTCTGCCCAATGTCACGCGCGTGGTGCTCGACGTGACCGAGGTGAGCGAGTACTCCGCGTTTCTGCTGCCGGACCCTTGGCGGCTGATTATCGACATTCACAGTGACAAGGGGAATGCGAAGGGAATCGCGAATCGGGGCAAGGAAGCTGCGGTTCTACAGCCTTCACAGCCCGTTCCCGTGCCCGTTTTGTCGCGGCACAAAGCCGCCGCGGCGGTGGACAATACGCTGGCTGACGTGGCTGGATTGAGCAGCGAGCCGGCCAAGGTGGAAGCTACGGCGAGGCCGACGAGCGAACCGGTGTCAGCTCATGTGCCCGCGACTTTGGCGACAGACCCGAATGCAGAACCGGCAAAGGGGCAAACAGGGCAGACCAATGCGCTCTCCGGCCAGAGGCGTAGCAAGAAGCGCCGCACTTCAGTGGAGCCTCAGGAGGCACAGGAACTGCCGCATGCTGCCGAGCCGACTGCGGATGGGCAGCGTTCGCTGGTGCGGGCGCTGGGCCTGAAGGTTGGGCGGATCGTGATTGATGCGGGTCATGGCGGGCATGATTCCGGGACGCTTGGGCCTGGAGGCATTGAGGAGAAGGACGTTGTGCTCGATGTGGCGCTGCGGACAGGCAAGCTGCTGCGCCAGCGCCTTGGGGCGGAGATTGTCTACACGCGGTCGGATGACACGTTCGTTCCGCTGGAAACGCGAACGGCGATTGCAAACAAGGCGCAGGCAGATCTGTTCCTGTCGATTCATGGGAACTCGAGCAGCGAGCCCTCGGCGCGCGGTGTGGAGACGTACTATCTCAACTTCACCTCAGACCCGAATGCGCTGGAGGTTGCGGCGCGGGAGAATGCGGTTTCAAGCCAGTCAGTGCATCAGCTCTCTGACCTGGTGCGGAAGATTACGCTCAAGGACAAGATCGACGAATCGCGGGAATTCGCGGCCGACGTCGATGCAGGGCTGTTTGCCGGATTACGCGGCGGCAATTCGGGATTGAAGGACCGCGGCGTGAAGAAGGCTCCGTTTGTGGTGCTGATTGGGGCGCAAATGCCTTCGATATTGGCGGAGATCAGCTTTATCACAAATCCCGACGATGCTGAGCAGCTACAAACCGGAAGCTATCGGCAGCGGATTGCGCAGGCGCTCGACTCTGGCGTTGAGCGCTACCTGAACGGGCTGAGCGGGCTGCGAGCGCGGAGCGACGCAAGCGACCCTTCGATTCACAGTTCTAATCGGACGACTGTGGTGAGCAAAGTGGAGCCTGCGGGGCGGTAAAGCGTGTTTACTCCTTAATTACAGGAAGGGTTTGAAAATAAGGGGGGGGGGAAGGGGGGGAGGGGGTACCCCTTTTTCAGTGAATTTTGTGCATTTTGCGTGGGTTAATATTGCAATCTGCAATTTTTCATGCCCTTGTTGGTTCGACGCTCGCGGCCTGGGTGGTTTGATAGGGTGGGCTTTGAGGGGAACTGTGAGTTCCGCCCTTGACAATGGAGCCGTCAAGAATGGGCAACCAGCCCCCGGCCTACCAGGTTGCCGATCACAATTAAAAGATTGACAGACTACAAGGTATGGATTGCCAGCTTACAAGATATGGCTTGTGGACCTGGCTTTTTGTCTGGGGTGGGCTTCCTGAGACATCTTTTCATTTTTGGAATTGCATCTCTATGATGCGCTTTGAGATGGAAATGATCGGCAACCGGGTTGGTTGGGTTTGCGGGACCCAGCCTCGACGATGGAGTTGTCATGGATGGGTCAAACGGCAGGAATCACAGACAGCGGGCAAGGGCAACAGCGATTACCGAAGCAGATTGCCGGCGGCAATGACAGCCAAAAGGGCCAGGGTAACCGGCAATCCGCACCTGGCAGGGGCTGAAGCGCCCTTGAGATTATTAGCTTTATCGGCACGACTGAAGTCGTACGCTTTCACAAAACTTTGATCGCTGGGGTTTGTTCCCAAACAAAAAGGCCCTGCATGCAAACGCGTGCAGGGCCGTTTGAGTGATGGCTGGGTTTATCTGTTTGCGCCTACGGTTTCGCGGACTTCTGAGGGGGTGATGAGTGAGACAGGGTAGTAGGCGTTGCGGATGTACTGTTTGACCATGCGATTGGTGTTGAAGTACGAGCCGTTGTAGGCGAGGGTGGTGCGCATCAGATTGCCCCAGGCTTCGGGGGACTTGAGGTAGAGGGGCACGACTGCGTTTTCGAGCTTTTCGTAGAGTGAGGTGGCTTCGGCCGCGTCGTCTACGCCGTCTTCGATGGCCCAGCCGGTGTAGTGTTCGAGGCAGCCTTCGATCCACCATCCATCCAAAATCGACAGGCTGGGGACGCCGTTCAGTGCAGCTTTCATGCCGCTGGTGCCGGAGGCCTCGTAGGGGCGCTTGGGGGTGTTGACCCAGACATCGACGCCGGCGGTGAGCAGTGCGCCGAGTTGCCAGTCGTAGTTCTCGAGGTAGACGACGCGGAGGTCGACGCCGGAGTACTTCTGGGCCTTTTCGATAACGCTGTGGATGAGAGCCTTGCCGGGCTCGTCCATGGGATGGGCTTTTCCGGCATAGAGAATCTGCAGTCCGCCGGCAGACTTGGCGATTTCGAGCAGGCGCTCCGGATCGGAGAAGAGCAGGTCGGCGCGCTTGTAGGTGGCGGCGCGGCGGGCAAAGCCGAGCGTGAGCACCTTGGGATTGAGCACCAGGCCGGTGCGCGAGGCGACTTCGGCGAGGAGGGTTTCCTTGGCCTGTGCGTGGGCGGCGATGATGTCCGGCAGGGGAATCTCGATCGCGTTGCGCATGTAGAGGTTGTCGCGCCGCCAGTTTGGGATGTTCCTGTCGAGCAGCTCCTGAAACTGGGGCGAGAGCCAGGTGGGCGCGTGGACCCCGTTGGTGATGGAGTCGATCTTGTATTCGGGGAACATCTCGCGGGAGACGTTGCCGTGCTGGAGTGCGACGCCATTGACGTAGCGCGAGAAGACCAGGGCGACGTAGGTCATGTTCAACATGCCTTCGTGACAACAGCCGAGAGACTGCAGGCGGGCGGTGCGTTCGTAGCCGAGAATGCGGTTTGACTGTTCGATGGAGAAGCGGTCATGGCCTGCGGGCACGGGTGTGTGAGTGGTGAACACACACTTCTGGCGCACGGCGTTGACGTCGACGGGGGTGACCTTGTTGAGTGGGCCGCCGCCGAGCTGTGCTTCGAGCAGGCCCAGGGTGAGGAAAGCGGCGTGGCCTTCGTTCATGTGGTACACATTGACGCGATGGCCGAGGGCGTTGAGAATGCGGACGCCGCCCATGCCGAGGACGATTTCCTGCTGGAGGCGGTAGTTGGAGTCGCCGCCGTAGAGGTGATCGGTGAGGCTGCGGTCCCAAGGGGAGTTTTCCGGGAGGTCGGTGTCGAGCAGGTAGATGGGGATCACGTGCCCGGCGCGGCCGGCCATGTCATAGCGCCAGGCGCGGAGGGTGACGGTGCGGTCTTCGACGGTGACGGTGACGCGGGGGGCCTCTTCGGTGCAGAAATCTTCGACGATCCAGGGTTGAATGTCTTCGGTCTGCTTGCCCTCAGCGTCGAGGAGCTGGCGGAAATAGCCCTTGCGGTGCAGGAGGGTGAAGGCGACCAGAGGGGTGCCGAGATCGGCGGCGGAACGAAGTGTATCGCCGGCGAGTACGCCGAGGCCGCCAGAGTAGGTCGGCATGCCGGGGTTGATCGCAATTTCCATGGAGAAGTAGGCCACAACGCCGTTTTGAGGAAAGGATTCGTAGGCGTGTTGCTTAAGCAAAGTAGGGTTGGACATATTAGGTTTGTCTCCGAGTCAAGATCAGGGCATGTGTAGGGGGGTGATCCCTCGTACCGCTTGTAGCTCCAAGGCTGGACTTCGTCTGCGGTATCTCTTCCATCAAACGGGTCAGCCGTGCTGGCCGCGATGATGTACGTTTTCATTCAATGACAGAATTGGTTCGCCTCTCGATAGTACCAAGGCGTCAATTCCGGGAACAGCAAAATCTTGCCTGCACTGACGCTATCTTCGGGGCGGGCAACCAGCCAATCCCACCATCGGGGAGTGACATACTCCCCTTTCGTAGGGCTGAATACAGCGATTGAGCCGCATGGTCCGCGACGTTGCCGCACAGGGTGACCCAGCTACCTGGCAGAGAATGCCAAGGCATAGATCGATTCGATTTAGTGAAATAATTTGTTGATATTTGACAGCCCTGTCAAAACCAAGGTTTTTGCAATCCAGGTCAGGAAACGGAATGGGCTCCAGCTGAAGCGTGGCAGATGTGAATTTCAGGGGTGATGCCAGTTGCCTTCTGGTAGCGCTCTTTGAGGGCAGCGGCAAACTCCACGGCATGTTCTTTCTGCACGACGTTGATTGTGCAGCCGCCAAAACCGCCTCCGGTCAGCCGCGCGCCAATCAGGCCGGGCAGATCCTGTGCCAGATCGACCATGGTGTCCGCTTCTTCGCAACTTGCTTCGAAATCCTTGCTGTAGCTGACGTGTGCCTCATGCATCAGGCGGCCCACCGTGGGCATGTCGTTGGCCAGCAGCGCCTCGGATGCGGCGACGGTCCGCACGTTTTCCGTGATGATGTGCCGGGCTCGTTTGAGCGAGTTGGGAGGGATTTCGTGTCCCCAGGCTTCGAGGTCGGCCACGGTGGCGTCGCGCAGAAACCTGATCTCGGGCCGGTGCGTCGCGAGAATAGCGCAGGCTTCCTCAGCCTGCGCCCGACGGGTCGTATATCCAGAGCCAGCTACAGAATGTTTCACCATGGTGTTTGCAATCACCAGCGCCATGTCCGCCGGAATCGGTGCAAGCCGATAGCTCAGGTCACGACAATCGAGCAACAAAGCGTGATCCTCGGCACCGTTGGCCGAAATGAACTGGTCCATGATGCCGCAATTGGCACCAACGAACTCATTTTCGGCGCGCTGGCAGAGTCGGGCAAGTTTCGGGCCAGGAATTGTCAAGCCCATCAAGCCGGTGACGGCTGTGGCTGTGGCCACCTCTACTGCTGCAGAACTGCTCAAGCCCGAGCCAAGCGGCACATCGCCCCAAAGGCTGAGGCTCATCGCCGGAATCGTATACCCCTCGCCGGCCAGAGTTGCCAGCACTCCCAGGGGATAGTCAGACCACTCGCCAGAGGCTTTGGTTGGCAGTGCATTGGCCGGGTATGCGCGCTCTTCGCCAAAGTTTTCAGCATAGATAACGACCTGGCCATCGCCGCGTGGTGAAACAGCAGCGAGCGTCGCAAAATCAATGGCTGCGGGCATTACAAATCCCTCCGCGTAGTCGGTATGCTCGCCAATCAGATTGACCCGCCCTGGGGCGACATAGATGTGAGGGGTGATGTGGTAGCGATTCTCATGGAGGACGCGAAGGGCGGCGGGGTCTTTCATCGGATTTCAACCTCAGGGTTCAAGAAGCAAAGTTCAAGAAGCAAGGATCAAGAAGCAACGACTCTGGATCAGGTCAATTCAATGCGTCCTAAGGGCGTTCGATCGGTTCATCTCCCGCAGACTGCCATCAACCGGTTCGAATTGGTTCAATCTCCAGGGTCATGGGCCAGTTGACCGTCTCTCCTGGCGCGAGGGATCGAGACCACGACCCAGCCTCGGCCAGCGAATCCACCGGGGCTGTCGAGGGTTCGAGAGCCACACATACCTGCTTCAAACCGGCCTCGTCTGGCCAGCCGCCATAGCAAAGCCAGAGGCCAAGGTAGGGAGTGACCTTGGGGTCAAATCGGACGGTCAGGCGCAATCCGACGGAGGGCCGCTCAAGGGTGCACCACCCTTGCTGCATGACGCCGGTAAAAAGCTTGTCTCCAAGGCCGGTATCGGCGGGGTATGCCCGGCTTAGGTCACATGTAGAGCCATCTGCCGAATCGCAGGCCAGCGCCGCGATCGGCCAGGAAACCTCATCTCCGTTGCGCCCCAGCCGGTTGCCGCCGGAACCCTCAAGTCGCAGGTTTTGCACGTCCGATGGCAGAATCACAAGGTCCCCGGCCTCTGAAGTGAAAAGCGGGTGTGCTGCCCAAGCCCATGGAACAGCAGTCTGGCCCAGATTGGTGAGTGAATACAGCAGTTGCAGCCGCCAGCCCGACGTTACTTGCGAGAGTATGACCGAGCGCGTGAGTTGAAGCGGCAGAGAAAAGCAGGTGGCGCGCAGGGTTGCGGAGTCGTCTGTCTCCTCCAGCACCTGCCAGGGAATCCGCCACAGGTCGCCGTGATCGGGGACGAAAGCCTCTCCAGATTCCGTTACGACGGAGCATTCAGAGACGGAGGGCAGACATTCATCCCATCCGCTGGCATCGCCTTCGGCAAAGCCCATTGAGTGGGTTCGCGGCGCGTAGGGATGCAGTGGAGTTTGCAACAATTCATGATCGTGGACGCGAAGGGAGCTGATTTTCCCCCCCAGGGCAGGCATGAGCGTGAGGGTGCAATCTCCGGCCCTGATGACAACGTTTTCTTCCGTTCCTGCCATTTCTTCCCTCAAAATGCTTGAAATTGTGCTGAATTGCAGGAATTTCTCGAGTTGAGACTGCTGATTCACCTTGGCTGCATGCCCCGCAGCTGACCGAATACCCTCTTCATCGATCCAAATCGAGCACCGTTTCCGTGGCCGACCCCAGCCTTCCCCAGATTTCTTCAAGCCAGTTTTCATGCTCTGGCTTCATGAGCACCGATCGCAGACAGGTCACTGAGGTTTGGGAAGCCAACCCGTCTCGAATGCTAAACATCGCTTCGGGCAATTGTACTAGCGCAAGGTGCAGGTTGAGCGTAGCGCTGGCATCAAAAATCCTCTGCGCCCGAGCCGACTTTTGCTCGACTGAGTTTCCGCATGCTTGCCACACCACAATATCGAGTTCCGGCCCGGTTGGGAAGCCCGCAAATCGTTCATCCTCGCGGATCCGCCGACCCAATTCCACTGCGGCGCGGCGACTTGCGGCCAATCCCCGCGCAAACTCGCCGTCTACGGCGAGGGGCAGCAACCGTTGGGTGGCCCAAAGAGCGACCGCTGATGCCCCGGCGCGCGAACACTCCAGGCTGATTTCGCCCAGATGCAATTGGTCTGAGGTGAAGTAGGTATAGGGCGAATCGTGCTTGTAGAACTTTCCCACGGCCGGGTCGCGAAACAGCACACAGCCACAACCATAGGGTTGCAACCCATGCTTATGGGGGTCCATGACAATCGAGTCGGCCTGATCCATGCGCTCGTACGATGCCCGGGCGGGAGCCTCCAGCTGGTCGGCAATCAGGCGAAAATAGCCGCCGTAGGCCGCATCCAGATGAATACGAAAGCCGTAGCGCCCACGCAGGGCGAGAATCTGCGGCAACGGGTCGACGGCACCGAGCCCCGTTGTGCCCATCGTCACCACAACCGTGCCCACGTCTCCCCGGCGCAACTCGTCTTCCAGTGCGTTCAGATCCATCCGCCCCGCCGCGTCGGCCGCAACAGTTGTAAAGGGCATTTGCAGAACCGCCGAGATGCGCTTGTGGGTATAGTGCGCCTGTTCAGAGGCTAGAATGCGCTTGCCCGGCGCCAGTTGGCCAGCCACCCAAAGCGCCTCAAGATTGGCAAAGGTACCGCCCGATGTAAGGTGGCCGAGGTGGGTGCTCCATCCAAACATCCGGGCGATTTCGGCCACCGCTTCCACCTCCATCTCTGAACTTGCCCGCCCCCCGTCCCGCGCATGGTTGTTGGGATTCAGAACCATGGCCATCGCGTAGGCGGCCCGGGCAACGGGATGAGGCGGCTTGAGCATCTGCCCGGCGTACAAAGGATGAAAGTAAGGGAATTCGCCACCCATCCGTACGGCCACCTCGTCAAGCACCGCAGACGCAGAGGTGCGCTGGCCAGCATGATCCATGGGCTGAATACAGGGGGGTAGATCGACAAAGGCGGCGGCGAGCGTGGCCAGCGGACCCTGCAGAAGATCGAGAAACGGGTCGCCAAACGCGTCAGGAAACGGGTCGGGGCGGGTGGGGGAAGCCATGGCAAAAGATTACCTCAGCAATGTGCGAATGGTCTTCCCAAAACTGGTCAAAATGGTGCTGCATGAGCGACTTGCAGATTTAGGTACCCAGATTTCCAGAACGATGGTAAGATGAACGTAGCGTTAGAACCGAACCGGGCGTGAGCAGTACTCGCCCAACCAAGCAAGATCTGCCAGTGGTCGCTCCGTTTCACTCAAGCGCAATTCAAAGTTTAGGAAATACGACTCAAAATGGAACAAGGCACTGTGAAATGGTTTAACGACGCGAAGGGCTTCGGCTTTATCTCACGTCAGAACGGCGAAGATGTATTCGTACATTACTCCGCCATCAACTCGAACGGCTTCAAGAGCTTGCAAGAAGGTCAGGCCGTTCAGTTCAACGTAGTAAAGGGTCCCAAGGGCTGGCAGGCGGCTGACGTACAGCCTCTCTAATTCCCGATAACGGACTCCGAGGGATTCTGGCAGAATCCGCTTTTAATCACGAGGGCGAGGTGCGAACCTCGCCCTCGTGCTGCGAGTAGGGGGCTGGAACGACTTG
Source organism: Acidobacteriota bacterium (assembly GCA_025359885.1). Taxonomy (GTDB): domain Bacteria; phylum Acidobacteriota; class Terriglobia; order Terriglobales; family Acidobacteriaceae; genus Acidicapsa. The sequence continues at coordinate 45,679 of JANYDG010000050.1, forward strand.
AAGAGCTACCTGCGGACTCTATTTACATTACTTTTCTGCTCTGACCGACTTTGCTAAAACCAGGTCTCCCAGCGCGTTGCAGGCGTTTGCGACGCCGTCTTCGCTGCGCAATCGCTGCGCAATTTGCTGCGCGCGGTGTGCGTAGATTGGCTCCTCAAGCAGAACCCGCAGCTTGCGCGCTACGCGAATCGGCGTAAAGTGCTGCTTCTGGATGACCCGTGCCACTTTGAGTCGGCGCATGCGCCGCGCATTGTCTGGCTGGTCGTGGCTGTACGGCATGATCAGCATTGGCTTGCCGGCGCGCAGGCACTGCGCCGTGGTGCCCACTCCGCCCTGATGAATGATGACCGAAGCGCGTGAAAACAGCGCTGAATAGGGCGCGTATTCTGCCACGCAGATCGTCGGCGGCAGGGGATGCCTGGGCCGGTTGCGGGCATCTGGCCCAATCAGCAGCACCGCCCGCTGCCCTAGCCGCTCGGCAGCACGGGCGCCGTATTCGTAGAATCGTCCAGCAGCCATCACCGCGGCGGAACCGAGCGTGAAGACCAGGGGCGCAGAGCCGGCGGCGAGAAACTCATCCAGATGCGGAGGCAGTTTGGCATTTCCAGCGTCGGCATCGTAGTAGCAGAATCCGGTGATGGCCACGTGTTCTGGCCAGTCCAACTGCTCCCTGCCGAGAACCCGCGAGAAAAGTGCCAGCACCAGGTCGGGCGAATGTTTTGCGTCAAACAGGGGATTGGCCCCGCGCTGCAAGCCCAGCGCCTGGCGCAAGTCGTAGACCGGCTGGGGCCACTTGCGGCTCATCAGCTTGGCCAGTCGGCGGATGGCGTGGCCCATTCCAGGCACTGTCTTGTCTGCCCGGGAGAGCCGCGGATACATGGGCAGCACTGGGGGATCGTAGGCCGAAAAAAAGCTGAGCGGCGCCAGCACATAGCTCGCCCAGGGGATGCCGGTAACTTCGGCGACGATGGGGCCAGCGTAGTTCAGTTCGCCGAGCAACAGGATATCGGCCCGCGCGGGCAGGGTGGCGGCGGCGAGCAGATCGTCGTAGGTGTCGCGGAGAGCGGGGAAGAGGAATTCCCGGAGGCCGCGCTCGGTGCCCTTGCGCACGTCGTAAATCATGGCGGCAAGAGCGGTATTCCCGGGGTCAATATCGGGGCGCACCGGGCGGAACTCAAGACCGAGCGGCTGAATGCGGGGGGCATAGACGGGCGGCACCGCCATCACCGGCTGATGGCCGCGCCGCTTGAGTTCAAGGGCAATGGCGATCAGGGGATTGATGTCGCCCATGGTGCCGATGTTGGAGAGGATGATGCGCACGGGGATGCTGGCTCCGAGGTTCTGGTTTCGGATGGCTTGGTGCACCTCAAGGGTAATTCAGCGGGATGAGAGGATTTTGAACGGGTGAAATCATGGAAAGGTGCTACGAGGTAGAGCTGAACAGGGTTGTCCTTCCTGGATCCTCATTGAGCGCCGCCACTTCCGAGCTCGCCGAATTGATAACTCGGCAAGAGTTTATCCACTCACCACCTGGCCTCAAATTCGCGGAGGCGGCGTTCCTGTTCCCACTGGGCGGCAGCTTTTTCGTTGGATTTTAGGAAGTCGGAGCAGGCTGAGCTCTGGGTCGCGACCGAAGCTGCGCACTCCGGCGCCATCGCGGTGAAGACGTCTGGCTTGGCCCAAAGGCTTTTGCCGGGGAGGAAGTTGTGCTCCATGCCGGTGCGGGCCATTTGCTTCAGATCGACGTAGCTGAGGCTGTAGTCTTCGGCGGCGCGGACGTATTCATGGGTGAGGTCGATGCGCGAAACGCCCTCGTCGTCGGTGGAGAGTGCAACGGGGACGTGGGCCTTGCGGTAGTAGGGCAGGGGGTGTTCGTCTGCCTTGACGCCGAGGATGCCGTCGTTGGAGGTGAGGTTGATCTCGATCATGACGTGCTTTGCGGCGAGTTCCTTGAGCAGGCCGGGTGCGTCGTCTTCGTAAAGGGCATCAACACCGTGGCCGATGCGCTCGGCATGGCCCAGTTCAACGGCCTGGCGAATGTGGAAGCGGAGGCCCTCGGGCGGGACGAGGCCGGGGGCGAGCTCTCCGGCATGCAGCGAAATATGCACGTTGGGGTAGACCGAGTGAAGGTAGTCGAGCATGTGCATCTGGAGTGTGTAGTCGTGCATGGAGATGTAGCCGTCCTCCGGCTGGACGAAGTTGATGCCGACAAATTCGGGGAGCTTGCTGATGGCTTCAAACCCGAGCAGCGTCTGGGCGAATACCTGCTCTTTGGGGAAGCCGCGCAGGATCTGATAGATGAACCTGACCTCGACCTGGCAGCCGGGTGTGGCCTGCGCGGTGCCGCAGTGTTCAAGCTGGTTGCGCAGGGCGAGGGCTGACTGGACGTGTTCGCGGGCTGCGTCGACTTCCTGGTCGAGGCCAGCCGCGAGCAGCTTCTGGCGAAACTCGGGCAGGTTCCCATCCCAGCCGATCTGGTGGGCAATCGTTGCGGCGTGGCCAAACGGAGGAGTTTCCATCAGCTCGATGTACTGCTCGCTCTGGGCGGCGGCGCGGGAGACAACTTCATCGACCCACTCGCCGGTGTGCCGCTTGTCGGTTCCGCTGAAATGGCTGAAGGTCGAAAAGAACTGGTCGTGGCCACTCCACTCGGAGTAAGGCACGTAGCTGCGCATGGAGAACGAATTGACCAGCTTGTCGTAAACGTCCTGATTAGGGCCTTCTGTGTGGGCGAGCAGGTCGGTGACGGACATCTGGTCCTTGGCGCAGGCTTTGCCTGTGGGCTTGGCAAATTTGAGCGCCTTGGTGTCGAGGCACAGACCATCCTCGGCTGCGGCGCGTATCCAGCTCTCGGCATAAACAGCACCACTCAAATGCACATGCAGGTCAGCACCCTTGGGAAAGCTGAGCAGAAACGTCCGCAGCGCGAGCGATCCCTGCAGCCGTGCCCGCTGAAAAGCGCGCTCCGTCTTCGCTTCCTCGCCCTGATTACTGTTGCTGTTGTGGGTGCAGGAGCAGAGTGGAACAAGTGCGAGCAGCAGGGCGGCAGGAAGAAAACGCATGGAAACCTCGCAAAGAACAGGTGAGTTGAAAACCAGTGTACTGGAGAGCGCCAGCCATCTGGCCAGGCTCATCGTGCGCACCCTACAAGCCAAGCGTGCGCGAAGGCTTTGAAACGACATCCTGCGGCGCAAAGAGCAGCCACCCGGAACCAGCCGCCATGAGCAGCAGTCCCAACCAGGTGCGTGCCTGCATTGAGGCGCGCAGCGCCGCACTGCCCACAAGCACTGCAAGCAGCGGAGCCAGGGTAAAGCGCGTCGTCATTTGCACAGCAGTGACGCGACGGAATAGCCAGAAAAGCAACAGCAGCGCCGGCAGCTCCAGCATCGCAGACCAGAGCCATTCAGGGGCTGCAACCTTCCACTGCCAAAGGCTCCGCTCAAAGAAAGCACTGACCGAGAGCAACCCCGCAGCGGCGCTTCCAGCGGCCACGGCAACACTTGCCGCCAACGGCACCCTTGGGGCCAAATCGCCCTCGGCGGGTGAACCGAGGTCCCGAGCCCATGTGACCGCATAGCAATTGGTTGCGGCCAGACACGCGGCAGCCAGCACGGCAGCGGTGAAACCTGAAATCGGGGCAAAAGTTCCGGGGAACTCCGCCGGGAAGACCAGAAGCGCACCAGCTACACCAGCCAAAGCTGCGACCAAACTATGGCGAATCTCTCCTCCCCCCTGCCCTCCCATGTAAGGCGCGAAGACCACAGCAAACACCGATGCCAGCGTGAGCAGCATGGTGCGCGTATACGCTGAGGTCGTCATCGCGGAGAAGTTCTCCAGCAAAGCCGGCAAAAGGAAAAGTCCTGCACCGAGCAGAATGGCACCGCAGAACAGTCGGCCACGCGGCCACGGCTCCTTTCGCAGCAGGGCGAAAGCCGTTGCCAGACCGGCCAGCAGTACCAGCGGCAGGGCCTGCCTCTCCAGGCGCCCAACCGGCACAGCTGCCACTGCAGGCAGCAATTCAGCCCGGAGATTGCTGCACGCCCACAGCAGACTCAGCAGGACCAGGGCCGATGGGCCCGTCAGGCGGTCTCTAAAACCTCGTTGCGTGGGCGATGCTGACATCCTCTTTGATGAAAACACAAACCTGCGCTCCATCCCTGCACACACCTCCGGTTTGGCGGCAGCCGCTGCTCTTGCTATACTTAAGCAGTCGTTGCAGAAGCGCAGTATTCCCGCCCGTCGGTCGATTCCAGCGCCAGTCGTTTGTTCCTGCAATTTCACTGAGGCCAGATAGCTCAGTGGTAGAGCGCGGCCCTGAAAAGGCCGGCGTCGGCGGTTCGATCCCGTCTCTGGCCACCACTGCTTTGTTTCACGCCGTTCCTCCCCATTCCCAATCACTCCCCTGAAGCACGTAATTCCCTATTTCTGAACGTTACTTTGTGTCTTGGCGTGCCAGCGAATTCCGTGACAGCTCAACTGTCCTGGGGGGGGCAATCGATGCGTACAAGGGAGCGTTTGTGGTTCGATCCGCTTTTTGGTTTGCTCAGCTCAATTTAGCCGCTGCCGGCTGTTGATTTCGGCGTCAGTCTTAGACAGCGGAGCCAAGGAGGGCTGCTGAAGAGGAACTATCTTCGGGGATTGAAAGTGCGCGACAGGAATCACGCTTGATCAACTCCGTAGGCAGGGTTATTTGCTGGCGGGGCAGGCTGGGATCCGTGATGCGGTTGACGAGGAGTTCTACCATTTGCCGCCCCAATTGTTCAGGGAACTCACGTATGGTCGTCAGTGCCGGGTAAAGCCAGGAGCCCACAGTGTCGTCACAGCCAACCACACTGATGTCGCTGGGAATTTCCAGTCCGCAGTCCCGCAGACCCTTGTAAACACCGTGCGCGGTCGGATCGTTGCCGGCCAGGATTGCGGTAACAGGCTCGCCTTTGGCAAGCAGGGACTTGGCACCCAGATAGCCGATGTCCGTTTCATCTTCTGAATCGACCGAGCTGTACCGCGGCGTGAGAGCGGCTTCTTCCATAGCGCGTCGATACCCCTCGTAGTATCTTGCAAACCATGGAAGCCGCAAGTTGCCCACAAACCAGATATGGCGATGACCGAGACTGATCAGGTACCGGGTTGCATCTCGCCCACCCTGAATATCGTCGGAAAAGACGACGTCGTATTGAGGGCCTTCCACTTCGCCCAGCACATTGTTGCCGAGCACAACAAAAGGGACTTCGCGACGGGCGAGAAATTCCAGCAAATCGGCCGAGTTGGTTCCGGCCAGGATTACGCCGCGAACGATATCGTGGCGCTGGACCACCTTCGGAAGATGGAATTCCTTACCAAGAACCTGTTGGGGATAGTTGGAGGCCTGAAAGATCATCTCCCAACCGCGGGAGGTGCAGTAGGCTTCAGCCCCCAAGAGGACGGCGGAGTGGAAGGCATGCTGCATAGGTCGGTTGCTGAGCAAGAAGGCCAGCGTTTTGGTCTTGTTGCGTTGCGAAAGGTCAACATCGAGTTCCGCGGCTGCGGCAAGGACGCTCTTGCGGATGGCTGAATCCACGCGACTATTGCCGTTCAATACGCGCGAGACGGTGGCGATGCTGACGCCGGCTGCGGAGGCGATCTCACGCAGGCCCAATTTGGACTTTTTGAATTGCGGATCAGTCATGCGAGATTGTCTGGGTATCAGTCCGTCCTCGGCCTGGACGCGAGAGGCACAAATCCAAGAACGATTTCCTGAGACAGCTCCGTTTCTTCAGTAGAATGCCCTTCACGACAATATAGAAAATCTTCACGATGGGCAAACGGGAAGCCTCTCCAGCACCTGATGCGAAACCTTGTCAAGAAAGCGGGGGGACAGATGTTCTGCGTTCGATTCGAGGCTAATTCGGGCCAAAATCGGCCGCAGATGCACGCGCGGATTCCGTAGCGGTTTGATCCGATTCCTACTTTTCTGATTCGGCGAGGCCCAACACTGGCGGCGGTATGAAGAAATTATTTCTTGTATTTGCGAAATTTTTCTCTTGCCTTGATCAAATTTTCCGTGTTAAGGTCCTTCTCAAGCTTGATGTTTTCCTGATTCATTCGGTCTCGGGCGGAGAGAACTCTATTCCGTCGTCTTCTTCTGCGAGACCGACATTTCGTATTTCCAGCCCTTTCGGCGCCATTGTTTTATCACTTTGAACAGGCTGTCACTGGATACCTGAATACAACCTACTACCAAATCGGGTTCGACAAGGACCCGTCAGCCGGCCCTTCTTATCTCCCCAAAAGCACCTGGGACGGAATTTCGAAAAGAACTTTCTTAGGAGGCAGTATGAAAACAAACAATCGAGGCTTGCTCTTGTGTCGTTTCGGGTTTCTGGCCTTCTTCAGTCTTCTGGCCGCCATGTTCCCGGGCCCGGCCGCGGATGCACAGCTCACCACGGCCAAGCTGAGCGGCATTGTGGCCGACAAATCAGGACTGGGAATTCCGGGTGCGGATGTTGCGGTGCATGAGACCCAGACCGGCTACAGGCAAACGGTCAAGACCGGAACTTCGGGGGAGTATCTGTTTCCAAGCCTTCCGGTAGGAACTTACGAGTTATCGGCTGACATGTCCGGCTTCTCTTCCTATCTGCAGAAAGGGATTGTTTTGGGCGTCGGCCAGGCAGCGACCACGAACGTGCAACTGCAGGTCGGGTCAGTGTCGGATCGAGTTACCGTAACAGCAGATGCATCGGTGGTAACAACAGATTCTGCAACCGTTGGCCAACTGATTACGCAGCAGAGCATTTCCGCCATGCCGCTGAACGGACGCAACGTACAGCAACTGGTCTTCCTGATTCCGGGAGCCACGAACGTAAGTGCGCAGAATTGTGGAGCCAATTGCGAGGGTGGCACGTTCGCCGGGGAACAGTATGCCAAGGTGAATGGTGGCGGCTCCAACGGCGTGTCTTATCTTCTGGATGGGGTCGACTTCAACGATCCCTACATCAATGCGAACCTCCCATTTCCCAATCCAGACGCTGTCGAAGAGTTCAATGTGGACACCAACAACATGAGCGCCGCTTATGGAAACGCGACGGGCGGCATCGTGAACGTAGTGAGCAAATCCGGCACAGACCGAATTCACGGAAGCGCATTCGAATACCTGCGCAACTATGCGCTCGATGCCCGCAACTACTTTGCGAGTTCGCCCGATCCACTAAAGCAGAACCAATTTGGCGGCAGCTTCGGCGGACCGATCCTAAAGGACAAGCTCTTCTACTTTGGGTCGTATCAGGGAACGCGCACCAACACGACGAACAACGGTCAGGTGCAATTCGTCCCGACAGCGGCAGAACGCAGCGGAAACTTTTCGGGTCTGCTGCCTTCGACTCAATTGGTCGATCCGCTGAACGGCCAGCCTTTCAAAGGAAATCAAGTTCCCCTTGATCGTCTGAGCCCGGTAGCGAACTATCTCCTGCAACATATTCCGCTGCCGAACGGACCCGGCCGCCAACTGACGTTTAATGGCTCTCCGCTGGTGCAGCAAACCGATGAGTATATCGGCAAGGTGGACTATGACATCGGCAAGCACCATATCAGCGGTCGCTACTTCCAGGTTCATTTCACGGTGCCTGTCTTCGCGCCGCCCTCGAGCAATATCCTTGAGATCAATACGAATCCTGCGGCCGATCTAACCCTTAGAAACATCGGTGTTGTGGACTTGTACACGATCAGCCCAACGCTCTTCCTGAACAGTTACTTCGGCTACACCGACCAGATTGGCAAGAGCCTTTCAAACATCCCATTCAATATGCATGACGCGGGCGTTAACGTCGCGCAGCCTCCGAGCACGGGAGGAGGGGTGGGCCCAGGGATTGACTTCAACATCTCAGGTGGGTTTGCAATCAACGGAAGCCACTATGGAAACTTCACCGGCGGCGATCAGTCGCTGCGCGAGACAGCTACGCTGATTCGAGGCAAGCACGCGATCCAGTTTGGCGGTGAAGCACTGCGCATTCAAACGCCAATGCAGAATGAATATTCGGAAGATGGCAGCTTCGGCTTCTCCAATAGTCTCTCGGGGGATAACACGGCCGATTTTCTACTGGGCTCGGTCTCTAGCTTCAGCCAAGGTGGCGGACTCTATTTGAACTTCACGGGCATCAACTGGAGCGCATTTGTTCAGGACGACTGGCGGGCGACGCCTCGGTTGACGATCAGTGCTGGCCTGCGGTGGGATCCCTTCTTCCCTTACACCGATAGTAAGGGCAGGGTCGCCTGCTTCGCGCCGGGATCTCAATCGACCCGGTTCCCCAATGCGCCCAATGGTCTGCTCTTCGGCGGCAGCAATCACGATGCTGGTTGCCCCAAATCGTCGATGAACAGTAACCCTTTCAACGTCGGCCCTCGCGTCGGGTTTGCCTGGCAAGCTACAGCGGATGGCAAGACCAGCGTGCGTGGGGGCGCCGGGTACTATTACGAATCTCCCAACACCGTAGCCTTTCAAGATGTGGTCGGCATTCCGCCATTTGCGCCCATCGTGAGCCTGACCGACGTCAGTCTCTCTGATCCTTATGGGAGTGCCGGCATAAGTAATCCGTTTCCGGGAGAGTTCGGACCTTCCAATCCCGGCCCGAACGCCACGTTTCCACAGGATATTTCTCTCTATCCCTTCTTTTCGAAGAACTTCCGGCTTCCCGTTGTCTTGACAGAAAATCTGACGCTGGAACGGGGTATTGGGCAGAGTTGGTTGGCTCGCGCAGCTTACATGGGCAGCGTAGCAAGGCGCCTCAACGGGACCGGCGATCAAGAGGCAGGACTATTGGCAGTGAACCCGGCGGTCTACATTCCCGGCGCCTCGAATGAAGGTAATACGCAGCAACGGCGCCCCCATCCGAGTTTCGGGCCGGTCTACGAACTGGACTCCGCAGTGCACAGTAATTACAACTCATTGCAGCTCTCACTCCAGAGGCGCTTTACGCAAGGGTTTGCCATGATGTCGAATTTCACCTGGGCTAAGTCGTTAGGGAACTTTGGGCCAGGCGGCTCAGGCGGACATCAGAACCCCACCGGCAGTAACACCTGCACGTGTGGGCGATTCTTTGATTACGGTCCAGATACTGGAGACATCAGCAAGACGTTTAAACTCTCCGGCAACTACAGGCCGCCTTCACTTCACCTAAACCGGGCCATTGGAAGCGTGGTCAATGGTTGGGAACTGAGTGGAATTGCAACCGAGCAAACCGGGTTTCCCTTTACGATTTATGCGCAGGACGACAATGCGTTCAGTGGAATTGGCAATGATCGTGCCGACCTGACGGTGGCAAGCATCAAGAGCGCCGTACTTAGCAGCGGGAGGTCGCATTCACAATTGGTCCAGCAGTGGTTCAAGACAAGCGACTTTACTGCAAATGCGATTGGAACCTTCGGGAATTCAGGCAAGAACGCTTTGCGAGGGCCTCGATACTTTGATACCGATCTTGCCTTGTTGAAAAATACGCCCATCAAAGAGGGAGTTTCGCTGCAATTCAGGGCGGAGTTCTATAACGCTTTCAACAACGTAAACTTCGGCATGCCCGATACCGGCTTGACCGATGGAGCTTTTGGGCAGCTGACCTATGCCATGAGCCCAAGGATTCTGCAGCTATCTCTGAAGGCACTCTTCTAACTCGATCAGAGTGGAGGACGAGGGCAAATTGCAATTTATCGCCAGGAAGCAAGTTCAACAGGCTCCCTTCCTGGCCAGTTCACGCGGGGATTCATCCGAGGAAGGGAGTTATGTCAGCATCCTATCAATACGCTAGCCCTATCAAGGCAAGTACCATCAAGGTTGAGATTCATGCGACCGGCAAGGCCGCTGGAGAAGCAGCAGCGCAGGCGGCGGCTGAAGAGCTGCTCAGGCTGGGCCAAACAGGTGACAGCATAGGCGTAATTTTTGCAACCGGCGCATCGCAACTGGATACCCTCGAGGCACTGACCTCGATACCGGGTTTGCCATGGAGCCGTGTAAAAGGGTTCCACATGGATGAGTACATCGCACTGGATGAGGACCACAAAGCATCCTTTCGACGCTACCTTCGCAAAAGACTTACGGGCCGTGTGTCCATGCAGGAGTTTTCCGAGATTAATGGCAACGCCGAGAATCTGGCGGAATTCGCTGATGAATACATTCGCAAACTAACCCTTGCCGACCCCAAGCTTTGCCTTATGGGGATAGGGGAAAATGGCCACCTCGCGTTCAACGATCCGGCAGAGGCTGACTTCAACGATCCATTAGCGATCAAGACTGTCACGCTTGACGATGCGTGCCGGCAGCAGCAGGTGGCAGAGGGCTGGTTCGCAAGACGGGAAGAAGTCCCCGGGCAGGCGCTCACACTAACCATTCCAACCATGTTCCGCGTCCCCAAGCTGATCGTCTCGGTTCCTGGCCATCGCAAGGCGGAGGTAATGCGGCGTACTCTTGAAGAACCAATCTCTACTGGTTGCCCGTCGACGATTCTGCGTACGCACCCGGATGTCACGATTTATCTGGATGCCGATTCAGCGGCTCTGCTACCGGGTATTTGAATAGCACTCATGCGAGAGAAATCCAAATAGAGGACTGCGGGGGCAATGCAATGACTGGAGAAACATCTCAGGGCTTAGATCGCCGTACCTTTGTAAAGCAAGCCGGGGGCCTGGCGATTGCGGCAGGCCTGAGTGCAAAGTCGTATGCCCGTGTCCTTGGCGCGAACGATCGGATCCGCCTTGGCTTGGTCGGCTGCGGTGGCCGCAGTGAAGGCCACGTGCACATGGCTGCACTCGCCGCTAAGCGAGTGCCCGTTGAAATGGTCGCGGTCTGTGACATCTGGAGCGTGGCGCGAGAGCATCGGGCCGCTCAGGTCAAGCGCGTCTTCGGGCAGGAGCCACAGTCATACAAGTATTCCGAGGAGATGCTCGAGCGCAAGGACGTCGACGGTGTGATGATTGCGACCGGCGATTTCCAGCATGCCAAGCTGTGCGCGGAGGTGGTGCGCGCGGGCAAGGACTGTTACGTAGAGAAGCCCTTTGCTAACGTGCTTTCGGAAGCCATCGAGACGCGCGACCTGGTCAAGAGCTCCAGTCAGATTGTGCAGATGGGGACCCAGCATCGCAGCCAGCCCTATCCTCTTGCGGTGCGCGACATCATTCGATCGGGACGCATTGGTGACATTGTTCACATCGAGCAGGAATGGAATGTGAACGAAGAGCGATGGCGTTTCAACGATATGGATACCGGCCGCAATAAGCAAATGATGATGGATACCAACATGGAGTGGAAGCAGTGGCTCTATGGCAGAAAATCGCAACTGCGAGAAGAGGACACAGACTGGAAGCGCTGGCTGTTGGGAAAGCCAGATCGGCCATTCGATCCGCATGTCTACCTTGAATTCCGTCTCTATAAGGACTTTTCCTCGGGGATCTTTGATCAATGGCTCAGCCACGGATGCGACATGGTCCATCTCTGGACAGATCAGGAGTATCCGGAGAGCGTGGTTGCGAACGGTGGAGTCTTTACCTGGAAGGATGGGCGGGACAATCCCGACACATGCGTGGCGGCGATCACTTATCCCAAGGGTTTTCTTTACACGTATAAGACGATTTTCGGCAATAGTTATCGCAGCTTCTCCAGGATTCATGGCCGAGACGGTACGATCGAAAATTACGGTGGCGAGGGCGCCTCTCTGTTCACGGTGACACGGGAAGGTGGGCGGCATGAATTCGATCCCACCGAGTCAGGCCCGGTGTATACCAGGACTCCGATTGTCGGTCCGGCGGAGGATCGCGAAGAGATCGTCCGGGTGAAGGGCGCTCCGGAACCGAACTCGCTGGGGCCGGATGATGACGATGTGGATCATCTGGTGAATTGGCTGAAAGCAATGCAGACGCGCACCCAGCCGAACGCCACTGTCGATCATGGTTTTTCGCACTCATTGGTGTGTATCATGGCCGCTCAGTCCTATTGGACAGGACGAAAGCTTTACTGGGATTCGAAGAACGAAAAGATCGTGGAGCACCCAGTGTAGCGTCGCGAGGGACTCACGAGAGCGAACGCGACGCGGCGGGGGTCCGTTGGAATAACAGCGTGATTCTTGCCGAGAAATCAAGAGCCACCAAAAATGGGCGAAGGGTAGAGTGCATGAAACAAGCGAAGCGTAACGGATTGCTTTCCCTTGGGGTTGTTTTCTCGCTAGCCGCGACATCGATGCATAGCCAGACAACTACCGAAAGCGTGCAGCCGTTTCTGGCGCACCCTGTGCAGTCGACGGACGTCACTGCCTTTCAGCTAGAGCAATACCTGACGCATAAAATCACATCACTACCTGCTCCGAAGACCGCAAAGGAATGGGCAGATGAGGAGCAGAAACTGCGCAAGCACATCCTGGAGGATGTAGCATTTCATGGCTGGCCTGACGAATGGGTCCACTCTGCGCCGAAGTTTGAACAGGTGGGAGCGACTGAATCGAGAGTCGGCTACAGGGTTACCAAGTTTCGCTATGAGATCGTTCCCGGCTTCGATGCGACGGCGATCTTGTACGAGCCTGAAAAACTCAGCGGGCGCGCACCCGCCATTCTGAATGTGATTGGCCATGAACCAAAAGGAAACGCTGCGGAGTATGAGCAGAAGCGAAGCATCAATTTCGCCAAACGGGGCATCATCTCACTGAGTCTGGGATGGGTCGGGTTTGGCGAACTTGCCGTCAAGGGCAATGACCACGATGATGCCGGCGCACTCGACATGGTTGGAAGCAACGCCTTGGGCTTCTTTTACCTGGGCATGCGACGCGGCCTAGACTATCTCGCCAGCTTGCCCCAGGTTGATACCACGAGGCTCGGTGTGTCTGGCCTCTCCGGCGGCGGATGGCAAACCACCGTGCTGAGCGCGACCGATCCGCGTGTCGCGGTGAGCGTGGAAGTCGCGGGGTTTGGGTCGTTTCCGTTCAACATCACACACCCTCGGGACACGGATGAGATTGAAGAGAATGCGACCGATCTGAACGAGGGCTTCGACTATCCCTTTCTAGTTGGCATGCGTGCGCCGCGCCCTACGCTGGAGATTCACAATGCCGAGGATGACTGCTGCTTTCGTGCTGCTCTGGTAAAGCCTACGATCTACGATCAGGTGAAGCCCCTCTTCCAATTGATGGGAAAGCCGGATGCCCTGGCATGGTACGAGAGCAGCGATCCTGGCACACATAACTACCAGTTAGTGAACAGGCTTCATGCATACAGCTTTTTTGCAGAGCATTTTCAATTGCCGCCGATCACGGAGGAGATACCCAGTTCCACAGAAGTGAAGACTCCCGAGGAACTCGCGGTTGGGGTGCCGACAGACAACCTCACGATCAACGGTCTGGCCAGGAGATTGGCCGCCAGTCTCATGAAGCCCGCTATTCCAGCGGAGCTGGGAGCGCGAGCAGAATGGGCTCCTACTCAGCGGGAGAAGCTCAAGGAAGTCGTACGCTACTCACCCGTCTCCGTTGTGAACGCGCCACGCATCGGCAATACAAAGCGCATGGCCATTCAGACCCTTTCTTACCGATTTGACTTAAACAATGGACTAAGTGCGACCGGTGTGTGGCTGAAAGCGAACGACGCCGGAGAGGATGCTCCGGCCATCATCCTGCTCAACGATGCGGGTTATCAGTCGGCCAGCGAGGCAGCTTCGCGGCATGTCAATCACGGGGAACAAGTGCTTGCGCTGGACCTTCTCTTTACTGGATTCACTCGCCCCCAAACTCCAGATGCAACGGATTGGGAAACGCTTGTTGCCAGTTCCGGGGATCGCCCGCTCGGCCTGGAGGCAGCCCAGTTGATCGGGGTAGCTAACTGGCTTCGTGGAAGTCATTCCCACCAGAAGATTGAGGTAGAGACCGAGGGTATCCGTTCCGGTGTGATTGCGGCGGTGGCAGCGGCCATGGAGCCGGAGCTATTCTCCTCGATCACCAGCAGCCATGCGCTCAAGAGTCTTAGCTATCTGGTCGATACGCCCGGAGCCTTCCGGTCCGCAGCAGATCTTTTCTGCCTGGATTTATACAAGTTCTTCGATATTGATTCCATCAATGCCATCGCCGCCCCAACCAGCTTCAGGTAACCAGAACTCGCTGGAATAGGGCCAGGGAAAGTGGACGAAAGGGGTACAGTGGGCGTCTTGCAATCGAAACAAAGGTCGGCAGAGTCGGCAGGCATTGGGCGAGTCCGCTGGTGGATTGTCTGGACGCTCTTTCTCTCAACGGTGATCAATTACGTCAGCCGTCAAACCTTTTCCGTGTTAGCTCCATTGATTTCCGCTCAGTTTCACCTGTCCCATACCGACCTTGCCAAAATTCTTGGAGCGTTTCAGGTTTCGTATGCGGTGACCTGGCTTCTCGGCGGTATTTTTCTTGATGCGGTCGGAACGCGCATTGGGCTTGCACTGGCAGTTGTCTTCTGGTCGGTGGTCAACATGTTCACCGGTTTCGCAACCTCCGTGTTTAGCTTTGCCGCCTTTCGACTGCTGCTCGGGGTCGGTGAAGGCTTCAATTGGCCCGGCGCCAGCAAAACGGTCGCCGAATGGTTTCCGGGCGAAGAGCGTGGCCTTGCCGTCGCCATCTTCGATAGCGGTTCGAGCGTAGGCGGAGCCCTGGCTGCGATAACTATCCCGTTGATCGCCTTGAAATTTGGCTGGCGTGCCGCCTTCTTCTCTTCCGGAGCACTCGGCTTTGTGTGGTTGGTGTTATGGCTGCGCGCGTATCATCCGCTCGATCGCCACCCTCGCGTGACACCCGAGGAGCGTTCGTTCATTCACCGAGGCCAGGATGTGCCGGGGGCTTCTCCCGATCAAGGGCTGCAGCGCTGGTTGCGGCTGCTTCGTAATCGGAACGTCTGGGGCATCGTTCTTGGACGAGCACTTACCGATCCAATCTGGTGGTTCTATGTCTTCTGGTTGCCCCAGTATCTCAGTGACGCACGGGGATTCAGTCTTCAACGCATTGCTCTGTTTGCTTGGATGCCATTTATCGCCGCGGATATTGGCAACTTTACCGGGGGCTTCATCTCCGGCTGGTGCATTCGTCATGGGATGTCTGTCGTTCGAGCTCGCATCTGCGTGTGCGTAGTAAGCTGCCTGCCGATTCTAGCCGGTATCCCGGCCGCCAGTGTTCACAGCCCCTACGTCGCTCTTGGGTTGATCTGCTTCGCCTTATGGGGCTACGCAAGCTGGTCCACGATGGGCTTGACACTGCCTTCCGATTTGTTCCCCCAGGACGTTGTGGCAACGGTTACGGGGCTTAGCGGACTGGCCGCAGGTCTGGTAGGATCCGTCTTCACCATCGCTGTGGGAATGGTGGTGGATCGTTTGGGCTACGGTCCGGCTTTTCTCGTTGCGGGTCTATTGCCGCTCTTTGCGACAGCATCTCTGCTGTTGCTGGTTCGCGCGCCCAGCAACTACGCGGTAAGCAATCCACTGAAAGAGTCTTTGTGAAGAGTCGAGCCTGGATCCTGAGCATTGCCAGTTTGCTCTATACATAAAGGATTCGCGGTGGGACACGATCTCCCCGATCGCGAAGGAAACGAGCCTGGGCTTGCGCAGCCTGGTCCCAACGAGCGTGAGAACACCTGCTGGCCAGGCAATCGGAAAACTTGACGACATTACGACCGAAAATGCCTAATCCGCTGTCATTTAACCCAGAGAAGGCAGCCTGATACGATACTGGCACTTTGGGGGCAACTCTGGGGGCAAGTTCGGAGAGATGAATTGCGATTCAAACCTATTTTCGTCGTTTGACACGACTTTTCAGTAGCGTCTCTAACCACAAGATTATCAACAACTTAAAGGCACTCCAGCCCGCGTTTTCATTCCAATTCATTCCAATTGGCACGAAGGGATTCGCCTCCAATCGAGGCGCGGGCAAAGCTATTCCGCGACGATCAACGATCCAGTAGCCCCACACCAAGACCAAGGTATGCCACGTTTGCGGAAAGGCAGCACTGCACCGGCGTGGAAGGAGTGCCGAATTGTTTGGAAAGTAGAGCTTACGCGACCTTGCAGTTATCGTTTACCATCAAACGTTACGCTGACGCGCAAGGAGTTTGAAGTGTGCAGAGCCCTCCGTTCTGGTGGAGACCCTCGTACCTTCGTTCTAGCTCGATGTGGCGGGTAAGCGCACGGAGGAGTTACGAGTGAGAAGTATCACCCGGCGAAAAGCCCTCGCAATGCTATCGGTTGCACCCACGATGCTTGGTGCCCGACGGGCCTGGGCAAACGAACTGTTGGCATGGTCACCTACAAGACGCCAAAGTACGTGATCGATCTGCTGGTTGATATCGTAAGCCGCAACGGCAATCTCCTGCTGAACTTCCCGCTGCCGAATAGCGGAGAGTTGGACTACGAGGAGATGCGGGTGCTCGAGGAGATCACGAAGTGGATGACCATCAACAGCGAAGGCATTCACGGAACGCGGCCCTGGAAAGTCTTCGGCGACGGTCCCATCGCGACGGCCCTGCCCATCGATGATGGAACGCGCTTTAACGAGGCATCGCGTAAAGAGCTGAATGCGGAAGAGGTCCGGTTCACGACCAAGGGCAACGCCATGTACGCGTTCATCATGGGTTGGCCGGAAAAGCTCTCCCTGATTCGTCCGCTGTCCACCGTCAGCCCGCTTTCGCCGCCCAAGATCGCCCACGTGGAGTTGCTGCGCTATCACGGCAAGCTGGACTGGACGCAGGATGAACAAGGCCTCACCGTTCTTTTCCCTGAGCAGAAGCCTTACGAATATGCTGTCACGCTGAAGATCGTCTGATACGCCAGGCGAAATCATCCCCTGCTCCAGGTTCGAACCGTCCCGTGGAAACCGCTACAAGCCATCGCCGCTGCGGGGCGGCTTGCCTTTGTCGCTCCTCGTTATCGCTCCCGGGCTGCCCCCGCTCATCAACCGTTCCCGGCTTCAGCGTCACCGAGTCGAAGTTCGCACGCAACTTCGCAAAGCGTTCGGACATTTTGATGTGTGCGTGCCCCGCCAAATTCGCGGATTCATCCAGGTCATCGCCCTTCATCCAGTACCACGACGCGAGAGTGTGGCGCAGATCGCTCGACCTTGAATCTCGAGCTCTCGCCCTTTTCAAGCAAGCCTTCGAAGCTTCCTTCCATTCGCTCCCCTCCCACTCTTGATTCCTTTTCCTGCAGGCAGCCATTGTCAGGTGAAATACTGTGTGGCGGAAATCACACCCAGAGGACACCTCAATCGACAGCGCATTCGATATTCTGGCCTCCATGCCACCCACTGCGAGCGCCACATCATGACCCGGCCGGTTCAATGCCCGCTACGTCGCCTTCCTGGCCTGCACTGCCGCTTTGGGCGGATTGCTGTTCGGGTTTGACATCGCCATTATCACCGGCGCAGGTCCCTTCCTTACACAGCACTTCGCGCTCAGCGACTTCAGTCTGGGGCTCGCCTTCAGTTCGTTGTTGTTTGGCTGCGTGATAGGTTCTTTCATCGCGGGAAAGTTCACCGACCAGTATGGCCGCCAACGCATGCTGATTTGGGTCGCCCTGTTATTTGCCGCCACTTCGGTCGCCACCGCGTTGGCGCCAAACTTCGCGTTTTTTGTAACTGCCCGTTTTCTCGGCGGCCTCGCCGTTGGAGGCGTCTCCTTGCTCTCGCCAATGTATGCGGCAGAGGTGTCGCCGCCCTCGATTCGTGGTCGGATGGGCACCTTGTACCAGCTCTCCATCATCATTGGCATCCTGATCTCCTACGGCATCAACTACTTGCTCCGCAACACGGGTGAGAATAACTGGCGATGGATGTTTCTCAGCGGCGTCGTACCCTCGATGGTATTCCTCGCGCTCATCGCGTTTGCACCCGAGACGCCACGTTATCTGGTGAAGATTGGCAAGGAGAACGAGGCCTTTGACATCCTGAATCGTATCGCCGGCACTGAAACGGCTCAGGCAGAAATTCTCGCGATCAGAGGAGCGATGCATCACGAACGGCAATCGTGGCGAGGTCTCCTGAGGCCAGGCGTACGTCGAGCGCTCATTGTCAGCGCTTTCCTGGCTCTGCTGATCCACTTCTCCGGGGTGAACACGATCGTCGACTACGCTCCCGCGATCTTTCAATCTGCAGGCTGGAAGATCGATGGTGCCTTACTCTCCACTTTCCTCGTCGGGATCACTGAATTTGTCTTCACGCTTGTTGCCTTCGGCATCATCGACAGGTATGGGAGAAAGCCGCTTTACATCACGGGATCGATCGGAATGGCGATCACACTCATGGGCCTGCTGATTGCCGTGGCAGCGGGGCGTTTTCATGGCGGCCTTGTTCTGTTTCTTATCCTTGCCTACCTGGCCTTCTTCGCATCCTGCGTCGGCCCGGTCTTCTGGACGCTGGTTCCTGAAATCTTTCCCAACGATGTCCGCGGCCTGGCGATGACAGTTCCGGTCCTGCTCCAGTGGGTCGCCAATGCAGTTGTGGTTCTGTTGTTCCCTTTTGCTTTTCACCAGATCGGTAAAGCTGTCACCTTTGGCTTTCTGGCCTTGATGGCCATCAGCCAGGCAATCTTCACCTGGAAGTTCGTCCCCGAGACCAAGAACAAGACCCTCGAAGAGATTGAGGAATTCTGGACACAAGTGCCCTGAAGGCAAGCATCAAGGTAGCGTCAATACGCAATGCACAACATCCATGAAAGAAAGGACGAGAAACCTTCTAAACCATTTCCCAATAGAGTGTAGACCGGAACCGTGACTGCGGAGTTGTAGATCCTTCAGGACATCAATACTCGCCAGGCTTTGAAAGTTCACAGTATTTCGGAAAATGCCTCAATCGAAACATTCAAACGGAGAGTCGCTTACCGTGCACCTACGCCACTAAAGCATTTTCAGGAATGGTATAACGGGAGGCCGCACCGCTGACTGGATTTTTCATCAAGAAAAATCCATCCTCGCGAAAGCCTGACACTTCACAGTATTCCTGAAAAGGCTCTAAGAACCACGGCCCGAACTCGAAGCGACTTAAGTTCCCAGAGATGGTCATCCGGCGATCCCGAAACGCACAAATCGACTCATCCACACTGAGCAAGGTTGAAACTGCCACAGCAACGGCCAGTTAGCTGGTTACAGTCTGAATCAACTTCTACGATTGAGGCGTGCACGTGCTTCGTCAAAGCAACGTCGCGCGAGTTCCTTGTAGAGAAGTGCCTGCGCATAGCGATCACTCTCCTCAATCCATTTCCCTGAGCGGTCTGGAAACATACGTGCATAGTAGTTTCTACCCGACAATAACTCCGGTGCGAAGACAAGCGCGTCGCCCGGCTCTGCGCTTGTAAGAAAGCCGAGCATCGCCCGCGTCCAGAGCTCTTTGAAGTGTTCCAGATAATTGACTGCCCCGAGCGCCTGTTGCGGCCCGACGC
This sequence comes from Acidobacteriota bacterium, assembly GCA_025359885.1. Lineage (GTDB taxonomy): Bacteria > Acidobacteriota > Terriglobia > Terriglobales > Acidobacteriaceae > Acidicapsa. The sequence continues at coordinate 65,053 of JANYDG010000050.1, forward strand.
TTAAATCCGTGTCGATCGTCGTTTGAATGGAGCCGGGATTTGCGATGCGGCCATGCATAAAGCCAATCCGCAAAAAAAGCGGCTCCATAAACGCCAGTTTCGTCTCCCAATCGCCGTAGACAAGCTCCTGACCGCAGTAGTAATGGCTAAAGTCGCCATTGAAGCGGATCTCCGGAAAGCGCTTCACGATTTGTACCGTTCGCCAAAGATCCTGCGTGACCGTCGCCCGATGCGTTTCGATAAAGATCGGGAGCCGATGGCGTGCGGATGCGGCAAGAATTGCATCGATGAGTCGAAAGACTTCGTCGTCGTCTTCCAGTCCCCATCCAGCGTGGACGGTGATGCTTGCGTCGCCTCGCATCGCGTGCTTTTCAGCGATCGCATCCGCTTCCCCTGGAGAGTTGATTCTGTCCATCCCGGCATACGGCAGCGTTCCCGAATATCCTTCATCCGTGGTGAGCTGAATGCCCTCGAAGCCGTCCGCTACCAACCGCTCATCGCGCTCGACGCCGCTCAAACCGGGCCACACGGTATCGGCTCGCAGATCGACAAGGTTATCGAGGTTCAGATAGATGCAAAGCTTCGGCGCTTCGCCGGTTCCATCATTGAAAAAGCCAGACATAGTCACCACACAAACTCATAACTCAAAACTCATCGTAGGCAATCTGATGAGGCGGCACGCCGATCTCCGCTAACATCCTGGTGCAGGCCTTGATCATCATGGGCGGACCGCATAAGTAATACTCAGCTGCGGCCGGATGGGCGTGGTTGCGCAGATGCTTGTTCAGCACGACCTCATGGATGAAACCGACATGTCCGGTCCAATGATCCTCAGGTTGTGGGGCCGACAGGGCAGGATTGAATTCGAAATTTGAATGGAACTTCGCCAGGCCATCGAAATAGTCCTGATAGAAAATCTCCTGTGTCGAACGCGCACCATACCAGAAGCTGATCTTGCGAGCACTGCGCTCGGTCTCCAGCAAATGAGAAAGATGGGCGCGGAGCGGAGCCATGCCCGCGCCGCCGCCGATGTAGACCATCTCGCGCTGCGTGGGCTTGATATGAAAGTCTCCAAAGGGCCCAATGCCAGTCACCAGATCACCGGGCTTGAGGCTGAAGATGTAACTCGATCCAACACCCGGTGCGCAGTCCTGGCCCGGTGGAGGCGTGGCGATCCTGACATTGAAACGCAGCATGGTCTCACTTTGCCAGTTGCCGGCCAGCGAGTAGTTATTGCGCCGGCTCACTTCAGCATTGTGTGCGACCAGATCGAAGATATGCTGGTTGCGCCAAACCGTCGCGAAGGGCTCCGGCACATCAAAGTCTCTAAAGTGGATCGTCTCATACGCGGGAATATCAAGTTGCAGATAATCGCCTGGCGTGAAGTCGACTTTCGCGCCAATGTCGGCCAATTCAAGCACCAGTTCCTTGATAAAGGTCGCCACATTGCGATTGCTGACGACGCGAAAGCGGTAGGTCTTCTGCGTCCGCGCACCCACCCCACCCGCGCGAACCACGTTGATACGTATACGTGCGCCCTGCTGCTCGACGGGGTACGTGGTCAGTCCCCTGCAGATCGGTGCACGCGCGGGCGAGCCATCGATCAAATTGAAGCGTCCATTGTGCTTGGAGCACTCAATCGTCTTACCTTTGACAAGCCCTTCGGAAAGGTGGACGTTCCCGTGGGTGCAGACTCCATCCGTGGCATAGAGATGGCCTTCTTCGTCGCGGTAGAGCGCGAAAGTCCTGCGGCCGTAATCGAACCGGATCACATCCCCAGCGCAGAGGTCCGCCGCCGTGCAGGCATCGACCCAGCCTTCCACATCCGCCTTGGCCTGCGAAACGAAGGCAGCATCATGCAACCGCGCCTTCGGCTCTGGAAGACGACGCTTTACATAATAGCCAGGGTCTTTCACCTGGCGCCAAAGGGTCGGAACAATCTCTCGCCACGCGGCAAGGATGCCCGGGTAAGGTGCCGGGCAGTCGTCCTTCACCGCCGCATGCAGCTTCACCAGGGCATGATAGGGCACCAGGGGAAACATGTGGTGCTCGATATGGTAGTTCATGTTCCAGTAGAGATAACGGTTGAGCGCATTCATAGAAACCGTTCGGCTATTCAGCCGATGGTCCAGAACATTCTCCGCCAACCCCGCGTGCTGAGTGAGTCCGTAAACCAGCAAAAGCCAGGAACCGAACAAATTTGTCAGGCCGACAAAGAGCAGCGGCAAAATGCTGTGCGTCGCCGTCGCAAGTCCGATCACTGCCAGATAAATGGCAGCATAAATCCGCGCCCGCAGGTAGACCTTGGTGAACTCCATTTCCGGAATGTAGGTCTTCTCGTCCACCGACATACTGCCAAAGCTGTGACGCACAATCTGTCGAAAGTATTTTGGATAGCTGCGAAGATTAAAGAAAGTCATCACGATGCTTTTCAAATCGGGTGGTCGCGGAGCTGGAATTTCCGGATCGCGCCCAACGATGATCGTGTCGCTGTGATGACGGTTATGACTCCAGCGCCAGACTGTTGATTCGCGCATCACCATGAACGAAGCAATCTCGTACAAGGCGTTGTTCATCCAGTCTGTCTTGAATGCTGTGCCGTGCCCACTCTCATGCCAACGAGAATCGGAAGTCGAGGCGTAGAGCACGCTGTAGAACGCGTACGGAACGATCGCCCACCAACTGCCCCACAATGCATATGTGGCGGCCCCGCTGCCGACAATGAGCGCAAACCACACCAGCGTATCGCGGATCGCCGGTGCATCGCGCCTTTCCAGCAGCGCGCGCATCGTCTCACGCGGAACTGGGCACTGGTACCACTCCGCCTCGGCAAGGCCTTTCTCAATGGCGAGAGTCGTGCTGACGCCAGTGAGACTGTAATCGAGTTGAATAAGCGGTTCAAGGAGAACGCTGTTCTTGCTGCCCATCGCTGTTAGTTTCCTGTCAAGCGGGTGAATGAGTCTTGAAACTCCGAGCCTGAACCCCAGTTCTCGCAAGTCGATTGCCTGCGCATCAGGGATCTTTCGCTGCCGCCAGCAAAGGCTTCTCCGAAGCATCCGCCAACGAAAACGAATAGAGTGTCACCTGTCGTCGCGGTTGACCCGGCCTCAGCACGATGTCGCCAAGCTCCGGGGTGTTTGCGCCGTCGGGATATTCCAATGATTCCGGTCTAGTGTCCAGACAACGAGAAAAGCCAATACCCAAGCGGCTAAAACTCGCCTAGCCCGGTGTCCACCAGTGTCCAACGTGGTGAGAGCACGCGGCCTACACTCCACACAAAGGACACCACATGTTTCAAAAAGACGGCAAGTTCTACGCAGATTGGCGGGACCGAACCGGAAAACGCCACCGCCTCTCATTCCAAACCAAACGCGCCGCACTCCTGCACGAGGACCAGCAGAAAGCCTCAGCCCACCCAAAAGGACAGGCGAGGGGACAACGATTGCCCAACTCCTACTCGCCTCCCACCCGAACCCCAAAAAGCGGCAACACGCGTACCAGGCTGCAAAGCTCCTCATCGGCATCGCCGGAAACCAACGGCCCCGCAACCTCACAGCAGCCCACGTCGAGGACGCCCGCAAGACCATCGAAAGCCAAGGTTACGCCAATACGACAACACACAGTCGCAAGTCGGCTCTCAGGCAAATTCTCCGACAACTATGGGAGGACCACGGCGCACCAAAGCTCGACCACCGCATCCCCGCCGACACAACGCCCC
>JANYDG010000090.1 GCA_025359885.1 Acidobacteriota bacterium
GGAAATGGTGATGCCTGGCGACAACATCCAGCTTGAAATCGAGCTGCATACCCCGGTGGCCATGGAAAAGGGCCTGCGCTTCGCAATTCGCGAAGGCGGACGCACCGTCGGCGCCGGCGCCATCTCGGAAATCATCGCGTAAGACCGGGTGCGCGGGTGACCTTGTTTTTCGGCTCACCTGCGCCCCTTGAAATTCAAGAAGAACGGCTGCGGAGCGAATCCGCACCGAATCAGTTAGGATACGAAGATGCGGGAAATCGTCACATTGCAATGCACTGAGTGCAAAGAGCGCAACTACACAACCACAAAGAACAAGAAGACGACCACCGGCCGTCTCGAGTTCAAGAAGTTTTGCAAGCGCTGCCGAGGCCACCAGAAGCACCGGGAAACAAAGTAACGACAGGTTTCAGGGGTCAGAGATCAGGGTTCAGAAGAGCTTTCCAATTGAACCCTGAATTCTGACCTCTGACCCCTGCAATTGAGGGGCGTAAGCTCAACGGTTAAACTGTCGGTCTCCAAAACCGAACTTCTCGGTTCGAATCCGAGCGCCCCTGCCAGATTGAGCGCCAAGTCGGCGCAGTTTGTTCCGAATTCAAGTCGGAAAACAAGAGGATGTAGAAGCATGGCAAAGACAGCATTGGTTGCAGGCGAACAGTCCACTGATCGCAAGCCAAACGCAGCCGTAGAGTGGGCGACAACCAACTACGAGCAGACTCGGACTTTCCTCGGTGATGTGCGCGGCGAGACGCGCAAGGTCATCAAGCCTTCGCGCAAAGAGGTTCAAGCGACGACCACCGTGGTTCTGGCGACCGTCTTTATCTTCGCTTTCTACTTCTGGATCGTAGACAGCATCTTTACCTTTGGATTGAATCGGCTGTTGACGCAGCTTGTAGGGCCCCAATAGTCGCGAAAGAGACTCTAGCAATGACAGACGAACTGGAACAGATCCCCGAACCGGCGCCACGCAACGAGAATTTCAAGTGGTACATTCTCCACGCCTATTCGGGCTTTGAGCGCAAGGTCAGGGAATCCCTCGAAAGCCGGATTCAGGCCTTTGGCCTCGAATCAAAGTTCGGCCGCATCATGATCCCTACTGAAGCTGTCACCGAAACCGTGAACGGCAAGAAGAGGACCATCGAGCGGGTATTCCTCCCCGGCTACGTTCTCATCGAGATGGAACTCGACAACCAGATCTGGCACATCATCAAGGAAACGCCGCGTGTCACCGGCTTCCTCGGTACCGGCGACAAGCCGGTTGCCCTCAGCGAAGAAGAAATCAGTTCGTTGTTGAATCGCTCCGACGAGGCCAAGGAAAAGCCTCGCCAGAAGATTCGCTTCGAAAAGAACGAGTCCGTCCGCATCACCGACGGGCCATTTGCCAACTTCAACGGCATCGTGGACGAAGTCAACGAAGATCGTGAAACCCTCAAGGTCATGGTCACCATCTTCGGCCGTTCCACCCCCGTTGAACTCGAATTCGGCAAAGTCGAAAAGATTGAGTAGTGCAGCCTCCAGCTACTAGCTTCCAGCTTCTAGCCGACCGGGCTTCCTAGCCGCCCTCGGTTGGTCGCGAATGCAGAGGCTGCGCTACCAAAATATGAACCAGAAACATCCAGCTATCAGCTAGAAGCTAGGAGCTGAAAGCTGGGTTCCAAAGGAACCCAAAATGGCACCTCCAAAGAAAATTACCGGCTACGTCAAGCTCCAGATCACGGCCGGCAAAGCGACACCCGCACCTCCAGTTGGCCCCGCGCTCGGTCAGGCTCAGGTCAACATCATGGAGTTCTGCAAGCAGTTCAACGCCCGCACCTCCGTCAAGGAGATGGAAGGCTTCACCATCCCGGTCGTCATCACCGTCTATGGCGATCGCACCTTCAGCTTCGTCACCAAGACTCCTCCTGCTTCGAACCTCCTGCTCCGCGCCGCTGGCGTTGCAAAAGGTGCAGCAGTCCCCAACAAGGACAAAGTAGGCAAGGTCACTGAAAAGCAGGTCCGCGAAATCGCAGAGACCAAGATGCCTGACTTGAATGCCGCTTCAGTCGAAGCAGCGATCAAGAGCATCAAAGGTACCGCACGTTCCATGGGCATCGACGTCGTCGCCTGAGTCGCTTTCCCGTCTAAAGCAAGCGGCCCTCCTTCATCGGAGGGCCGCTTTGCGTTTGAGCGACCAAGGCCAGGATGCCGAATATCTACATTCCTGCTGACATGTTCTTCATCGAGCAAATCAACTTTTTCGTGCTCGCCGTACCCGAGTAGCATCCCAGCGAAGATCGTACCCCCGTCACATTCAGTTGCAAGACAAACCGACTGGCTCGTGAGACAAACAAAGAAGACTGAAAAAGGTCACAAAATCAATGCCACCCTCACCCCGATCGAGATCAAGTGCGCCTCGGTCGAAAACACCGCAATCACCCGGGAATGTCATGATCCATCTCAGAGTCGAAAAGACAACCAGGTTCGCCGATCTGGCAGTCGGTGCGCTGCTGTTTTTCGCGACGGCCGCTTTCGTTCTCTGGCAAAACTCACGAGTCGCCGTCCTCTGGGATCTTGGCTATCTGCTTGATACCAGTTGGCGCATCGCGCTTGGCCAGGTGCCCTACCGCGAATTTCCGCTCGTTCATCCCCCGCTGACGTTCCTGATTCAGGCACTGCTCATGAGGACCTTCGGTCGCCACTATTTAATTCAGATCCTCTACGCGGCTCTTTCCGGTGGCTCCGGAACTGTTCTCTCCTGGCGCATCCTGTATCGCATTCTCGGTCCAGAGAGACCCTACATGCGCTGGATTGCCTTCCTGCTCGCCGCGCCGCTCACCGTTCTGGGAATCTACAGCGTCTATCCGCATCCTATCTATGACTGCGACTGCGCCCTCGCCATCCTCTTCGCAATCCTGCTGCTGCAACGATTCGCGGACGCCCAAACCTTGATGGCCGCTACTCTGGCCGGTGCAGCGGTCGTCCTTCCCGTATTCTTCAAGCAAAACATGGGCCTGCCCTTCCTCCTCGTGGTCGTCGCAGCCCTGGTGCTTCTGTCGGCAATCAATTTGCGCAGCCCCGAGCGCTCGCGGCTCAACCGGCCACTCGTCCAACTCCTTGCCACGATTGCGGTCGCTGGAATCACGGCAATCCTTCTCCTCCACTTCACCGTCGGCCTAAACAACTACCTCCGCTGGACCATCCAATTCGCAGCCCAGCGCCGCCTGCCCGGACTGGCCGATATGCTCGCCATTTACCGGCAGCCCTCTTTGCTCCGGAGCCTCCCTGCGCTCGCTGCCAGCCTGCTGTTACTCGCTTCAAGATGGGCCAAGAGCCTGTGGGTCCGGATCCTTGCAACCCTGCTGATGGTCGCCCCTCTGCTCGCGACGCTGGTATTTTTCTTCATGAACGACGATGCCGATGAACGCGCCGACAGCCTCCTCGCTCTCTGGCCGCATCTGCTCATCGTCGCCGCGCTCCTCGCTCTCTTTGAACTTCGCAAAGGAGTGACCCTGCCCCGTCTGATGCCAGTTTTCATGCTCACTGCCATCCACGGCACCTTCATGTCGCAGCAACTGTGGGGCTCTACGTATGCCATCTGGCCGCTCCTCGTGCTCCTCGTCGCCCAGATGCTGGCCCAGATTCCAGCCTCCCACGCGAAACTGGCACCGGCACTCGCGCTGCTGGTCAGTGTCACATTCCTCGTCTCCGGCGGCTACTACGCAGTCAGCCTTGAGCGGCTCAATTACCTGCAGATTCCAGCGGATGGGCCATTGACCCGCGCCACCCTTCCCGCCCTTCAGGGCATGGCCAGTCGCGGCATGTCTATCGCAAACTTCGAAGAACTCACCGCCTTCGTCGCCCGGGAAATTCGAGCACAGGACGGCCTGCTGCTCTTACCCGGCGAAGACCCTTTCTACTTCGCCACTGGGCGCACCCCACAGTTTCCCGTCCTGCTCTTCGACCCCGCAACCGACCCCTACTCGCCAGAGGACCTGCTCGCCGAGGCTCGCCGGCGAAACATCCGCTGGGTCATCGTCAAAACGCACCTGCAATCCACTGAAAACCCGCTTCCTCAGCCTGCTGAAGTCATTGAACGGGTAAACAGAGAGTTCATGCCCTACCAACAGCTGGCAGGTTACGACGTATATAAGCGCCGCTGACTTTGAATCCAGCCAGGAATGCGCAAAAAGCCCCGTTCAATTTGCAAAGCCACCGACAATCTGCCATACTCAGTGAATGTGTCCGCTCTTCCGAGTGGGCTCATCACCAGCACCACGGCACTTGGGCTTGTCGAATGAGCTGACCTGTCAGCAAATTCCTGGGCTTCCTGCAAAGCAGGACTGGCAAATGCGGTGGGAGATGAGGAAGCATGGCTAAAAAAGACAGCAAGAATATTACGAAGTCGCGCGCCGCCGTTGAGCCGCGCAACTATCTGTTGCCCGAGGCAGTTGTCCTCCTTCAAAAAGTCAAGTTTGCCAAGTTCGACGAAACCGTCGATCTGACCATGCGCCTGGGTGTCGATACGCGCCACGCAGATCAGATGGTTCGCGGCACTGTCGTACTGCCCCACGGCCTGGGCAAGACCAAAATTGTGGCCGTCATCGCGTCCGGCGATCGCCTCAAGGATGCTGAAGCAGCCGGCGCCGATTTCTTTGGCGGCGAAGAGCTGGTCGAGAAAATCCAGAAGGAATCCTGGACTGCTTTTGACGCCCTCATCGCCACCCCAGACATGATGAAGTCGGTCGGTCGTCTCGGTAAGGTGCTCGGACCACGCGGTCTCATGCCCAACCCCAAGACTGGCACCGTCACCCAGGATGTTGCCTCGGCTATCCGCGAGATCAAGGCGGGTAAGGTTGAGTTCCGCGCTGACAAAACAGCTCTCGTGCACGTGCCGGTCGGTAAGCTCAGCTTTCCTCCGGAGAAGCTGGTCGAGAATGCGACGACGGTTCTGGCCAGCGTCATGCGCGCCAAGCCTTCCGCAGCCAAGGGCAAGTATGTCAAAGGAATCACGCTGAGCTCGACCATGGGCCCAGGCGTTCCGATTGACGGTGCCGTGGCCGACGCAGCGGGCAAATAACGCTGCCGCAGGAATGGCAGAAATCTCCCGTTCTCCTCTTCGCAGCCTCTGACGCACCCAGCTACAGCATTGAAGCGGTGACGGCAGGAAGAGATGAGAGTTCTGGACCCCCTCACCGGGGCAGCGGGCAAAGCAAAACGGGCTGGCAACATCGTACGGGCGGGGCAGGAGTAGAGCAATGGCATTGACAAGGGCAAAAAAGAAGCAGAAGGTTCAGGTCCTGGCAAAAGAGCTGGAGACTTCAACAACGGCCATCATCGGCACATTTGCCAAGTTGACGGTCGCACAGGATTTCGAACTGCGCAAGGTTGTTCGCGGCGCAGGCGGCAAATATCACGTGCTCAAAAACAAGCTGGCCGCCAAAGCCAGCGAGGGCACCAAGGTCGAGCAGGCGCTCAAGGGCCTCAAGGGCGTCAGCGCCGCGGCTTTCACCTCGGGCGATCCGGTCGAGCTGGCCAAGGTCTTCTCGAAGTGGGTCAGCGAAAACGCCGAGTTCACCTTCAAGCTGGGAATCGTTGACGGCAAGCTGATCAATGTGGACGAAGTCAAAGCCCTCGCCACCATGCCGGGCAAGGAAGAGCTTTTTGCGAAGCTTCTCTTCCTCATCAATTCGCCGGCACAGCGCCTCGTCACCGTGCTCAATGCCGCAGGTCGCGATCTGGCGGTTGTGATCAATGAAGCGGTCAAGGGCGAAAAGTTCGGCGGCGCAGCGGCCCCTGCAGTGCAGACGGCAGCGCCGGTAGCTGAAGCAGCGCCTGCTGAAGTTGCAGCTGCTCCAATTGCTGAGGTTGTTGCCGAGCCCGTCGCCGAGCCCGTCGCCGAGCCCGTTGCCGAGCCAGTCGCTGAGCCGGCTGCTGAAGTTGTCGCCGAGCCCGTCGTCGAGCCGGTAGTCGAGGTTGCTGCTGAAGTCGCAGCCGAGCCAGTCGTTGAAGCAGCTCCAGTTGTCGCGGCTGAAGAAGCCCCGGCGACAGAAGCAGTTGCTCCTGAAGAGCCGGCAGCTTCCTGAAACAAGTTTCCCGCGATACGCGCGGCAGGGTGTGCCAAGTCTGGGCACGTCGGAAACTCTGCAGTGAAGACAGCGGTGTAGTACGAACATTTCACAGAATCGCATCACGAATTTCGGATTGGAGAACAAAATGGCGGATTTGAGCGCATTGGAAGAGCAGATTGTAAGCCTGAGCCTGTTGGAAGCAGCAGCTTTGGTCAAGGCATTGGAAACGCGCCTCGGCGTTTCAGCAGCAGCGGCAGCCCCGGTCGCCGCAGCAGGCGGCGGCGCAGCGGCAGCCGTAGAAGTGGTGGAGCAGACCGAGTTCCAGGTTATCCTCAAGGATGCCGGCGCGAACAAGATCTCAACCATCAAGGCAGTTCGCGAAGTTACTTCGCTCGGACTGAAGGAAGCCAAGGACCTGGTCGATGGCGCCCCCAAGGCGATCAAGGAAAACGCGACCAAGGAAGAAGCCGAGGCCATCAAGAAGAAGTTCGACGGCGTCGCAACCATCGAAATCAAGTAGTTCCGATTTCGATTCAGCTTCGTTCTACGGATTTCTGTACCACGGATTTGCAATTGCGGAGAAGACGCGCTACATTAAAAGTTGCGCGTCTCTTCGTCTCTTTCTGTACTCTCGCAGTCGCGGGTTGGGCAGAGAAGGCTAACGTGCTCGGAAAATGAAACAGAAGCGTGGTATGCAGGGCCTCAGATCCGGGGATAGCCAAGCCCTCCGGCTCTCAGTGCTGTGCGGATGCAAGTGCCACTAGGTTGATGGGCGTTGCGGAGCGGTCATCAGCGGTTAGCTGAAACAGGCAAGTTGCGGCAATAGCGAGCTTCGGGATCGGCGAGCGTGGGGAAGAAATTCAAAAAAATGCACAGGGATTCATGCAACGACTAAGCTCCGGAGACGTTCTGTCTCTGCGGGCCATCTGTCATGTCTGACTGCGGTCGATGCTCATCCTGTCGCTTTTCGTCTCCAGTTTCTTCGAAGCACTTTTGCTTCGAAACAAGCATACCGAGTTTCAAAAGCCCGCACTGGTCATTGGCCAGAGGGAAAGAATCTCCCAATTACCGGGAGTTTAGCCCCGGGGGATGATTCGAGCAAGTGTATTTTTTCATGGTCCGCGCAGAGTGCATGGCGTTTGCTGGTTTGTTTCACGTTCCGAGATCGTTTCAGGGCGTGATTTGCAGTACGGATGAATGACTGGAGTGATCCAGGCCATGATTCTGATTTGCGGGGATGTTTTACCGCACAAAGAAACACGATACCGATGTATGCCGGCCGCCGAGAGACTCGGGCAGCCGGTGCTCCCGCCCCTCAAAAGGCGCTGGAACCTCGGGGATACGAGCCTCAGGAGTGAAGCATGCCGAACGAGAATCGCGCCATTCGCAGCCGACTCGATTTTTCCAAGATACCTACCGCCATCCAGATCCCCAACCTGATCGAAGTGCAGCGACGCTCCTATGAGCGGTTTCTGCAGATGGACAAGCTCCCCAACGAGCGCGATGACAACGGTTTGCAGTCAGTCTTTACATCGGTTTTTCCGATTACCGACTTCCGCAACATCTCGCAGCTTGATTTTGTGGACTTCTCCATTGGCAACTGGGAGTGCAAGTGCGGCCACCTCAAAGGGTTGCATCACCTTCGGACGGCCTGCGTCTCGTGCGGTTCCATGGTCATCACAGACCCCTTCCATCCGGGCGATGTGCTCTGCCAGAAGTGCGGCACCTACAACAAGAACACCCCTGACTTCTGCAACAAGTGCGGCGACCCCGTCGGCCTGCAGTTGAAGTATGACCAGCAGGAGTGCGAAGAGCGCGGCATGACCTTCTCTGCTCCGCTCAAGGTCACCGTGCGCCTGACCATCTTCGACAAGGACCCCGAAACGGGCTCGAAGACCATCCGCGACATCAAGGAGCAGGAAGTCTTCTTCGGCGATATCCCGCTGATGACTGCCAACGGCACCTTCATCGTCAACGGCACCGAGCGCGTCATCGTGTCCCAGCTGCATCGCTCGCCCGGCGTCTTCTTTGAGACGGCGAACAACCGTTCCTACTTCCTCGGCAAGATCATCCCTTACCGCGGTTCGTGGGTCGAGTTTGAATACGACCAGAAGAACACCCTCTACGTCCGCATCGACCGCAAGCGCAAGTTCCTCGGCACCATCTTCCTGCGCGCACTCGGCCTCCGTTCAGACGAAGAGATTCTGAAGACCTTCTACACCGTCGACAAGATTCAAGTTGCCGATGCCAAGCTGCTTTGGACTGTTCCAGAGGCGGGCGTCGTCACCCACCTGCAGGGTGCCAAGCCGGCCCACGCCATCCTCGCCAATGGCGAAGAGATTGCCCATTCCGGCCGCAAAGTCACCGCCCATGTCCTCAAGGCGCTGCGCAGCCACGGCGTTCAGCATGTTGAGGTTGAGGGTGCGGAGCTTGACGGCGCCCTCACCGCCGCCGACGTCATCGATATGAACACCGGCGAAGTCATCGTCGAGGCCAACACCGAGCTGACCGCCGACCGTCTGCACAAGATTGCCGCCAGCGGTGCCACCACCATCGAAGTCTTCTTTCCTGAGCGCGACGACGTGGGCAACATCATCACCAACACACTCCGCCGCGATTCGGTCCGCAAGCCCGAAGAAGCGCTCATCGAAATCTACCGCAAGCTGCGGCCAGGCGATCCGCCGACCCTCGATACCGCCACGGCTCTCTTCGAAGGCATGTTCTTTGACCAGCGGAAGTACGATTTCTCGCGCGTGGGCCGCCTCAAGTTCAACATCAAGCTCTACGAGAGCCAGGATGCGTCGCAGCTCGACAAGCGCACCCTGACCCCCGAAGACTTCTACGCGACCATTCGCTACCTGCTCAAGCTGCGCAAGAATATCGGCGCAGTCGATGACATCGATCATCTCGGCAACCGCCGCGTGCGCGCTGTCGGCGAGCTGATGGAAAACCAGTTCCGCATCGGCCTGGTCCGCATGGAGCGCGCCATCAAGGAAAAGATGAGCGTGTATCAGGAGCTTTCGACGGCTATGCCGCACGACCTGATCAACGCCAAGCCGGTCATGGCCGCGATTCGCGAGTTCTTCGGTTCTTCGCAGCTGTCGCAGTTCATGGATCAGACCAACCCGCTTTCTGAAATCACGCACAAGCGGCGTCTTTCCGCCCTTGGGCCCGGTGGTCTCTCCCGTGAGCGCGCCGGCTTCGAAGTCCGCGACGTGCATCCGACCCATTACGGCCGCATCTGCCCGATTGAAACCCCGGAAGGCCCGAACATCGGCCTGATTTCGTCGCTCAGCTGCTTCGCGCGCATCAACGAATACGGATTCATCGAGTCTCCTTACCGCAAGGTCAAAGACGGCCGCATCCTCGACTACATTGAAGTCGTGAACGCGGGCGACAGCGGCATGCGCGTCGGCGACCATCTTGAAAAGCTCGAAGCCTTCCGCCTCATCGCGGAGCTTGAAGCCGCAGGCAAGCGCAAGATCGATTGGATGCCCTTCAGCTTCTACCAGTCGGCCTGGGAAGAAGATCGCCACACCATCGCACAGGCCAACATTGAATTCGATGAAAACGGCGTCATCACCGAAGGCCTGGTCAATGCCCGCCGTCAGGGCAACTTCGTCCTCGTCAACCGCTCTGAAGTTGACTTCATCGACGTCAGCCCCAAGCAGCTCGTTTCCGTCGCCGCTTCGCTCGTTCCGTTCCTCGAGCATGACGATGCGAACCGCGCACTGATGGGCGCAAACATGCAGCGCCAGTCCGTTCCTCTGCTCGTTGCTGAGGCACCGCTGGTCGGCACCGGCATGGAGGGCGTGACCGCGCGCAACTCCGGCGCCGTCATTCTGGCCAAGCGTAACGGCATCGTCGATTCGGTCGATTCCGAGCGCATCATTATTCGTGTTGAGGGTGAGCATCATCCCACCCAGCTTTCGCGCGAAGTCGGCTCAGATATCTATCAGCTCATCAAGTTCAAGCGCTCCAATCAGAACACCTGCATCAACCAGAAGCCGGTTGTCCGCGAAGGTGAGCGCGTCATCAAGGGCCAGGTCATCGCCGACGGTCCTTGCACGGAGCAAGGTGAGCTAGCGCTCGGCCGCAACGTCCTCGTTGCCTTCATGCCGTGGCGCGGATACAACTTCGAAGACGCTATCCTCATCAGCGAAAAGCTGGTGCGCGAGGATTACTACACCTCCGTGCACAGTGAGGAATTCGAAATCGAAGCCCGCGACACCAAGCTCGGGCCTGAGGAAATCACGCGTGATATCCCCAACGTGTCAGAGTCCGCACTACGAGACCTTGATGAAAGTGGCATCATTCGCATCGGCGCCCAGATCAAGCATGGCAACATCCTCGTCGGCAAGGTCACGCCCAAGGGCGAAACCCAGCTGACGCCGGAAGAGAAGCTGCTGCGTGCCATCTTCGGTGAAAAGGCCGGCGACGTCCGCGACGCCTCGCTCACCTGCCCTCCGGGCATTGAAGGCACCGTCGTTGACGTCCGTATCTTCTCCCGCAAGGGCCAGGAAAAGGACGAGCGCGCCAAGCAGATTGAAGCGGAAAACACTTCGAAGCTCGAGAAGAATCTCGGCGACGAAATCCGCATTCTCACCGACGAACGCCTCAAGCGTCTCGATGCCATCCTCGGCAACAAGGAAGTGCTGGCCGACCTCCACGACGAGCGCACCAACAAGCGCCTGTTGACCAAGGGAGCCCTGCTCGACCGCGAAACCATCGAGCGCATCTCCACCAAAAACCTCAAGCGCATCCGCTTCGCCGACAAGGATCCCCGCGTCAACGAGCAGATCGACGAAATCGAAGAGATGACCTCGCGCCAGATTGAAGTTCTGCGCAAGATCACCAACGAGCGCGTCGCCAAGCTGCAAAAGGGAGACGAGCTTTCCCCTGGCGTCATCAAGATGGTCAAGGTCTATGTCGCCATGAAGCGCAAGCTCTCGGTCGGCGACAAAATGGCTGGCCGTCACGGCAACAAGGGTGTCATCGCGCGCATTCTTCCCGAAGAAGACATGCCGTACCTGCCCGATGGAACTCCGGTGGAGATTGTTTTGAATCCCCTTGGCGTCCCGTCCCGTATGAATGTCGGTCAGATCCTCGAAACCCATCTCGGCTGGGCTGCCGCTGAACTCGGCAAAAAGATTGCCGCGATCGTCGAAGCTAATTCCGATGCCAACTACATCCGTGAGCAGTTGAAAATCGGCTTCAAGGATACCGCCACCCTCAACCAGCTTCTCGAACTTGACGACACCATGCTTATCCGGGTCGCCAAGGGCATGAAGCGCGGCATCTGGTTCGGCACGGCAGTCTTCGACGGTGCGCAGGAGAGCGAAATCAAGGCCCTCCTCCACGCCGCTGGCCTGCCCAGTTCGGGCAAGACAGCGCTCTATGACGGCATGACCGGCGAAGTCTTCGAACAGCCAGTCACGGTCGGCATCATCTACATGCTCAAGCTCTCGCATCTGGTGGACGACAAGATTCACGCTCGCTCCATCGGACCGTACTCGCTCATCACCCAGCAACCGCTGGGCGGCAAGGCGCAGTTCGGTGGCCAGCGCTTCGGCGAAATGGAAGTGTGGGCGCTCGAAGCCTATGGCGCGGCCTACATTCTCCAGGAACTGCTCACTGCTAAATCCGATGACGTCTACGGCCGCACCAAGATCTACGAGGCCATCGTCAAGGGTGAGGCAGCCATTGAGCCGGGTGTTCCCGAGAGCTTTAACGTTTTGATCCGCGAGCTTCAGGCGCTTTGCCTGGATGTCGAGCTGATCAAGCGCGCGGATCTCAAAAAGCTGCCAGCGCCTGAGCTGATCGAAGTTGCCGTCGCCGATTGATCGTGGAATCCCACCCTCTCCGCAGAAAGCGCGGACAGGGTGGGGCACCCGCCTTCGTGATTGATTGTGAGGGAACTGCCTGGAGTGGTCATTGCCACTCCCCAGGGTCAGGCAGAAGTCCCGAGAAATTCTCCCTGGGAAGCAGCGACGGTCTCGCCCGAAAGGCATGACCAAGGAGGGTCGCCTTGTTCCGTTCTAATCCGTTCGAACTTACCACGCCTATCAAGGATTTCGACGCAATCCGCATCATGCTCGCCTCTCCGGAGAAAATCCGAAGCTGGTCGCATGGCGAGGTTACCAAGCCCGAGACCATCAACTACCGCACCTTCAAGCCAGAGCGCGATGGACTCTTCTGCGCCCGCATCTTCGGGCCCGTCACCGATTGGGAGTGCCTCTGCGGCAAGTACAAGCGCATGAAGCACCGCGGCGTCATCTGCGACAAGTGCGGCGTTGAAGTGACCGTCTCCAAGGTGCGCCGCGAGCGCATGGGCCATATCGAACTCGCCTCGCCCTGCTCGCACGTCTGGTTCTTCAAGGGTCTGCCGTCGCGTATCGGCCACCTGCTCGACATCTCGCTGCGTGACCTCGAAAGCATCCTCTACTTCGAGTCCTACGTCGTCGTCGATCCAGGCGACGCGCCGGTCAAAGAGCGCGAAATCATCAAGGACGAGAACCGCTTCCGCGAGCTCGACCAGCAGTACCGCCCCACCGGCTTCAAGGCCATGATGGGCGCAGAAGCCATCAAGGAGCTTCTCAAGCGCGTCAACTCCGACGAACTCTCCGTCGAGATGCGCGAAAAGATGAAGACCGAAACCTCGGTCCAGAAAAAGATCAAGTACTCCAAGCGCCTCAAGGTCGTCGAAGCCTTCCGCAAGAGCGGCAACAAGCCCCAGTGGATGATTCTCGACGTGCTGCCGGTCATTCCTCCCGAGCTGCGCCCGCTGGTGCCGCTCGATGGTGGCCGCTTTGCCACCTCCGATTTGAACGACCTCTACCGCCGCGTCATCAACCGCAACAACCGGTTGAAGAAGCTCATGGACCTGCACGCCCCTGAAGTGATCGTGCGCAACGAAAAGCGCATGCTCCAGGAAGCTGTCGACGCCCTCTTTGACAACGGCCGCCGTGGCCGCGTGCTGCGCGGTGCCAACAACCGCCCCCTCAAGTCGCTCTCCGATACCCTCAAGGGCAAGCAGGGCCGCTTCCGGCAGAACCTCCTCGGCAAGCGCGTCGATTACTCCGGACGTTCCGTTATCGTCGTCGGCCCCGAGCTGAAGCTGCACCAGTGCGGCCTGCCCAAGAAGATGGCGCTCGAGCTCTTCAAGCCCTTCATCTATCACCGCCTCGAACAGACCGGCCACTGCACCACCATCAAGCAGGCCAAAGAGATGGTTGAAATGCAGGAGCCCGTCGTCTGGGACATTCTTGAAGAAGTCATCAAGGATCACCCCATCCTGCTCAACCGCGCCCCTACGCTCCATCGCCTCGGCATCCAGGCGTTTGAGCCGGTCCTCGTCGAGGGCAAGGCCATCAAGATTCATCCGCTGGTTTGCACCGCCTTCAACGCCGACTTTGACGGCGATCAGATGGCCGTGCACATCCCGCTTTCGCCTGAAGCGCAGATTGAAGCCTCAGTCCTCATGCTCGCGGCTCACAACATTCTGTCGCCGGCATCCGGTCAGCCCATCACCGTCCCCACCCAGGATCTGGTCCTCGGTCTCTACTACCTGACCAAGTCCAAGGCGGGCGGGGCCAAGGGAGAGGGCCGCACCTTCGCCAACGCCGAAGAGGTCCTCATGGCCCTCGAAGCCGGCGAAGTCGAGACCCTTTCGCCTATTCGCCTGCGCTACAGCGGCAAAGTGCTCGACATGACCACGGCCTATGACGATCAGGACCTCATGCACACCGATCCGGTTGAGTTCAACAAGCAGTTCATCTCGACCACCGTCGGCCGCACCATCCTCAATGATGCTCTCCCCGAAGGCATGCCGTTCATCAACGGCCTGCTCAAGAAAAAGGGAATCGGCCAGCTGGTCAGCTATTGCAACCAGAACCTCGGCCTCGAAATCACCGTCCGCATGCTTGACCGCATCAAGGAACTTGGCTTCCAATACGCCACCCGCTCCGGTCTCTCGGTCGGCCTCGATGACATGGTCATCCCCGCCTCCAAGTACACCACGGTGGCCGATGCCGACAAGAAGGTCATCGAGGTCCAGCAGCAGTATCTCGACGGCGCCATCACCAACGGCGAGCGTTCAAACAAAGTCATCCAGATCTGGTCGGCAGTCACCGAGCAGGTCGCCGACGAGATGTTTGGCAACATGAAGCAGGCTGACAAAGACGGCGTCATGAACCCGATCTACATCATGGCCGACTCCGGCGCCCGCGGTTCCAAGCAGCAGATTCGTCAGCTCTCCGGCATGCGCGGATTGATGGCCAAGCCCTCCGGCGAAGTCATCGAAACCCCCATCACCGCCAACTTCCGCGAAGGCCTCACCGTGCTCGAGTACTTCATCTCGACCCACGGCGCACGCAAGGGCCTCGCCGATACCGCGCTCAAAACCGCTGACTCCGGCTACCTCACCCGTCGTCTCGTCGACGTGGCGCAGGATGTCATCGTCACCGAGATGGATTGCGGCACCGTCGAAGGCATCTACGTCAAGCAGATCGTCGAGTCCGGCGAAATCATCGAGCCATTGCGCGACCGCATCATTGGCCGCGTCTCGCTCGAACGCATCAAGGACTTTGACGGCAACGTGGTCATCGAAATCAATCAGCAGATTGATGAAGAGACCGCTTCCGCCATCCAGGGCGCAGGATACGAGCAGGTCAAGATCCGCTCCGTACTCACCTGCGAATCCCGGCGCGGCGTTTGCGCCCTCTGCTACGGTCGCAACCTCGGCTCCGGCCGCATGGTTGAGATGGGCGAAACCTGCGGCGTTATCGCAGCCCAGTCTATCGGCGAACCCGGCACACAGCTCACCATGCGTACCTTCCACGTCGGCGGTACAGCATCACGCGTCTCTGACAAGAGCCGCCTCGACGCCAAAAACAACGGCACCGTCCACTTCATCAACTTGAATACCGTCAAGTCTGAGCGCGACGGCATGCTCGTCGCCATGAATCGCTCCGGCTCCATCGCCATCGTCGATGACCGCGGTCGTGAAAAAGAGCGTTATCAGGTTGTCTACGGCGCACGTATGCGCGTCGAAGACGGTCAGAAGGTTTCCCTCGGCGAGCAGCTCGCTGAATGGGATCCCTACACCTATGCGGTCCTCACCGAAATCGGCGGCACCGTGCAGTTCAAGGACCTCCAGGAAGGCATCACGCTCAACGAAGAAGTCGACGAAGTCACCGGCCTCTCCCGCCTGGTCGTCTCCGACGCTCCCGACGAAAAGCGCCAGCCGACCATCCTCATCAATGGTGCCAAGGGCAAGAAGCGCTACCTCATGCCCAGCCGTGCTCACTTGATGGTTCTCGACGGAGACGTCGTGGGCCCTGGCGACATCCTCGCCAAGATCCCCCGCGAATCCACCCGTACCAAGGACATCACCGGCGGTCTCCCGCGCGTCGTCGAGCTCTTCGAAGCCCGCAAGCCTCGCGAAACAGCCATCATCTCAGAGATTGACGGCGTCGTCCGCTTTGGCGAAGTGGCCAAAGGACAGCGCAAGATCTATGTCACAGCCGACAACGGTGAGGAGAAGGAATACTCCGTACCGCGCGGCATCCACGTCAACATTCAAGAGGGTGAGCGCCTCTCCGCAGGCGACCCGCTCATGGATGGTCCTCTCAACCCGCACGATATTCTCAACGTACTCGGCGAAAAGCTGCTGCAGGCCTACCTGGTCAACGAAATCCAGGAAGTCTACCGATTGCAGGGCGTGACCATCTCGGATAAGCACATCGAAGTCATCGTCCGCCAGATGCTCCGCTGGGTCCGCATTGAAGACGTGGGTGATACCAACTTCCTGCTCGAACAGCAGGTCGATCGCTTCCGCTACAACGAAGAGAATGAGCGCGTCCTCGCACTCGGCCTCCGCCCCTGCATGGGCCGCCCGCTCCTGCTCGGCATCACCAAGGCGTCGCTCTCGACCGACAGCTTCATCTCGGCCGCCAGCTTCCAGGAGACCACCCGCGTACTCACCGAAGCCTCCATCAACGGAGCCATCGATGGTCTGCGCGGCCTCAAGGAAAACGTCATCGTCGGCCGCCTCATTCCTGCCGGCACCGGACTCGACTACTACCGCTCCGTCCAGCTCTCCCCTGAGCTCGAAGAAGCAGCAGAACGAGTCAAGCAGGAAGTCAACGCTGAATTCGAAGCCGCAGAACGCGAACTCGAAATGATGCGCCAGGAAGGCGAAGCCGAAGAAATGGCCGCAGAGTAGCTGGCCGCTGCGGGCAATCGCTCACTTCGTTCGCAACAACCCAGAAGCCCGGCCTCGCGCCGGGCTTCTGCTTTTTACAAATCCCTCAGGATTTGTCATCCTCAGCGGATCGAAGGATCTGCTGTGGCACCCGCAGCCACTCAGGGCCCTTCGCTTGAAGAAACAATGAACTGGTTCAAACAGCACTTACCTGACGCCACATCAACTTATCCATGGGTGGAAGTCATGGCTGATTCCTCCGCATTCAGCGAAGTCGATACGCGAAAAATACTCGCCAGCTTTCTATCTTTGCCAATCACCCAGGACATCGCGGAACGAGCACCAACGCTGCGAAGGAATACCAGACTCAAGCTGCCAGACGCCTGCGACTGCCCAAATGGAAGGAGCCATTCTTGTCCCTCGCAACAGCAAAGACTTCTCCCCGACTGACCCACAAATCAGAATTCCATACCAGATCTAGCGCACCAACCGCACATCCACCCCAACCGCCAACTGAGCCCAAGCCTTGTCTGCGGTATAAACAGGGCACTTCCTCGCCAGTCCAAGCGCCAGGCAAGCCCGATCACCGAGTGACAGCCCGAACGGCTCTGTCTGCTTCACCAGAGTCCCTGCGATCTCCGCCTGCTCCGCCTCAAAAGGGAGAATCTCGGCAACAGAGCCAGCGATACTTTCCCACGCCGCCTTCGGTTGAGTACCCCGTCGAACCAACCTTGCCTGCGCCTCCGCTGCATTGACTGTGCTGATGACCGCGTTCGGAATCAGAGTCAGAATCAAGTCGGAGCCGGTTTCTCCCAGCAGCCACGCCAGAACCACTGAGGAATCAAACACAACCAGACTCACTCTGCCACCTCTTTCCGGAATTCCTCGCGGCGCTCCGCTATCAGTTCATCCACCAGTGAGACCCCGGAAGGAATCAAGCTGCGAATGTACGCCTGCGCACGCAACGCACGATGCTTCTGCGTTTCCATCCGTACCGTCTCGCCATCGCTCGAAAAGATGATCTCCTCACCCGGCAAGACCTCCAGCGCCTCGCGCAATTGCTTCGGCAAAACCAGTCGCCCACTTTCGTTGATCCGCGCTCTCACTTCCAATACGGCAGCCTTCATGACACAACTGTAACACGCGACATGAATGAATAAAATGTCACAAACTCCCAATATGTCATTTTTTGATTGGCATCACCTTAAAACTTGTACTCCAGATTCAGCTGCATCCGCCTCCCCGGCTGCGCCTCCACCGCCCGCCCAAACACCGGCGACGTCGCCACCCCTACGTAGGTCACATCATTCCGATGGTTCATCACGTTAAACGAGTTCAGCGAAACCGTCAGCGTCCGCCCCTCTTCCTTGCCCTTGTGAAATGGAAACTCATGCGTCAGGTTCAGGTCCAGGGTCGCATTTCCCGGCCCATGCAGCGAATTCCGGGCCACACCCACCGGCCGGTCAAGCGCCAACCCATCCCCATTGTCATCCCGCCCGGTCGTCACATCCACCGGCTTGCCTGAATAAAGCGCAAGCGCCGCGCCCAGGTCAAAGTAGTCCTTCGCCTTGAATGTACCCAGCATGTCAAACTTATGCCGACGGTCGTTATCTGATCGGCTCCAATCCGCCGCCGGGTCATAACTATCCGCTGGAAAGTCCTTCAATCCGTTGGTGTTGTTGTAAGTCTTGCTCAGCGTGTACTGCGCCTGTCCGCTAAAAAACCTGGCAGGCTTTCCTCTGAAATTGATCTCGAGAGAGTTACCCTTGAGATAGCCATCAGACTGCATTTCGCGTATCTGGCCATAAGACGAGTTGGGGCGCACAGCGTAACTCGGCCCCAGCGGCGCGTTCGCATCCACCGAGCGAAACTGATCAATCCCTCGCGTTCCCGTATAGGTCACGGCCAGCGTGCTCTTCGCCGTAATCTGCCGCTCCACCCCGCCGCTGAAGACAAACTGATAAGGAATCCTTTGCCGAGGATCCAACCGCACCACTCCTGGTGGCAGCGCAGCAATCTCCGACGGAGTTACCGGATAAGTCGGCCCATTGGCTATCTCTTTGAATAAGTGCTTTCCATCAAACTGCACCACATCAAAGATCGCCCGCGGTCCTGTCCGGTCATAGAAAATACCTCCGCCCGCTCGCAGCACCGTTCCGCTCCTTTTGCCCGGCGCATAGGCTACACTCAGGCGCGGCGCAAAATCCGTCACAATCTCGTGGAAATAGTTCTGCCAGTAGTACCGCACCCCGACCGCGACAGACAGGTTACTCCGCAGCCTGACAGTGTCCTCAACGAAGCCCGAGATGACTTTCTCGACAAATGTGCCGTGCCCTCGACCCACATTCACCGTGTAAGTCGCCGGTTTGGCCTCCGCCGTCCCACCCGCGTAATCCGCAAGACTTGCAAAGGAGTACAGGCCTCCGGAGAGCCGCTTATCCTCAAAGCCCCGACGGCTGATATCCGGTACATCCACGCCAAACTTCCACTCATGCTTTCCGTGTGTGTAAGTGGTCAGATCCGTCCCGTCAAAGTGCCCTTCCGTGCGCCGCAGATTACCCTGCGCTCCGCCGCCCGTAAACGCACCCTGCACCACGATTGCCGGGGAATCAGTCAGGCTTTTCGACTGCTCATCGTTGTACCCCACCAGAAAGTGCAGCTGGTTCACCAGGTGCGGCGTCATCACCCGCGTCGCCCCCACATTCACTTCATGCTCAAAGGTGTGGTAATTCGTTCCCGCCTCTTTCAGCACCGTCCCGCCCACGCCCTGGTTTTGCGCCGTCTCCTGTTCGTACGAATAGCTCATCCAAACCTGGTTCCCCTGGCTGAAGTCATGAAAACCCCGCGCCTCGGTAAACAAGTGGTGCTGCGGTGTCAAAACAGACTGATGCACCGGCCCTGCGTTATCGATCGCGTTCACAATCGCTTGCTGATCGTCATTGTCGTTCTCCCCGGAGAGTAGAAACGTGTTCTTCTTTGACTTCCCCAGCGGCCCCGTCAACGAGCCCTCAAAGAAAATCCGCCGCTCGCTCGGCTTGGTCGTCGCAAATGCATTCCGTGCATCAAACACCGAGTCCCGCAAAAGGAAGTTGGCCGATCCGTGAAATTCGGGCGTCCCCTCCTCCGTCGTAATCTCAATCCGGGCCCGCCCCGGCCGTGAAAACAGCGCCGAGTAAGGATTCTGGTTGATCTTCACGTTCTTGATCGCCGATGCCGAAACCCCCGGTCCATTGGCCTCCATGCCATTGACCACCAGCGTCACGCCGCTTGTTCCCGTGGCGTCATCGCTTAGAAAGCGCGAAAGAGTCCCAATGTAGTCCATGTCAAAAACCGGCAGATGATCCAGATCAGCCCGGTCCACCATGTTTGCACTCTGGTTCTCGGCCGCATCCGTGCTGATCTGGGGGTCGCTCCCCGCGCCCACAGTCACCGTTTCGCTCAATGCCGCCACCCGCATCACGATCTTCAGGTTTGCCGAGGTACCTGGCCCCCTCGCAAGAGTTACCCTTGCTTCGTCAAAACCATTGTGCGAGATAGCCAGTACGTAGCGGCCTTTCGCCGGCAACGCCATCCGAAACACTCCAGCCTCATTGGTCGTCGTCTCGCCCGCTACACTGCCATCCGCGCCCACCAGCCGCACGTCGGCCTGCGGGATCGTCGCGCCCGACTGGTCCGTAACCTGACCCGTAACCTGACCCGTAACTTGACCTGTAACGTGGCCCGCGACCTGGCCCGTGACCTGACCCGCGTCCTGACCCGTCACCACTGCCCCCGAACCATGCGCAACTCCGGTTTGCGCCCACACTGTTGCGCCGAAAGTCAGCAGTATCAGCAGCGATAAAACAAGTTTCAAGCAAACCTCTCAACCAGGGTTCAAAACCCTGAATAGCCACTTACGGCCAAGTTCTTAGATTAGGCGCGCGAGCTTAAACCACGCTGAAGACCGTCTGTCCGTTCGGGCGCGTCACCGCTTTCCCGCACGCTTTTCGATGCCGTCAATTTCAAATCGCATCGCCATCATTCAAGGTCATCGCCCGCGTTTGCGTGTCAATCGATCTCCGCCGCACTTTGTTAACCCAGCCAAATCTGTAAAGATAGAGGTGTTATGGCGACGACAGTATTAGCACAGCGTAAAGTATTTGCCGACCGCATTGGTCGGATTGAGGTTTCGGCGACGATGGCTGTCGCTGCCGAAGCGGCGAAGTTACGGGCTCAGGGCGTCAACCTGGTCGATTTCGGTGCGGGCGAACCCCATTTCCCCACCCCCCGCCACATTAAAGACGCGGCCATCGCCGCCATCGAAGCCAACTTCACCCGCTACACCGTCGTTCCCGGCATCCCCGAGGTGCGCAAAGCCATCGTCGAGCGTCACGCCTGCGACTTCGGCTCCGACTACGCCCTCGACGAAGCCATCTTCACCTCCGGCGAAAAACTCGCGCTCTTCAACGCCATCCAGGTCCTCGTCGAGCACGGCGACGAAGTCATCCTACCCGTCCCCTACTGGGTCAGCTTCAAAGACATCATCCAGTACGCCGGCGGCAAAGTCGTCTATCTCGAAACAGAAGAGTCCGAGAGCTTCCGCATCACCGCCGACGCCATCGAAAAAGCCGTCACCCCGCGCACCAAGGCCATCATCCTCAATTCCCCCTCCAACCCCGCAGGCAACGTCATCGCCGGCGACGACCTCGAACGCATCGTCCGCCTCGCCCACGAGCGCGGCATTTATCTCATCCTCGACGAGTGCTACGTCTACTTGAACTACGAAGGTAAGCCCGTCTCCGGAGGCGCTTTCCAGTGGGCCAAAGAGCACATGATCGTCCTCGGCTCCCTCTCAAAGACATACGCCATGACGGGATGGCGCGCCGGCTTCGCTCTTGGACCGAAGGCCATCATCGCCAATCTCTCCAAGCTCCAGTCGCAGTCCACCTCCAACGCGACGAGCTTCGTCCAGAAGGGCGCCATCGCCGCCCTCGCCGGCTCCCAGGAGTGCGTCACCGAGTTCCGCGCCGAATTCATCGGCCTCCGCGACCACATCCTCAGCCGCCTCGCTGAAATCCCCAACGTCACCTGCACCAAGCCCGGCGGCGCCTTCTACGTCTATCCCAACATCAGCGCCTACATCGGCAAGGGCGGCATCAAGACAGCCACCGAACTCGCCACCCGTCTGCTCCACGAGGGCCACGTCGTCGCCGTCCCTGGCGAAGCCTTCGGCACTCCCCACCACATTCGCCTCTCCTACCCCGTCACCCGCGAAACCATCGACGAGGGCATCAAGCGTCTCGGAGCTTTCCTCACTGGCCTGGCATAGACAAACCCAGGCCCCTGGTTTCAAAAAATCGGCGCAGCAAAAAAGGTAACTCCCAGGAGTAATGAGTTATTGCTCCTAGGCAATCCATCCCTCCGTGGGGTAGGATAGCTTTTCCATCGTCCGAAGGATCGAACTGTGACTATTGATTTTCGCCCTGTAATTCTGGCTGGAGGAAGCGGTACCCGCTTCTGGCCCCGCTCTCGTCGTGCACGTGCGAAGCAGGTACTAGCGCTGGATGGGGAACGCTCCATGTTGCAGCAGACCGTCGAACGACTCAGCCCCATCGCAGGCCCCGAAAAGGTCTGGGTCATCACCAACGAGCTCCTCGCCGCCGAAATTGAAGCCCAGCTCCCCGGTGTCCCTCGTGGCCACATCGTCGAAGAACCCGTCGCCCGCAACACCGCGCCCGCCTGTGGTCTCGCCGCCTTCCTAGTCGAAAAGGAAAATCCAGACGCCGTCATCGGCATCTTCCCCTCAGACCACATCATCGGCGACGAACCCCGCTTTCTCAAGATCATCGAGCGCGGCATCACACTCGCTGCTTCCGGCGACGTCATGGTCGTCCTCGGCATCGAGCCCACCCGCGCCGAAACCGGCTACGGCTACATCGAAACCGGCGACGACGGCCCCAAAGACGGCCTCCACGTCCGCCGCTTCACTGAAAAACCAAGCCGCAACCGCGCCGAAGAATTCATCGCCGCTGGAAACTACTTCTGGAACTCCGGCATGTTCCTCTGGTCCGCACGCACCCTTGCCAACGCTGTCCGCGAACACATCCCCGAGACCGCGCCTCTGCTCGAAGAAATCGCCGCAGCCTTCGGCACTGACCGCTTCGAAGAAGTCTTCGCCGACCTCTACCCCAGGTGCGAAAACATCTCCGTCGACTACGCCATCCTCGAGCCCCGCTCCGCCAAAGGCGAACACCACTCCCGCCTCTACTGCCTCCCCGCTGAGTTTGGATGGAACGACCTCGGCTCCTGGGAATCCCTCTACGAATATCAGGTTGAAACCCGCCTCCGCGGCGATGAAGATGGCAATGTAGCCGAGTCAGCCGGCGTCATGACACTCGACGCCAACGATAACTACATCTTCAGCCCTAAAAAATTCGTAGCCCTCGTCGGTGTCAGCGACCTCGTCGTCGTCGAAACTGAAGACGCCCTCCTCATCGCCCACCGCAAGCACTCCCAGGACGTCGGCAAAATTGTCAAGGAACTCGCCTCCACCGGCCGCACAGACCTGATCTAGGCCATGCCGCAACACATAGGTATCGTCGCCTGCTCTGCTGAAGGGGCGTCCCTCTGCTACCGCACCCTCTGCGCAGAGGGCAGCGCTTTGCTCGGATCGCACGACCACCCCGAAGTTTCACTGCATTCCTTTTCGCTCGCCAGTTACGTTGAGCCGATCTATCGCGGTGACTGGCAGGGCGTGGCAGACCTCATGCTGTCCTCCGCAAAGAAGCTCGCATCCACTGGCGCGGACTTTCTTATTTGCCCGGACAACACCATCCACCAGGCACTGCCCCTCATTCGCCAGGTCTCGCCGCTCCCCTGGCTGCACATCGCTGAGGTCGTTGCCCTGGAAGCCGCCTCCCGGGGATTCCGGCGAATCGGCCTCACCGGCACACAATGGCTCGTAGAAAGCAGCGTTTACCCCGACGCTCTACAGGCTCGCGGTCTCGAATTCCTGCGCCCTGACCCGGAAGAACGCGCCGAAATCCATCGCTTGATTATGGAGGAACTCGTCCTCGGCATCCTGCGGCCCAAAGCCGTTGCCACCTTTCAGCGAATCATCGCGCGCCTGCAGTCAGAGCGTTGCGATGCCATCGTTCTCGGCTGCACCGAGATTCCCCTCCTCATGAATGATTCCAACTCGCCCCTTCCCACTCTGGACTCCACCCGCTTGCTCGCCCAAGCCGCGTTGCGGAGAGCGGTACGCGAACCCGCCATCGCAAGATAAACTGTCTCCATCCGATAGACTTCAATTGAGGAGCAGCTCCAACCATGGCGCATCCAGTAATCAAGTTTGGCACCGACGGTTGGCGCGGAATCATCGCCAGCGACTTCACCTTTGATAATGTCCGCATCGCCGCCGCTGCCGTCGCAGCCTATCTGCATGCCCAGACTGACCCCGCTCAGGCACCCGCCAGAGGCATTTGCATCGGTTACGACTCCCGCTTCCTCTCCCAGGCCTTCGCCAGGACCTGCGCTGAAGTCGTCGCCGCCACCGGCATCCCCGTTCGCCTCGCCCAGGAAATCACTCCCACCCCCGCCCTCAGCTACGGTGTCCGCGCCCTCGGGGCAGCCGGTGGCATCATGATTACCTCCTCCCACAATCCCGCCCAGTGGAATGGCGTGAAATACAAAGCCTTCTACGGCGGCTCCGGCAGCCCGGCCATCATCGCTGAAATCGAGTCCTGCCTCGGCCAGCCCGTTCCCCACGCCGCCACCCCGGCAATCATTGAAATCGTTGACTTCACCGGCCCCTACATGCAGGCCATTGAAAAATTTGCCGACCTCGACCTCATCAGCCGCTCCAGTTTCAAATTCGGTATCGACTCCATGTACGGCGCAGGCCGCACTCTGCTCGCCGGCATCTTTACGCGCATCGGCGTCGATTTCGTCCAGATCCGCGGCGAGATCAATCCGCTCTTCCCCGGCATCAATCCAGAGCCCATCCTGCCCCACATCCAGGCCCTCGGCGACGCCGTCGTAGCCAACCATTGCGATGCCGGCCTCTGCACCGATGGCGACGCAGACCGCATCGGAGCCACCGACGAGCACGGCAACTTCGTCGATCCCCACAAAATCTTCTCCGTCCTCCTCCAGTGGGTGCTCCAGCGAAAAGGCTGGCCCGGAGACGTCACCCGCGCCTTCAACACCACCAAAATGCTTGACCGCATCTGCGCCAGATACGGCAGGACGATTCACGAGCACGGCATCGGCTTCAAATACGTCGTCGATTACATGCAGGAGCGAGAAATCGTCATGGGCGGCGAAGAATCCGGCGGCATCGGCTTCCAGCGTCACCTGCCCGAGCGCGACGGCCTGCTCAACGCCCTGCTGCTTGCCAACGTCATGGCCGAAGAAAAAAAGACCCTCGGCCAGCTCGTTGCCGACCTCCAGGCCGAGTACGGCGAACACCAGTACGGACGAATCGACCTCCACATCCCTGACGAAATCAAGAATGGCGCCATCAGTCGCGCCCGGGCGCTCCAGCCCGGCGACACCGCCTTCGCCGGCATGCCCATCCTCCGTATCGAGACCCTCGACGGCGTCAAGTTTTACCTGGATAACCCGGAAGCCAAAACCAAACCCAACGCCGCCGAAACCTGGCTCCTGCTCCGCGCCAGCGGCACCGAACCCCTCATGCGCATCTACAGCGAGAGCTGTTCCACCGACTCCGTAAACAAACTCCTCGAAGCCGCCAGAGTCTTCGCCCTCGGCAGCTAGAGAAATGCCGTCGCGCAGAATTCAGGGGAAGTGATCTCGAACAAAAATTGATTCTGAAGTAGAATGTCGATGAACTGATAATTTCTACAGGAGCAAGGAATGCGTACAATCACAAGGCCGAAAATTGAAGGCGTCCGCTGGGTTTCCACAAGCGAGATGAAGTCGATCGTCGATAAGCGTGCGCGTACCGTTCTGAACGTAAGCGGCCAAACTTTTCTCCGAAACCGCAAAAAGGGCATGTATGCAGAGCTCGATGCAGACAGTTGCCCCGGAATTATCGAATTGACCCTGATCGCACCAAGCACAAAGGTAGCGAGTACTCGTGGCCGAAAAAAATCTTGAAGCATCGATAGAAAAATTCCTGAGAATGATCCGGGAGACCTTAAATTGCGTCACGGATCAGGTAATCCTGGCCCATCAGGATTCGGAGCATTTGTATCGGCTCTTCTTCCGAGCCCCAGCCCGTCTCGATGCGACCAACGGTGACCGCTTTTATATCCTCGTCAATCAGTCTTTTACGGTTGTACAGGATTCAAATGGGCTTTGTCGCGTACATAGTAGGGAATATAGCTATATTCTGTCCGACGCGCCCTCGCCCGCGACCAAAGGGATTGTTTCATATCACTGGCATCCGCACGAGTCTGCGTTACGCGACCCTCATCTGCATCTGCACATTACACAAAATATGGGTTATCCCGAAATAGAAAGAAAGATCGCGCGGGCACATTACCCAACATCGAGAGTCTGTCTCGAAGACTTCCTCTTGCTGCTCATCAAGTATTACGACATCAATCCCATCACCCCGGACTCAGTGTGGAAACGAGTCTTGAAGAAGAACAAACAACTCTTCGAGCAAGATGCGACGTGGTTTGTCGGCCACCGCGAATAACTCGCGTTTCTCTAACCCGGCTCCTGATACAACCCCAGAAGATTCCCACCCGGGTCACGAAAGTGCGCCACCAACTCCGTCGGGTGAAACCCCAACGGCTTCTCCATCCGGCAGCCAAACGCCACCACCTTTTCGATCGTCGCGCGAATATCATCCACCATGATCGACACGATCATCCCCGGATGCTCCGCCGCAGCCTGCCCCGTCACAAACATCCCGCTCACCCCGCCCGTCGGGTCATCAAACGACATCGTTCCATCGCCATGGTCGCGCATCCCCCAGCCAAAGATGCCGCTGTAAAACTCCACGGACCGCGCAACTTCCCTCGCCGGCAGCTCGATATAGCAAATCTTCCCATTGTTTGAACTCGGCACGATGGTCCTTCCCGTGTCCCCTACTTGGCCAATTCGTAAAACTGCAGGCAAACCCCCGAAGGCACAATCAAATGCATCTCCCGCCGCCCCCAGAACTTCATCTCCGGCGGTATCATCCGCACCGGAACATCCTTGTACTCCGCCCAGATCGCATCCAGATCCGTCACCCCAATGCTGATGCTCGAGTTGTCCAGCCACTCCTGCGTTGAGTTTTCAACCAGGTTAAAGCGCACCTGGTCCCGGCAGATTCCCGCCATGTTGCCGCCCCGCCACTCCACCACAAAGCCAAGCTGCTGCGTATAAAAAGCCACTGCCTCATCGAGACTGCCGCCCGTCGGTACCAACGGAGTCTGCGTCAACCATGCTGCCTTCTCATCTGCCATCCAGCTATTCTAGCCACTGTCGCGCCAGACACGGTACTCTGAATCCGACAAATTCACACAGGGAGAGACCGCATGTATTTTCACATCTTCGGATTCAAGTGGAAGCCCGAGGCCACTGAAGCACAAAAGGCGCAGGCCACCGTCGATATTCACGCATTTCGCGGCAAGATCCCCGGCCTCATCGAGGTCCACGTCGGCCAGAATCAATCTCCCCACGGCCAGGGCTACACCTTCGCAGGCGTCATGCGATTCCAGGGCAAGGCCGCATGCGACGCCTACGTCGTCCACCCCCAGCACCAGGCCCTGCTCAAGTGGCTCAAGCCCCTCATCGACCCCGTCGAGCTCGACTTCCTCGCCCTCGACTAGGGAATGCAGACTGTGGAACAATGCCGCGAAATATAGCATTTTGGCTATGGGCATTTTTCGGGGCCGGCAGATGCACATTCCACCTGAATTCAACGCAAACCCATCTTATTGAAAGCAAACGACTTCGAACAAATTCCCTTGACAATTTCAGCGCCAGAAAAAATCCCCGGCATGTTACACGTGTGACATTTCGGGGATTCAACTGTTTGACACTCTGAAAGACTTATCCGAGACGCACCAGCCGAGCTTGCAGCAGATTAGGAATCTTGCTCAAAGCCTCCAGCACCCCAGCACCCACCGGCTCATCCACCTGCACCACCGACAGCGCTTTCACCGGATTTGTCTCCGACTTGACCCGCTCGCGGCCCAGGTTGAAGTTGGCGATGTTCACGCCCTGCTGTCCCAAAACCGTGCCGATGTTGCCAATCACGCCCGGTACGTCAAGGTTGCGGCACACCAGCAAGCTGCCTTCAAGTGGCGCTTCAATGTCCATGCCCTCAAAGCCCAAAAGTCTTGGGTGGTCGCCGTGCAGCACCGTGGCTGAGCCGCGGGTGCAGCCAGCTGCGTCGTAAATTGCGATGGTCAGCACGTTGCTGACGCCGCCGCGACGGCTCTCATGCTTTTCTTCGACGAGGCGAATGCCGCGCTCCTGGGCTATCGAGAATGCATTGATGCGGTTGACGTGTTCGGTCTGGGCGAGCAGGCCAGCGATGGCTGCATTACGCAGCAAATCAGTTTTACCCTCGGCCAGGGCGCCGGAGTAGGTGATGTTGATGCTTTCAATGTTGCGCGGAGCTGCCTGGGCGAGGAAGCTGCCCAGCCGGCCAGCCAGATCGATAAAGGGTGAAAGCAGCAGATACTCCTCGTGGGTGAGCGAGGCGACGTTGACGGCGTTCTGGACGACGCCGAGCTTGAGATATTCGCGTACCTGGCGGGCGAGCTGGATGCCAATGGCCTCCTGCGCTTCGTCGGTGGAGCCGGCGATGTGCGGGGTGAGGATGACGTTGGGCAGCCCGGCGAGCGGGGAGTCTTTAGGTGGCTCGACGGTGAAAACGTCCAGCGCGGCGCCGCCGACCTGGCCGGACTTGAGCGCTGCAACGAGCGCTGCTTCTTCAATCAACTCGCCGCGAGCGCAGTTGAGAATGCGCACGCCTTTTTTCATAGTGGCGATGGTGCGCTCGTTGATGATGCCCGTGGTTTGCGGCGTAAGTCCAACGTGCAGAGTGAGATAGTCGCTTGTAGAAAATAATTCCTCTGTTGAAACCAGCTTGATTCCGGCTTCGCGCGCCACTGCCGCCGAGACAAACGGGTCGTGCGCAATGATTTCGAGGCCGAAGGGACGAGCGCGGTTGGCGACCTCCAGGCCGATGCGGCCGAGGCCGAGGATACCGAGTGTCTTGCCGCGCAACTCGACGCCCTGGAGCGACTTCTTCTCCCATTTGCCAGCGTGCATGGAGGCATTTGCCGCAGGCAGCTTGCGGGCCAGGGCGAGCATCAGGCCGATCGTCAGTTCG
The DNA here is from genome assembly GCA_025359885.1 of Acidobacteriota bacterium. GTDB lineage: Bacteria > Acidobacteriota > Terriglobia > Terriglobales > Acidobacteriaceae > Acidicapsa. The sequence goes on from JANYDG010000090.1 coordinate 28,532, forward strand.
GCGACGGCGATGGCGTTGGCACCGGGGGTGTTCATGACGACGATGCCGCGGCGGGTGGCTGATTCTGCGTCGATATTGTCGACGCCCACGCCGGCGCGGCCGATGACGCGGAGTTTTGGGGCGTGCTCGAGCAGGGCGTCGTCTACCTGCACTGCGGAACGGACTACGAGCGCATCGGCATCCGCGAGAGCTTCAGGCAGTTTGCCGGCGAGCCTGGCAATGTCTTCGGGAATGAGAATCTGCCAGTCGGGCTCAGAGGCGAGAACGGCGAGGGTGGCGGGGGAGACTTTTTCAGCGAGAACAATCTTCATCTTAGGGCCTTTGCTGGAGCTGTATTGATCGAAGTCGATGTTGTTTTGAGCGCAGAACATCTCAAAGATGCGGACCACGGAGGCCTGCGGTTTCCCTTCGCCCTGCTCATACTTCCAGATGGAGTTGGGATGAACGCCCAGCTTTTCGGCCATCTGGTACTGGTAGAGGTTGAGCTGTTTGCGGGCGAGAATGAGTTTTTCGCCAAAAGTTAGAGTTTCGGGCATTTGGTTTTCCAGGGGTCAGGGGTCAGGACGAGGGTTCAGGGGTCAGGGGTCAGGACGAGGGTTCAGGGTTCAGGGGTCAGGGTTCAGGGGGCAGAAAAAGCAGATTCCCTTCGGGAATGACAGATAGAAAAGCAAGTGCAACAGCAAAAAGCAATTGCAACGATAACTGCAAAAACTAGAGCGGATTCTTCGCTGCGCTCAGGATGAAAACTCTGGATTTGAGTTGTTCCCCGGTCCCCACGTGCGAGGGACCGAGGGCACCCCACTTGTTTACTCTCGGCAGCAGGTTTGACGGCCGCAGAGGCAAGGGTTGTTCAGGGCCTGATTTTCCTTGCGATCGGCGAAGACCTGCTGGGCGGCGGCGAGGCCCTGGCCGAGCTGGACGGGGAGTTTGAGGGTATCGCGGGCGATGAATTCGAGAGCGCCGAGGAGGGCGATGGTGTCCATGTAGTCAAAGAAGCCGAGGTGGGCGATGCGGAAGATCCTGCCTTTCATATCGCCCTGGCCGTTGGTGATGACGGCGCCAAACTTTGCCTTGAGTTCTTTGACGACGGTGCCTGAATCGAGCCCTTCTGGCACGGAAACTGCGGTTGCAGCGGCGGAGGGCGCGGTCGGGGCAAAGAGCGTGAAGCCGAGGGCGACGAGGCCGGCGCGGGTCATGGCGGCGCAGGTTTCGGCATTTTCAATGAGCGCGATGCGGCCCTTGGCTAAATCTCCGCCACCCTGGCCAGCAATGTAATCGAGAGCTGCGCCGAGGCCGGCGATGAGCGAGACGGAGGGAGTGTAGGCGCTTTCGCCTGCCTTGGCGGATTTGCGCTCTTTCCGCAGGTCAAAGTAGTAGCGGGGATTTTTGCTGGTCTCCATGGCCGCCCAGGCCTTGTCACTCACGCTGAGATAGGCGAGGCCGGGAGGAATCATGACGGCTTTTTGCGAGCCGCCGATGAGGACGTCGATGCCCCAACCATCGACATCAAAGTGGGTGGTTCCGAGGCCGGTGATGCCGTCTACGATCAACAGGGCGCCGGGAGTTGTGGTCTGGATGACTTCGGCGATGGCCTGGATGCAGTGACGGGTGGCGGTGGAGGTTTCAGTGGCCTGGACGTATACGGCCTTGGTGTCGGGCTTGAGGGCGGCCTTGATGGTGGCGAGGTCAAAGGTTTGGCCATAGGGAACCGTGACCAGATCGACGTTGCAACCAAAGGCTTTACCGAGCGCGGTCCAGCGTTCGCCAAACTTACCGGCGGAGAGGACGAGGATGCGGTCGCCGGGTGAGGTGAGGTTGGAGATGGAGGCTTCCATGGCGCCGGTGCCGGAGCAGGAGAGCAGCAGGACATCGTTTTGGGTGCCAACAAACCCTTTGAGCTGGGCGAGGACCTTGGTGTAGAGGGCGCGGAACTCGGCGGTGCGGTGGTGAATGTCAGCGGCGGCCATGGCGAACTGGGCGGCGGGGAGGAGGGGGGTTGGTCCGGGAGTGAAGAGGCGGGTTTTGCGGAACATGGTTCTGATCTCCTGTGTGCAATCACAGAATACACATAGTTGTGATTTATGTGAAGAGTGTGATTCGGGTGTGAGTGTGGAGTGGGAGTGTGAAAAGCAAGGAGCTTTGGCTTATGCGGAATGGGCTTATACTTGTGGCCATGGCATCCAAAGGGCAAACTCGCGAAGGAATTTCTGTGGCACCGTCGAAGGGTGTATCCAAGAGCCGCGCTGGAGTATGGCCTACGAAGGTGGCTCCGGGGCCCCAGCAGGGGACCAGCGGGTCGCGCGCTAAAGGAAGGATGGCTTTGCGTCCGATGATTGTGGCCCAGACCGAGATTTTTCGCCGGGCGGCAGAGGTGATCGGCAGCGAAGACGGGGCGATGCGCTGGATGGGTACACCTGTTGCGGCGCTGGAGTATGCCACGCCGGTTTCTCTTCTGCATAGCGAGAGTGGCGTTGAAAAGGTGCGAACGGTGCTTGGCCGTTTAGAGCACGGCGTTTTGTGAGCCTTGTTTATCGGCTGTCTTCAACACGATTTCCGGCCGACAGTGGAGCGGGTGCGGCGCTGTATGGAGGCAGGTGGAATCCTGCGGGTACAGGGGCTATTTATGCTTCAGCGACCCGTTCACTGGCAGCGCTTGAGGTACTGGTTCACTTTGCTGTGCTGCCGATGGATTTTGTTCTGACAGAGATTGAGATTCCGGATGATCTCACGATGCTGTTGATTGACGGGTCGGATCTGCCTGCCGGTTGGGACGATTTGAATCTATCTACGGCGACGCAGGTTATCGGTGCGAGGTGGGTGAAGGATGCTGCACATGCGGTGCTGTCGGTACCATCGACCATCATTCGGGAAGAGCGGAACTATGTATTGAATCCGGAGCATTCCAGACTCAAAGAAATGAATTTTTCCAAGCCGATTCCATTTCGTTTCGATCGACGATTGAAAACGGTTCGATAGTGGGAAGATGTGCGGTGGACCCAGCGAAGGCGGAACCTGGTGGAGCGGGAGCCTGACGCGAAGACGGATAATAGTCAAGAGAGGTTACGGATGATGAGTGAGACGTTGGAAGCGCGGGTGAAGCGGGAGACGATTGTGGCGATGAAGGCTCGGGATGGTGAGCGGACGACGACGCTGCGGCTGATTACGACGGCGCTGAAGAACCGTTCGATAGAGAAGCGGGTTGGAGCGGACACGCCTTTGCCGGAGGCGGAGTCGCAGCAGGTGCTGGCTTCAATGATCAAGCAGAGGCGGGACTCGATTGAGCAGTTTACCAAGGGTGGGCGGCCGGAACTGGCGGCGAAGGAAGCTGTGGAGATTGCGCTGATTGAGGAGTTTTTGCCGAAGGCACTGACGGCGGAGGCGCTGAGTGCGCTGGTGGGCCAGGTGATTGCGCAGATTTCTGAAGGCGCGGGGCAGAAGCCGACGCCGAAGGAAATGGGCGTGGTGATCAAGGCGGTGCAGGCGAAGCTGGCGGCGGATGGGCTGCGGGCTGAGGGCCGGCTGGTGAGTGAGGCTGTGAAGCTGGCGCTGGCCTGAGAATTCCGTAGACCAAGCCTAGATTTCACAGCTAAGATCTGTTCTCAGCATGAATTGCACTTTTATTCTCGAGTCACTTCTTCGATACAACTATCTTCCGATCCAGAAGATGGATCGAAGTGAGCTTCCGCCTTTCTTGTCCACCACGGACATCACTCCGAAGCTCGCTAAACTTCTGGTTTCGACGAAGAGGCGTAAAAACGGATCGGGATGGGACTCTATCGAGTATCAGGCAACCCGCTTCAATGGGGTAGGACGCTATTTCAGTATTCCGCACCCTCTAGCGTATTCATTGCTTTGTCTCAACATTCACGATAACTGGGCGAATCTCAGCTATTGCACCCAAAGCAGCAACAGTATGGTCAGACCCCGCCAGCATCCCGATGGCAGATGCATAATCATGGATTATGAGAAATCACATCGGTCAGCGGTCAAGCTCTCGTTTGGTCAGCGGTTTGTGGTCCAGACCGATATTTCGAATTTTTTCCCGAGCGTCTATTCCCATTCAGTCACTTGGGCAGTGGTTGGTTTTTCTTCTGCGAAGGCAAACCAAAGAAAATCAAATTGGTTCAATGATCTTGACAAGCATATACGCGGCTTAAAGCGGAATGAAACCCAGGGTATTGCTATTGGTCCAGGCTCATCAAACGTGATTGCTGAATTGATTCTGGCGAAGATTGATATTGAGCTGAATCAGCTTGGCTTCAAGTTCCATCGCTACATCGATGACTATACGGCATATTGCGAATCGGACGAAAAAGCTCAAAGGTTTATACAGGTTCTAAGTGAGAAGCTCAAATCCTATAAATTATTGCTGAATTTACGAAAAACATCTATCAAGCTTCTTCCATTCGTAGACGTGGCAAGTTGGGTCTCTGAACTAGTGCTATCGTTGCCGAAGGGCGAAATTGATAAATATACGGCGGAACATTTTTTACTCAAGGCGCAGACACTCGCATGCCATGAACCAGATGGGAGTGTCCTGAAATACGCCATCAAGGAGATTCTCGGTCGAAAGCTAAAGTCCGGGGTAGAAAACGCAATCTTGCCCGAAATCTTAAATCTCGCTTTCCATCAACCAATCTTGCTCCCGCAACTGAAGAGCGCTTTTCAGAGGAGTGCTACTCATACAGTCTTTGCATTCGGTCCGCAACTACACCTAATCGCAATTGAAAATGCTCGCTTACGCCGTTCGGACGGCCTTTGTTGGGCGCTGTTCTACCTGAATCTTTACAAAGTACCCATCGAGGACACACTAGCTGATGCGATACTCGACTCGCGAGACTGCATCTCTGTATTGCTTTTGTATCTTTCCGGAAGCCCCAATCATCAGGCCAAAGTAATCAATTTTGCGCGGAGCCTAAATTCAACCGATTTGTACGAGCTTGACCAATATTGGCTTCTTCTCTACGAGCTTTTTTTCGAGAGCCGCATTCACAATCCGTATTCAAGTGAAGAAGCATTCGTGGTCCTGAAATCCAATGGCGTTCGATTCGTGCTCCCACCATTCCGTGTCGCATCAACTGTGGGGACACGAATTCCGGTGGCCTTCAATGGACCGTGAAGTCTTTTATTAAATCTGTTGCACCGATTCTGGGATATTTCTCTTGCATGATTAAACGTTGATTCCTCCGGGGAAGTATGGGGTTCTAATCTCCCTTTCGAGTCAAGGTTGGAAGTCTCATGGATGCAGCTCTCGCAGAGATTAACTCCTTAGTCTTGGAAACGGTTTCTGGGTGACTTGCTGGGGGTCGGGGGCTTAGGATTGCGGCGAGGGTTTACTGATGCTGCGTCGTACTTTTATTGCGAATGGACTGACGGCTGGTGGCGTTGCTGCCGCGGCTGCGTGTGCGGGGCCTGAGCTTCTGGCGATGGCCGAGGGCGGGGTTGGGAAGCCGCTGGAGGAGTTTGGCTACGGGGATGTGCAACTGGCTCCGGGGCTGATGCAGACGCAGTTTGAGCAGACACAGTCCGTACTGATGGGCCTTGATGAGAATGCGCTGCTGCAGCCGTGGCGGCAGCGGGCGGGACTGCCGACGATGGGGGCGATGCTGGGCGGTTGGTACGACGAGGTTCCGCTGAACAAGACGCCGAGCGGAGGGCAGGGGTTTGCGCCGGGACACAGCTTTGGGCAGTGGATTTCGGCGCTCTCGCGAGGTTATGCGGTCACCGGGGATGGGGCGGCGAAGGCGAGGGTACGGCGGCTGCTGGGCCTGTACGAAGGGGCGATTTCAGGCAAGTTTTATGCGAACTTCCGGTTTCCCGCTTATGACTTCGACAAGATGGTGATCGGGCTGATCGACGCGCACCAGTTTGCGGGAATTGGGAATGCTTTTGCGCTGCTGGACAAGACGACGGACGCGGCGGAGCCGCATTTGCCGCCCAAGGCGCTCGATCGGGACGATGTGCAGCGGCGGTGGCGCGCCTCGGTGGGCGAGAATACGACCGACGACTATACGTGGGACGAGCCTTATACGCTGGCGGAGAATCTTTATCTGGCGGCGAAGCGCGGGGCGGGGGCGCGGTACCGCACGATGGCTCCCAAATATCTGCTGAATGAGACGTATTTTGACCCGCTTGCTGAAGGGAAGAACGTGCTGCCGGGGCATCACGCTTACAGCTTTTGCAATGCGCTGAGCTCGGCGATGCAGGCGTATCTGGAGGGCGGCAGCGAGAAACATCTGCGGGCGGCGACCCATGCGCACGAGATGATTGTGACGACGCAGAGCTTTGCGACGGGTGGGTGGGGTCCGGACGAGAGTTTCAGGACTCCGGGAACGGGTGCGCTGTATGACAGCCTGACGAAGACGAAGCACAGCTTTGAGACGCCTTGCGGCAGCTATGCCCACTTCAAACTGACACGGGCGCTGCTGCGGGTGACGCGGGACGGCAAGTATGGCGACAGCATGGAGCGGGTGCTGTACAACACGGTGCTGGGCGCGAAGCCGCTGGGGAAGGATGGCAGCGCTTTCTACTATTCGGATTACAGCAACTCGGGGAGCAAGTTCTATTTTGACGACAAGTTTCCGTGCTGCGCGGGGACGCTGCCGCAGGTGGCGGCGGACTACCGGATTCTGGGGTATTTCCACGACGCGGGGGGCGTGTATGTGAATTTGTTCCTGCCGTCGACGGTGAAGTGGACGGCTGGGAACGGGGCGCAGGTGAGTCTGACGCAGTCGGGCGGGTATCCGCTGGATGGGCGGGTGACGATGGTGGTGCGGGCGAACCGGGCGGCGGATTTTGCGCTGCGGCTGCGGATTCCGTCGTGGGCGGGGAGTGAGCTGGGCGAAGGCGCATCGATTGAAGTGAATGGGCAGCCGGTGAATGCGGTGGTGACGAAGGGATTTGCCGCGGTTCAGCGCAAGTGGAAGGACGGCGACCGTGTGGAGCTGAACCTGCCGCTGCCGATGCGGCTGGAGGCGATTGACGAGCTGCATGCAGAGACGGTGGCGCTGGTGCGGGGGCCGCTGGTGCTGTTTGCGCTGACGGAGGATGCTCCCAGGGTGACGCGGGAGCAATTGCTGGCGGCGAAGCGGATGAAGGGGCAGGCGCTTTGGGCGGCTCAATCCAGTGCAGGGCCGCTGCTGCTGACGCCGTTTACGGAGATTCACGAGGAGCGGTACCGGACGTATATTGATGTGGTTCAGGGTTAAGGGAAAATCCCCGGGGGCGGACTATATCCATACCGACACAATCGACTGAAGGGACGGCGGGCCGGGGGCATCTGGCGCGGATTCTGGGGCTGGGCTTTGGGATTGCGGTGATCTTTGGCGGGACGGTGGGCGTGGGGATTCTGCGTCTGCCGGGGACAATTGCCGGGCAGTTGGGGAGCTTTTGGCTTATTTTGCTGGTGTGGGTGCTGGGCGGCTTGTATGCGCTGCTGGGGGCGGTGCAGGTAGCGGAGCTGGGAGCTGCGCTGCCGGAAGCGGGTGGATTTTACGTCTATGCGAAGCGGGCGTTTGGGCCGGCCGCAGGATTTGCGACGGGCTGGGCGGACTGGCTGAATAACTGCGCGGTGGTGGCCTATGGGGCGGTGGCTGCGGGGGAGTACCTGACGGCGCTGCTGGGGTGGGAGGGGCGCTGGCAGGTGGGGGTTTCGCTGGGGCTGCTGGGAGTTTTTTGCGGGCTGCACTGGTTTGGTCTGCGGTTGAGCAGCGGGGTGCAGAAGGTGACGAGTTCGCTGACGGCGGCGACGTTTCTGGTGCTTGCGGGGGCTTGTTTTTTGCATGCCGGGCCGGGGGTTGTGGTGGCGGCGCAGGACGGGGTGCGGGGGACCGGTTTGGGAATGGGGCTGGTGGCGATATTCGCTCCTTTGATTGCTGCGATGCGGGCGATTGTGGTGACCTACGACGGCTGGTATGAGGCGATCTACTTCACGGAAGAGGATACGGATGCGGCGAAGCATCTGCCCCGGGCGATGATTGGCGGGGTGCTGCTGGTGATGGGCCTGTATCTGCTGATGAATGCCGCGTTTTTGCGGGTTCTGACGGTGACGGAGCTGGCGCAATCCAAGCTGGCAGCGGCGGATGCGGCGCAAAGGGTGCTGGGAGCCTGGAGCGGGAGCTTTGTGACGGTGCTTTCGCTGCTCACGCTGCTGAGTTTGATGAATGCGGTACTGCTGGGTGCGCCGCGGATATTGTTTGCGATTGGGCGAGATGGATTGTTTGCCGGAGCGGCGAAGGTGGGTCCGGGCGGGACTCCGCGGATGGCGCTGGTGGCTTCGGCGGGGTTGGTGGCGCTGTTTATCGTGAGTGGGCGGTTTGACGACATTATTGCGGTGGCGGCGATTCTGGTGGCGGCGATGTACTGCGTGAACTATACGGCAGTGATCGTGTTACGGCTGCATGAGCCGGGGCTGGCGAGGCCGTTTCGTGCGTGGGGATATCCGTGGACGACGGGGCTGGTACTGCTGGGGTCGGTGGCGTTTTTGATTGCCGACGTGCAGGAGGACCGGGTGAGTGCGGTGCGGGCGTTGGTGTTGCTGGGGGTGGCGCTGCCGGTTTACTGGTGGATGCGGCGGCGGTTGGGGCGAGTGGTCAGTGGTTAGTCGTGAAAGCGGATTCATCGCTGCTCTCAGAATGACTTGACCACACTGGTGACTCCCACCCTTGTCACGATGAGGCTTTGACAAGGATGGGGCACCCGAAGATTCTTAGTTCGAGACGAGAGAAAGAGGGTTGGATGTTTACACGGGCGATAGTGCGGGAGCCGGGTAGGAATTTTGCGGACGGGCTGACGACGGTGGATTTTGGGGTGCCTGATTTTGACGAGGTGCTGGCGCAGTGGCGTGCGTATTGCGTGGCGCTTGAGAGGTGTGGGCTGGCGCTGACGTATCTTGCGGCGGACCTTCGTCATCCTGACTCGACGTTTGTTGAAGATACGGCGGTGATCACGGAACAGGGTGCGATGCTGACGCGGCCAGGGGCGGAGAGCCGGCTGGGCGAGGTGGCGGCGATTGCGCCTGCGGTGCGCGGGTTCTATCCCGAAGCGGCGGAGATTGCGGTGCCGGGGACGCTGGATGGCGGGGATATCTGCGAGGCTGGAACACATTTTTTTCTGGGCCTGTCGCTACGGACGAACGAGGAAGGCGCGAGGCAACTGGCGGAGCATCTGGCGAAGGAAGGGTTTACGTCTTCGTGCCCGGACGTGCGGTCGATGACATCGATTTTGCATTTGAAGAGCGGGATCTCGTATGTCGGGCCGGGGCCGAGGGGCGAGAAGACGCTGGTGGTGATGGAGGAGATGGCGGGGTGGCCGGAGTTTGCGGGGTTTGACCTGCTGGTGGTTTCGCCGGAGGAGAGCTATGCGGCCAACTGCGTGCGAGTGAATGACCGGGTGCTGGTGGCGGCTGGGTATCCGGGGATGACGGAGGAGTTGCGGCGGCGGGGGTATGATCCGCTGGAGCTGGAGATGGGGGAGTTTCGCAAGATGGATGGGGGGCTTAGCTGTCTTTCGCTGCGGTTTTAGGGGTGGCGCGGCTACTCGCGGATGATTTTGACGAAGATGCCTTCGGGGAGTTCGCCATCGAGGAGGTGGACTACGCCGTTTTTGACGAAGCCTTCGAGGATTTGGCGCTGGATGGGGGGCTGGGCTTGATCGAGGGTGGTGCGTTGCTGGGTTAATTTGGGCTGGATGGGGATGGCGGGTGCGGAGGGAGCCGACTGGGAGGCGTGGTTGACGTTGCGGCCCATGCCTCGGTCCATGGCTTCGTTGGCGAGCTGGTCGGCGAGTTTATTGCCGCCGCGGAGGGTGTGGGCGATTTCGAACTTTTCCAACTGGTTGGCGCGGCGGCGAGCTTCTTCCCAGAGGGGTCGGAGGTCGGGGCTGTTGACCTTGTACTTGCCCTGCATCTGCTTGACCATGAGCTCGGAGTCGGCAATGACGCGGACGCGGGTGCGCTTGTTTTCGAGGCACCAGGCGAGAACGCCGAGCAGGGCGGAGTATTCAGCGTAGTTGTTGGTGCGTTTGCCGAGGAATTCGCTGAGCCGGGCGAGGATGCGGCCGGATTGATCTTCAATGACGGCGCCGTAGCCGGCGGGGCCGGGGTTACCGCGGGAGCCGCCGTCGCAGTGGGCGATGAGCATTTCGCCGGGAGTGTCGCGGGGGGTGGAGGGTTCGGGAAAGAGAGATGGAGTCATCCGTTTCAGTTTACCGGGAATGGCGATGGATGCGCATGTTGCGCGGTGCTCACAAAAAGACCGTGGTTGAGTCTATCTGGTACGCGGATACTCGCGCCCTCCGGAGACAGAGACGTATGGCGACAGACGCAGTTCCTTTTTCCGGTCCAGTGGGGTCAGCATGGGCTGGCACGCTGGGCGTACAATCGTCGCGAGGCATGGCGACGAATACATCTGCGGACGAACGGACCGGGAGTGATCCTGTGCGGGCGGGACTTGCGAGTGCTGGACTCGCCTCGGCGGGGCTGGCTTCAGCGGGGCTGGGCCGGCAGGGTAGCCAGGAGCTGACCAATCAGGAGCGGATGCGTATCCGCGCGACCGAGATGGACCTGATTCGCGAGGCGCAGGCTGGTTCGCGGGCGGCATTTGATGCGCTGGTGCGGCAGTATGAGCACCAGGTATTGCGGCTGGCGATGCACCTGACGGGCAGTGAGCAGGATGCAGAAGATATTTATCAGGAAGCTTTTTTGAAGGCTTACCGCTACCTCGGAAATTTCAGGTTTGAGTGCTCGTTTTACACGTGGATTTACCGGATCGTGACGAACCTGTGCCTGGACCAACTGCGTCGGAGGAAGACGCGGCGGGAGGATTCGGCGGTGGTGCTGGATCACTCAGGCGATGAGATTGATTTGATGGCTTCGGTCTCTGATGACCGGGCATTTTCGAATCCTGGAAAAGAGCTTGATCGCAAGGTTTTGGGCGAGCGAATCCAGGTGGCGCTGGACACATTGACGCCCCGGGAACGCACGGTTTTTGAGCTGAAGCACTACCAGGGGCTCCGCCTGCGCACGATTGGAGAGATGTTGAATACGACAGAGGAGACCGCCAAGAATACGCTCTTCAGAGCGACGAAAAAGCTGCGAAGCCAGTTAGCAGGGGTTCGATAAGCGGGGCGGAATTGCAGGAAACGGGTTTCTGTATAGATTGCCGCGGGGCGTGAGAGCGCCGATAGCTGGCAGCGGGGGAGCCTAAAAACTTTGAGGCAATACAGGACGTAGACATCATGAAATGTACTGAAATCCACGAAAATCTCGTGTTGGCCGCCTACGGCGAATTGCCGGACGACAAGGCTCATTTGCTGGCGACGCATCTTTCCGGATGCCCGCAGTGCCGGGAAGAGCAGAACCAGGTAATGGCTCTGAAGACGCTTGCGTCTGCGTACCCGATGCACGAGCCGGATGCGAACCTGGTGGCGCGCAGTCGGACTCGGCTTGAAGAGTCGCTGGATGCATTTCCACCAAAGCGCTGGTATGACCGGGTAGCGGATTGGATGACGCGGACGGCGACTGGTCTGCAGGCCGCACCGGCGGCGGCGGTGCTGCTGCTGGTGGCTGGAGCGGGATTGGGCAGCCTGGGCGGATATGAGTATGCGGCACGTCGTGCAGCGAATTTTGCGGGCAACAGGCCGGCAGCGGTGCAGGCTGCCGCAGATTCTGCGATGGTTGCGCCCACGACGGCGGTGACGATGGGCACTCCCAGCGAACTGGCTACGGTAACGGGCATTGTGCGGCGTCCTAATTCCAATGTGGTGGACGTGAGCTACAACGAGGTGAAGCCGGGGCATCTTGTGGGGACGCTTGAGAATCCGGGCATTCGGCAATTGTTGCTGGAGGCGTCGCAAAACGGAACCAGCTCTGAGGTGCGCGACAGCTCGGTGAGCCTGTTGGCGAGCGAGTGCCGGACAGGGCATGGATGCGGTGGGCGCGATGTGCAGAGCACGGATATTCGCGACACGCTGATGGTTTCGCTGCGGTATGACCGAAGTGCAGCGGTGCGGGAGAAAGCGCTGGAGGGTCTGCAACCGTTTGTGTCGGAAGACATGGAGGTGCGGAATGCGCTGCTGGAGGCGCTGCTGAACGATCCGGACGCGCATCTGCGGGCGGCGGCGATCAGCATGTTGGAACCTGTGGAAGCCGATACGAGCGTGCGACAGGTCTTGTCAACGGTGGCCCTTTCAGATCAGAATTCTCATATAAGGACTGCCTCCCGGCTGGTTCTGAGGCGGGTTTCAGAGATTCAGTAGGTTTTCGTTGGGGTCATTCCGCGAACCAACCGGGTGGGGGTTCAGTCGGGGAGACTTCCGATTCACGGGTTGCATCTCACTTTCCCTGTACCGCACCGTCAGACAGAGTGCGGGCGGGACGGTCAGATGAAGAGCAAAGCAACTGCATGGGAGACGTACACATGAAGGACTTTTTGAGGCCGTACACAAAGAATCTGTATCGAGTGACTGGAGTGGTGTTGCTGGCCGGGGGGTTGGCAACCGCGACGTCTGGGCAGAGCTTGCAGGTGGGTGGGATGTGGCAGGGCGAATCGCTGCTGTTGCTGCACAACCAGGCACAGAGCTACCTGGGCGTGTGGGTGGTGGATGTGGACCAGGAGCGGGCGCAGGCGTTGCATCTGAAGGAAGGTCATGGTGCGGAGATTACGGTGCTGGACCACGACGCGCCGGCTGGCAAGGTGGGACTGAAGCTGCATGATGTGATTGTGCAGATGAACGGCGAGGCGATTGAGGGTGCCGAGCATGTAACGCGGATTTTGCGCGAGACAGCACCTGGGCACAAGGTAGAGATGGTGGTGAGCCGCGATGGAGTGATGCAGACGCTCAACGTGCAGCTTACGGACCGGAAGAAAGTTGAGGAAGAGGCGCGGCAGCAACTGGGCAGCGTTGGAGTCTCGGATGGACAGGGGCAGGGATTCTTTTCGCACGGCGGTGATACAGGCATGCCGAGTGGCTTTTCGCTGTGGTCGCATGGGAATTCGCTGAATGTAGGCGTCATTGTGGAGCCTTTGACGGCGCAGACGGCAGACATGCTGGGCGTGGCAACGGGCGTGCTGATCAAGAGTGTGGCGCACAAGAGCGCGGCCGATTTGGCTGGGCTGAAGGCGCATGACGTGATTTTGCAGGTGGATAACGAAGGGATTACGACGACGAGCGAGTGGGAGCGGATGCTGCGGTCAAGCGATGGGAAGCCGGTGCAGGTGACGATATTGCGTGACAAGATGCGGCAGATTGTGACCTTGCAGGTGGATGGGAAGCGGCACAAGGCTTCGCTGGAGCGGCCAGCGCGAGCAGCTTTGGGTGGTCCACTGGTGTAGTTTGCGCTGAATCTGGAGGGGAGAGGGGCACCGAAATGGTGCCCCTTTTTCGTGGGCGGGAACTAGTTGCCGGATGTGATTGAATAGTAGAGAGGTCAAAGGCAGTGAAGACGGCACGGAAATTGACGGCGCGGATGCGGTCCAGAGCGGCTTCGCGGAGAGTGCGCGAACTGGCGCTGGTGGCGAGGGCTCTGGCTACGACGGGGCATCCGGTGATGGCGCAGATTGTGCCGATGCGTTTTTGCAATCTCTCGTGCGCGTATTGCAACGAGTATGACAAGGTTTCAAAGCCTGTGCCGCTGGACGAGATGGAGCGGCGGGTGGACCATCTCGGCCGGCTGGGGACGAGCATTATCACGATTTCAGGTGGCGAGCCGCTGACGCATCCTGAGCTGGATGGCGTGATCCGGCGGATGCGCAAAGTGGGCGCGATGGCGGGGATGATCACCAACGGTTACCTGCTGAACGTGGAGCGGATTGAGCGGCTGAACGAAGCGGGGCTCGACCACATGCAGATTTCAATCGACAACGTGAATCCCGACGATGTGTCGATGAAGAGCCTGAAGGTATTGGACAAGAAGCTGGAGATGCTGGCCGAGCACGCTGAATTTCACGTGAACATCAACTCGGTGGTGGGTGGTGGCATCAAGGATCCGAACGATGCGCTGGTGATTTCCAAGCGGGCGCTGGAGTTGGGGTTCAGCAATACGATCGGGATTATTCACGATGGCAGTGGGCAGCTGAAGCCGCTGTTGCCGGAAGAGGCGAAGATTTACTTTGAGGTGCGAAACCTGGAGCGGCGGAGCTATTCGCGGTTTAACCAGTTTCAGGAGGCGATCGCGCAGGGACTGCCGAATGACTGGCGGTGCCGGGCCGGTTCGCGCTACTTGTATATTTGCGAAGACGGGCTGGTGCATTACTGCTCGCAGCAGAGGGGTTTTCCGGGGACTCCGCTGGCGGAGTATACGACCGAGGATGTGAAGCGGGAGTTTTTGACGGCGAAGAGCTGTTCGCCGAACTGCACGGTGAGCTGTGTGCACCAGGTCAGCTATATCGACCACTGGCGGGCTCCGCAGACGAGCATGATTTCGCCGGGTGGGCATGCGGCTGAGAACCCGGCGCTGGTGACAATCCACGGAGCTTGAGCGCGCCTTTGACCGGGTGCAAACGGAATTCTCGAACGGGCGGCTGCCTTGGCTGCGTTACGGTAGTCTCGAAGAGTTTGGCGAGGTTGCTGTGGAGCGCTTGAGGACAGACTTTGCGTCGCGTGAGGAACTCTCGGCGTATATCCGCGAACTGACGCCGTGGGCGCTGGGCGAGGCATGCTCGACAGAGGGTGGTCGGTCGGCTGCGCAGCGTGCACTGGCCAGGGTGCAGCCGGCGGCATACGCGCGTACGCGAAATTTTGGCGACGGGCAGGTGACGCGGCTCTCCGCTTACATCCGGCACGGGGTCGTCTCGCTGAACGAGGTGCGGAACCGCGCTCTGGAGTGTGTGCCGAGGGCGGAAGATGCGGAAAAACTCATCCAGGAACTGGCCTGGCGGGATTACTGGCAACGGGTGCGGGCCGAGCATCCGCAATGGATGTGGTCGGACATCGAGCCGTACAAGACTGGATTTGACGCCGCCGAGTATGGGCTGGAGTTGCCGCCTGACATTGCCGAGGGTCGCACGGGAGTGGCCTGCCTGGACTACTTTATCGGCGAACTGAAGGTCACCGGGTACCTGCACAACCATGCGCGGATGTACCTGGCTGCCTATGTTGTGCATTTCCGGCGCGTGCGCTGGCAGGCGGGTGCGAAGTGGTTTCTGGAGCACCTGCTGGATGGCGACCTGGCGAGCAACAACCTTTCGTGGCAGTGGGTGGCGAGCACCTTCAGCAACAAGCCGTATGTCTTCAATCTGGAGAACGTAACGCGGTACTTCGGCAAGACCGTGGATGTGCGTCCAGAGTCGAATCGCGAGCTGGATGCGAGCTACGAGGAGCTGGACTCGAGGCTGTTTCCGCGGCTCGGCGGAATGCGTGGTGTGCGATGAGTTCAGGCACGGTTTGGGTGCACGAGGACGCGATGCGGCGGGAACATCCGGTGTTCCGGGCCGCAGGCGAAGCAGAGCGCGTGATTTTCATCTGGGATGATGCTTACCTCTCCGAGCAGGGCTGGACCTTGAAGCGGCTGGTTTTTGTGTATGAGTGCGCATGCGCAATGGGAGCCGAGGTGGTGCGGGGCGACACCCTGGCGGTGCTCAAGGGCCTTGGAACGGAGCGGGTGTATGTGGCCGAGTCACTGAATCCGTTCGTTCGCACGGTGGCGGAAGGATTGCGCGCATGCGGCATTGAGGTGACGACGGTGGCGGAAGAGCCTTTTGTGATGCTGCGCAAAGGCGGTGAGCTAGGGAGATTCTTCCGCTACTGGAGCCGGGCGCAGCGAAGCGCGATGCAGCCCGACGCAGGGCTGACAAGGGAGAATCTCTTTGGCCAGGATGGTTAAGAAGGGGGACTTGCCGAGCAAGGTGTGCGCCCATTGCGGGCGACCATTTGCGTGGCGCAAGAAATGGGCGCGGGTGTGGGAGGAAGTGAAGTACTGCTCGGATCGGTGCCGGAAGGGTGGCTAGTCTGCACCTGGACTGGTTTGAACCTGGACTGGTCTGCACCGGGACTAGTCTGCGCCGGGACTAGTTTGCACCGGGACTGGTTTACACAGGGATCGGTTCCGGACTCCGTGCTGAGTCTGGGTGGTAGCAAGGTGCGCTCAATCCATGGGCCGCAGTTCCAGAAGATGAGGAAGGCTGCGAGAAGGATTCCGATGCGCAGAACGAGAGTCAAGACCTCAATATAGATCTGCATTCTGAAAAAGTGCTGACTAGCAGTGATGGGTTCTGGCAGATTTGCGTAGTGCAGGAACGAAAGAACTCTTTCGATCCGAACCAGACCATCGGTATCGTCCAAGAGCGGATCAAGCCAGGCGGCTTTGATGCTTTGAATTGCGCACAAGTGACCAATGGAATCTGCGGTGGAATAGCGGACGATGTCATTCTTGTCCGAAAGCAGGAGCCGCACTTGACCTTCCAACTCCGGAAGTTTTTCATCCCTGACTTTGTCGAGTGCTGAGGAGCGTACTGTCGGACTTCGGTCGGTGAGGTACTTTCGCAGGTCGAGGATCAGGGAAGGCTTATCGTCTGCTGAAAGATCCCGAACAGCAGTGACGCAATCCCAGGCGGTTGGGCGTGCCTTTTGCTGCCTGGGAATTGCGCTTTCAAGGACGGGGACTTCCCATCAAGGATGGCGGTTGCTCTGGCTGAAACAAACCTCGGGGGCTAAAGCCCTCTGATTTCATGGGCTTTATCGGCACGACTGAAGTCAGGATTATTCACTTGACAAAGGGTAACGGCTTCGATAACATCGTTTCATGGTGATCGTTACTCCTTCCCTTTCTTCGACTTTGGTTCTTCTTTCGGGAGTGGAATACGGCGCAAATCAGCCTTTATGCTCGCAACCAAATTTCGGGTTGGTATGCGCTGCAAAGGCGACTTCGGTTTAAGAGGTTCTGCCATGACGCTCCTCGAAATCAACTCCAGTTTCTCTACGGATGAAAAGTGCCGGGAATTGCTTGAGCGGTTGCGCTGGCCAGAAGGCGTTAGCTGCCCCCGGTGCAAAGACCGCCGTGTTTCTCGGATGAAGGACTACGCTCGGTTTGAATGCGTCGGATGCCAGTACCAGTTTACGGTTATGAGCGGCACGATCTTTCACGATTCTCACTTGCCGCTGCCGGTTTGGTTTCTTGCCGTTCTGCTGATCTGCGAAGCCAAGAAAGGCATGAGCGCATCGCAGCTTAAGCGGACGATTTGGGGTCTCAACAAGGGCTCCTATAAGACGGCGTGGTACCTGTGCCACCGCATTCGTGCGGCAATGGCGACGGCGGAAAAGACAATGTTGTACGGCACGGTGGAGATGGATGAAACCTACGTCGGCGGAATCCAGCGAGGCCATCAGAACAAACCGGGCCACGGCAAGAGCACAAAGCAGATCGTCATTGGCCTTCGGCAGCACGGCGGCGAAACGAGATTCTTCCATGCCGAAGATGCCAAGAGCGGAACGCTGGCGCAGTACATCAAAGACAACGTGAGCGAAGATGTTGACGTGATCGTGACGGATGAATTCAACGCCTATCCGGGCGCGATGAAAGCTGTCGGCCTCACTGAGCGCCACAAGACAATCAAGCATAAAGCCAAGGTTTACGTTGACGGGGAAATCCATACCAACACCGTCGAATCTGCCTTCTCGCTGCTCAAGCGCGGCATCATCGGAACGTGGCATCGAATTTCGGCAAAGCATCTTGAATCCTATCTTCAAGAAATGGAATTCCGGTTCAATCGCCGGGGCCGCTCTGATATTTTCGTTGATACGCTGCGCCACATGGTCACTGCTGATCCTCTGACGTTTGAACAATTGACGGCGTAAAACATTATGGAATGATGGTTTTCGCAAATTCCTTGAGTTTGTCCATCCAATCTTCAGGCGGTAGAGGAAGGTGCTTGTCTTGATCGAAGAGCGTGTATGGAGAACGATTTTGCTGAACCAATACCCGATCCAGCATGGTCTTCGTCTCCTCTGGAACGGATATGATCTTGTCGGCGGTCAGTACCACAGCATCCCAGTCCCAGCCTACATTCGGGTCTAGCTCGGCATCGCTTTTCGCATCAAAGACTTCGTAAAGTGCGCGGTCGATTGGATAGCTCCTCTCCCATCCGCCGAGAAGATTCTGTAATGCATATCCTGAACCACTCCCCATCGCACTGAATCCCGTCAACGTCAAATCGACGCAACCGCCGGGGGCGCTGAGATTCAATATGTAGGGCTTCTTGTGTTCATCGAATCCGCAGAGCAAGAATCCGCATTGGAAAAATGGTTGGTTAGTGTCTTTGCGCGCTTGGCTTATTTCATCGGAAATGGACTTTATGACCGCATTGACCTGTCCTTGCAGCAGCGCCTCTTCGTATGCCTCAATCTTTAGGAATGGGCCGAGAAACCTCATGCTCAACATCTCCCGTTCCGCTTCCCTGTAGGCAGCTTCGCAATATTTCTGCGTATTGGAGCGGTTCTTTCCCAGGTCGTCGTGCTGAATCAGTTTCGCAAGTACCCGACCAACCGCATCTTCGCTTCCTGAGATGAGTGCATGAGCGCCGTTATCTCCAACCGGGAGGATTTTTACAGAGTCAGTTTCACCGGCAATGTCCGTGGTATAGGCCATGTAGCGATCTGCAATGCATACGATAGCTTTTGAGTCAGCTGCGAGAACCCCTATACAAATCGTCATGCGTCTCCTTATCCAACGCCTAGATTTCTGGGGCGGTACAGGACGGAATCTAGGCGTCCTCATTGGACACCTCCACTAAAACCTTCGTCAAGTGAATAATCTTGACTGAAGTCGTGCCCTTTCACAAAGCGCCCATTAAGCGAGTTTTCCGCACGGTTTGAAGTCGGACCGTTTTACATGACCTGAGCGGTCATCTGCATGGTCGAGATGACCAGGCATGGACTTGAACTTCTCCGAGGCTGCTTACGGCGAAGTGGATGACTTCTTGCCCTTGTTCGCGGTCGAGTGCATAGAACCAACCCAGGATGTCGTCGATGTTGGCTCCGGCTTCGAGGTCTTCGACGATGGCGGAGACGGGCATGCGCGTGCCTTTGAGAACCCGGGAACCGCTGAGCTTGCCGGGGAGGCTTTCAATGGCGGGGCCTTGGGACCAATCAAGAATGGGCTTCGGACTGGGCATACTTTCAAAGTATGCCCTTCCGAAGTTCCGTCAAGAGAGATGCTATTTTTTGGCGGTGGTGGCTGGTTTGGTGTCGGCGAGTGCCTGGTCGATGAGTTGGAATAGTTTGGTGCGGTCGATGACTTCGACGAAGGGGGCACCTTTGGAGTTGGTGGTGGTGACCCAGATGGTGGGGGTGTGTTCGATGCCGACGCGCTGGCCGAGGGCGTAGTCTGCTTTGACGAGAGCGGTGAGGTTGCCCTGGGGATCGACGGCGAAGGGCAGGACGATCTTGTGGTCGTCGGCGAACTTCTGGGTGAACTGGCGCAGGACATCAAGCGAGGTGATGTTGGGCTGGTAGGCGAAGACGGCGTCGCGGTATTCATCGCCGATTTTCTTGGACCTGGTGTCAAACCAGCGGGAGTTGACGGCTGCCTGGAAGCTCCACGGGTGGAAGGGCAGCGGGAAGTCGTGGCGGACCCAGGGGATGTTGTACTTGGTGGCGGCCTCGCGGAGCAGCGGGTTGGCGCGGGCGCAGTCGGGGCACTCCATGTCTTCAAATTCGATGATGGCGACGCGGGCCCCGGCGGGTGGCTTGAGGGCGGCGGGATCGTGGACCTGGGTGGTGGGCGACGCGGCCGGTCCGCCGAACTGGGCATGCGCGGGCCTGGCGGTGATGATGGCGAAGGTGAGCGCGGCAGCTGCGAAGATGGCGGGGCGGAGAAGAGATGTGCGGTTCATAGGCTTTTGGACGTTGTCCTCGCACTCATTGTAACGTTGCGTGCTCAAAAGAGTTGCGAATTTGAGGCTACCGGTCGTGCTCGCGTTTGCGGGCGGCTATCCACTGCCGCCATTTGTAGTCGGCGAAGAGGGAGACGGCGGCGAGGATGAGGGCGAAGATGCCGAGGAGGAGTTTCATGGCCTGGTTCAGGATGACATAGGTGCTGGGTGTTTGTTTGGAGGAGTGGAGGAGTTGGGGCCGCAAATTTTGCGGGCTCCTGTTGAGGATTTTTGTTTCAGCGTTGTGGATGGCAAGGTTCAAACGTTGCCTTACCGGAGGTTCCATCGCGCCTACGGCGCTTGGTGGTGGTGGTGGGTGTTCCCAGGGCGTTGCCCTGGGCTATCAACCCTTGCGCCTCCGGCGCGCGGAAGGCTCTGGGGATGGAGATGGGTCCGGTGCGAGGAAGGCTTTGGGGATGGAGCGGTGGGAATTGCGAAGGGCAACGGCAACGGCTCATGGGCTTTTGTTTTCCCACCCATGTCGCGATGGGACTGCGACAAGGATGGGGCACCCTCGGATTTGTTTTGGGGATAGAGAAAAGGCAAAATCGCGAAAAGACAAGGGTGTGGGGTGTTTTTCAGGGTTTTCGATGGCGAAGTTCAAACGTTGCCTTACCGGAGGTTCCATCGCGCCTACGGCGCTTGGTGGTGGTGGGGGGGGTGTTCCCAGGGCGTTGCCCTGGGCTATCAACCCTTGCGCCTCCGGCGCTTGGAAGGCATTGGGGATGGAGATGGCTCCGGCGCGCGGAAGGCTCTGGGGATGGAGCGGTGGGAATTGCGAAGGGCAAGTGCAACGGCAACGGCTCATGGGGTTTTGTTTTCCCACCCATGTCGCGATGGGACTGCGACAAGGATGGGGCACCCGGCGAGGATGCTGAGGAGGAGTTTCATGGCTGGGAAGAGGATTGCATGACAGCGGCTTGACTTGCTACTTAACC